>NZ_JAFCUM010000006.1:0-192501 GCF_049896525.1 Flavobacterium sp. DSR3-2
CAAAAAGTTGTTCCCAACTTTTTCAACAAGCCGTTGGAACGGAATTTTGTACTCGAAAAATAACCAACATATAACCCTCTTAAAAGTTGTGAATAACTTTATGATGCTTTACATAGGAGTAGCTGTTAGCCGTTCGGTTTTTTATTTATTCCATTTTCAATTGTTTCAAAACCAAGTAATAACTGTATAAATTCCAATTATTAAGCTTAATGCTAATATTCCAATAATTGCAAAACAACCAAATTTTAATAAATCATCTTTAATACTAGGAATATAGGCTTTTTCTGCAATTATTTCTCCTCTTTTTTCCAAAATAGGTTTAATATATGCAATCATAACTTCTCCTTCAAACCACTTTTGATTAAAACCAAAAGGAATAAAATCTTTTTCTTTATTCTCAATTATAGTTTCAGTATTTATTGAAGCTTTCAAAAGTTCAATTGCAAACAATTTAAATCCATCTTTGTTAGCTTTAAGATGACATTCATCTTCTCCATCATGATAATACAAACCAATTGTTCCATTTTCTTTTGAAACATTTTGCTCTAATTTTTCAATTATGGTTTCTAATTCTATTTTATCCACTTTTAGTCAAATGTTACACTTCCTGAAATCACATATTCAGAAATTTCGTTATTCTCATCAAATATATTTCCGTTTACCATTACTGTTGAGTTTCTGAATAAAGGTTTAAACGTTTCGGTTTCATTTTGCGGTTTCAATTCTATAAATTTACTTTCAATATTTTCTCCTTTTATGGATTTTATCATTTTGACGATCAATTTATCCCCATTTCTTTCAGACAAAATATCGCCAAATATATTTCCATATTTCCAATTTTCTGGTTTGTGAACTATAATTCTAACTCCCATTTCACTTTTTTTATTTCGGTTTTCGGTCGCTCGAAACTGACGGCTAACGTTCTCGCGCTACAAGCAGTTTGGGATTAAATCAGCGTTATCTTTCGGATTTACCAAATCTTCCAAATACAAACCAATTTTTTCCATTAAGCCAAATCCCCAAATTGCTTGTAGCGTGTGTTATGGGGCGGTTTTTTTGTCGAAATTACGATTATCACACAAAGTTTTCACGTTTCTGTTGGCAAAATCCAATTTTCACGTTTCCGTTTTTCTGCTCGTAATTTCGGCGTATTATTTTCAATTATTCACTTTTTAATTTTTGCGCAAAACTTTTCAAGTTTCTCTTTTTTAAGTTTTAGTTAGCAGATTCTGACTTTTACGTTTCTGCTTTTCAGATTCCAATTTTCACGCTTCTGTTGGCAAGTTCCAACTTTCACGCTTCAGTTTTTCGTCTATTTATTGTCAGATTCTAACTTTCCGCCTTCTGATGGCGATTCCGATTTTTACCCTTCTGTTTTTTAAGTTTCTGCGAGCTGTGAACGTTATTTCCAAATCGAAATTACCTGCGTAATTTCGGCACAACTGCCCCATAACTTGTATATTCTCGCTACAAACTAGCGCATATACACCCAAAATCGGTATGCTTTGCGCTACAAATAGCTTTTCTATCTTTCCGCTAATGTAATTAATATATTACGAATTATTGATATTGAAATTTTAAAGTAATCGAATAAAAATAAATGAACTTAGGAATCAGATTTCCTAGCCCCGATAGCAGCGGCATCCTTTTCTTTTTTTCTTAAAAAAGAAAAGATATAGCGAATAGCGGGAATCAGCTCCTAATTCCGACTTCCGCCAAAATGAAAAACCCAATGAAATGTCATCTTGTCAGATTTTTTTACGCCAATTTTAACACAAACTGACAATTCAATAGGCCGTTTTGTATTGGCACAAAGATTGACTTATCGATTCCGAGTCATTAAAACATGTATACAAAAAATTAAATATATTAAAAATGGGTAAAATAATCGGAATTGATTTAGGTACGACCAACTCTTGTGTTTCTGTAATGGAAGGTAATGAAGCAGTTGTTATTCCTAATGCAGAGGGAAAAAGAACAACACCATCTATCATCGCTTTTGTTGAAGGTGGAGAAATTAAAGTAGGAGATCCTGCTAAAAGACAAGCGGTAACTAATCCAACAAAGACTATTGCTTCTATCAAACGTTTTATGGGTCATTCTTTTTCAGAAATTACAGCTGAAGCAAAAAGAGTTTCTTATTCAGTAGTAAAAGGGGACAACAACACACCACGTGTGGATATTGATGGTCGTTTATACACTGCTCAAGAATTGTCAGCTATGACACTTCAAAAAATGAAAAAAACAGCTGAAGACTATTTAGGTCAAACTGTTACCGAAGCAGTTATTACTGTTCCAGCATACTTTAATGATGCACAACGTCAAGCTACAAAAGAAGCGGGTGAAATTGCAGGTCTTAAAGTAATGCGTATTATCAACGAACCTACAGCTGCTGCACTTGCTTACGGTTTAGATAAAAAAGGTAAAGATCAAAAAATTGCTGTTTACGATTTAGGTGGAGGTACATTTGATATTTCTGTTCTTGAATTAGGAGACGGAGTTTTTGAAGTATTGTCTACTAATGGTGATACTCACTTAGGTGGAGATGATTTTGACCACGAAATTATTGACTGGTTAGCTGACGAATTTAAAGCTGAAGAAGGTATTGACTTACGTCTTGATCCAATGTCATTGCAACGTTTGAAAGAAGCTGCTGAGAAAGCAAAAATTGAATTGTCTTCTTCTGCTGAAACTGAAATCAACTTGCCATATGTAACTGCTACGGCTTCAGGACCAAAACACTTAGTTAAAAAATTAACTAGAGCTCAATTTGAAAAATTAACTGATTCATTAGTGAAACGTTCTATGGCACCAGTTGCTAAAGCGTTGAAAGATGCAGGTTTAACTGTTTCAGATATTGACGAAGTTATTTTGGTTGGAGGTTCTACTCGTATGCCAAGAATTGCTGAAGAGGTTGAAAAATTCTTTGGTAAAAAAGCGTCAAAAGGAGTAAACCCTGATGAGGTTGTTGCAATTGGAGCAGCTATTCAAGGTGGAGTTCTTTCTGGAGATGTAAAAGATGTATTGTTACTTGACGTTACACCTTTATCTTTAGGTATCGAAACTATGGGTGGTGTTTTGACTAAATTAATTGAGTCTAACACAACTATTCCAACTAAAAAATCTCAAGTTTTCTCTACAGCTGCAGATTCTCAACCAACAGTTGAAATCCACGTTTTGCAAGGAGACAGAGCCATGGCAGTTGACAACAAAACTATCGGTCGTTTCCATTTAGATGGTATTCCACCAGCTCCAAGAGGTGTTCCACAAATTGAAGTAACTTTTGATATTGATGCTAATGGTATCATCAAAGTTTCGGCTACTGATAAAGGAACTGGAAAATCTCACGATATTCGTATTGAAGCTTCTTCTGGATTGACTTCTGAAGAAATTGAAAGAATGAAAAAAGATGCAGAAGCTAATGCTGACTCTGACAAACTTTTAAGAGAAAGAGCAGAAAAATTGAATGAAGCAGACGGAATGATTTTCCAAACTGAAACTCAATTAAAAGAATTAGGTTCTAAATTATCTGATGAAAACAAAGTTGCTGTAGAATATGCATTAACTGAATTGAGAATGGCACACCAATCTCAAGACATCCCTGCAATTCAAACGGCTCTTGACAACATCAACGCTGCTTGGAAAAAAGCAACTGAGGCGATGTATGCTCAAGGAGAACAAGGTCAAGGAGAAGCACAACCGCAAGGGGATGCTGCTACTCAAGGTGACAATGTTGAAGACGTTGAATTTGAAGAAGTAAAATAATAATTTCCCGTAAAGATACACTGCGGTGCATCGTTACTGTTGATTTAGAAAACCGTTTGCCTTTGGTAAACGGTTTTTTTATGCGTTTTATTTTTTAGTTTGTTTTTTACCTCGAAACATTTCTGTAATTACTGCTACATGGGGAAATGTTATAGCAGCTAAAAAAGAGAAAAATAAAGCATTAAAGAGCTGTTCTCCTTTGCACAAATAGTAGATTAATGTGATTCCTAATATTGAAATGAACCAATAAATTCCTGCTGCTCTACAATAGGCAATAAAATATTTCATGGAAAAAGAGCCATTCAAAAATTTAATTTGGTCAATTATAGAAGGAATACTGTGCCACAAGACAAAATATATAGCGAATCCCCATATTAGACTGGAAGATTTAAAAAGGATTGCAAACAGAACCAAATAGAAGAATTCCAAAAGCAGTTTACTTCTGATTTTTTCTGATTTCCAAAACAAATAAGCACTTAAACCGATAAAAACGATGCCTGAAATTTGCAGTAGTAAAAATAAAGACTGGCTTGGTATACTAATATTTGCGATGTTCAAGATGATATTTTGCACTTCACCAGAGTGAAAATTAAACAATAACAATAAAATTACAAATCCGTATAAAAATTGGAACAGTATTACGAGCCATTGTGGAAATTTATGCTGAATAAAAGTTTGCCATTGCTGTTCTCCAAAATGGTACGCACTCACAATAATGAATAATAGAAGCGCCACATAAGGTATTGTATAAAACAAAAGTATACCTGTTAAAACTACAGCAATATAATACCCTAATGTTTTTAGTCTTGAATTGGATTGTTTTGTGGTATCGATATTTTCAATTAAAAGTAGATCATTTGCACCATGCAAAATACCAAAAGTAAAAATTAGGAGGAAACCCAATATTATCTGAAGCTTATCTGTTAAAAAAGAGTCCATCCACAACCCAAAAAAACTGGCTACAATTGCAATATTTGAATAATTTTTCATAAATTTTAATTATCGTTTAAAATTAGTCAAAAAATATTAAACAAAAATCATTTTTTATTGTTTAACTTTTACTACATTTGAGTAAACAAAAACCATTAAAATTATTTATTTATGACAAATTTTATGTTTATTTCAGGATTAGTCGGAAAATTATCCCCAACCGATTACGTAGGTTTTACATTTTTTGTGGGCTGTATGGCAATGATGGCCGCTTCAGCATTTTTCTTTTTATCCTTAAGCCAGTTTGATAAAAAGTGGCGAACTTCAGTATTAGTGTCAGGATTAATTACTTTTATTGCTGCTGTACATTATTTCTACATGAGAGATTATTGGGCTTCATTTGGTGAATCGCCAACATTTTTTCGTTATGTAGACTGGGTACTTACCGTACCGTTAATGTGTTTAGAATTCTACCTAATACTAAAAGTGGCAGGAGCAAAACAATCATTATTATGGAAAATGATTATTTACTCGGTGATCATGTTAGTAACAGGTTACTTTGGTGAAGTGGTATTCACGGATAGTGCTGCGCTTTGGGGATTCATTTCCGGATTAGCTTACTTTGCGATCGTGTACGAGATTTGGTTAGGCGAAGCTGCAAAATTAGCGGCAGTAGCTGGAGGCGAAGTACAGAAAGCACACAAAATTTTATGTTGGTTTGTACTTGTTGGTTGGTCTATTTATCCATTAGGATATATGATGGGAACAACAGGATGGTACAACGGATTTATACCAGCGGGTAATATTGACGTGGTTTATAACATTGCTGATGCGATCAATAAAATCGGTTTTGGTTTAGTAATTTATAGTTTAGCCGTAAAATCTTCAAGAGATTAATAACGTTCTTTATATTTACTATTTATTTGTTAAAACCGGACTAGAAATAGTTCGGTTTTTTTGTGGTATTACATGAAATAAAATACCCGACCTATTTTTTAAATAAGTCGGGTATTTTAATTCTATCATTATTGTTATTTATCACGCAGAGACGCACTGAAGTGCGTTTCTTTAACGTACATTTCTACAAGAAACATTACATTAAAGTCACATTTAACAAAAAAAGGGAAAATATTGTTTGAACATTTTCCCTTTTTAATTTATTATTTAGGATCTAAAGCTTCGCCAATTCTAGATATTAAATCAAGTACATGGTATTTACTAATTCGGTCTGACATTCTAGCGGAAGACATTTTTAAATCATTTTTAAGTGAATTCAATTGACCTCTGGCAATAGAAGGTAAATCTGTTTGGGCCAAATTCACTCTTTTGGTATTGAACCCGTACGTTACACCAACTGGTACCGACCTTACTTCTGCATTGCCAGGCTTGAGTAAGCCAATCATTTTGTCTACGTATAATTTTTGAATGTTTCTGCGATACATATCGATAGAACTGTTGCTTTTCAATTCAGAAAAAATTCCTTTATTCAAATCAGTAATTAATTCGTCTACTGAATAATTGTCTTTACTCGCCGTTGAGGTTTCTAAAAGGCGAACCATTCTGTCACCGGCTAACAAGCTAGTTAATGTTGCATCCTGCATTCCTTTAATAGCTTCAACACCACTTTCCGGGTTTATTTTTGAAAGAACGTTTTGATCTAGTAACCATTTTGGAGTGGTGAACAATTGCGTATTTAAGAATGCCACAGCATCTTTTTGGATACTTTTTGGCACTACTTGAAATTGATTGCCAGACATGTCATAGGTTTTTGGAGAGTCATAAATTCCACCCACGTTTTTAGTAACGTGTCCCATGTATCTTCTGAATTGTCCTGTAAGTGCGCCATAAAGCTCATCTAATTCAGCATAACTTTCACCATCTTCTTTTGTCCATTCTAATAAATTAGGAAGAATCCTTTTCAGGTTTTTTATTCCATATTCAGAAGCTCTCATTGCATTATCACCAATATCTTCTGTTTGGTATCTTGGATCGTAAGGACTTGTTTCAGAACCAAACCATAAGCGATTGTTTTTGTACGCCTCCTTAGTCATTTCGTTTAAGAAAGCTTTCTCTTGCGCTTCATTTTTAGTGTCTTCAAAATAAGAATATCCCCATTTGATAGCCCATTTGTCATAATCTCCAATTCTAGGAAATAAAGTTGTAACGTTATCTTCAGGCTGTGCAACATAATTAAAACGTGCATAATCCATGATAGAAGAAGTATGACCGTTTTTCGCTTGGTAATCTTTATCTCTAAGTTTTTCAACCGGAGTGGCTGAACTTGCTCCCATATTGTGACGCAACCCTAAAGTATGTCCTACTTCATGAGAGGAAACAAAACGGATTAACTCTCCCATTAACTTATCATCAAACTTTTTTGATCTTGCAGCCGGATCAACAGCGGCAGTTTGAATCAAATACCAGTTTCTTAAAAGACTCATGATATTGTGGTACCAACCAATGTGGCTTTCTAAAATTTCACCGCTTCTTGGATCGTGAACGTTTGGACCATAAGCATTTTGAATTTCAGCTGCGAAGTATCTTAAAACAGAAAAACGAGCATCTTCCAAGCTCATTGTTGGATCATTTTCTGGCCAATATTCTCCTCGAATAGCATTCTTCCAACCAGCTCCTTCAAAAGCGATTTGCCAATCGTCAATACCTTGTTTGATGAATTTTTTCCATTTTTCCGGAGTCGCCGGGTCAATGTAATACACAATCGGTTTCAAAGGTTCAATTAATTCACCCTTTTTTTGTTTTTGTGCATCTTCAGGTGACTTAGGCTCTAAACGCCATCTCACAGCAAATACTTTGGTGTCTGATTTTTGAGATTCTTCTTCAAACACACCATATTGGTTTGCAAAATAGCCTACACGAGCATCAAATTCTCTTTTGCGCATCGGATTTTTTGGCAATAAAATCATAGAAGTATTCATTTCTACAGTAACTACTCCCGCATCTAAAGCGGATGGTAAATCAACTCCAATTTTTGGTGTTGGTGTCGTATTGATTTTTGGGGGTGTTGTTGTGAAGGTTTTTACACTTCTAATTTCAGTGTTTATTGGAAAACTACTTACTTTGGAGATAAACGATCTGTCTTTTTGAAACGTTTGGATGTTTAATAATTGTTTCTTGATTGGATCCAAAGAAAAAGTTTGAACATCAGCATCGAAAGTTGTTGCTAAATCTACTACATAACCAGTAATCTTTCCAGTTTCATCTTTTTTGTACGCCAGAACATCATAATTTCCAATGATTGGGTCAGAAGTTGAATTTTTAACCGCCTGAGCCATTGGTTTATCTTCATCCGGTGTCATAATAACGTAAGTAATTGATCGGAGCAGGATGTTGTTATTTAATCCTTTTTCCCATCGAACCACCTGTCTGTTGATTTCTTCTCCACCAAAAATTCCGCCACCGGCCGGAGTTTTAGAATATCGGGTAATGGTCATCATTTCGCTTCCTAAAATAGAATCTGGAATTTCAAAAAGGTATTTGTTGTCTACTTTATGAACATCAATAAGTCCTCTTTGCGTAACTGCACTTGAATCAATTACTTTTTTGTACAGTTTAGGTTCTTTCTTGGCATCAGAAACTTTGGTATCCACTTTGGCAACAGCATTTTTATCTGCTTTTCTTTTTTTTCGACTTTGAGCGAATGTCTCTGGAGCTGAAAAAATCAGCAGAAATACAATAAATAAGGTTAATTTTTTTTTAAGCATTTGGTTCAACATAAAATAGTTAATAATTAGTTTTCAGTGCGTAAATAGGAGAATTTGCTATTTATTCGGCATTAATCTTCAAATCTATTGATATATTTTTAAAAATATATATTTTGAAAATGCAATTTTGAATAATTAACATAAATTAACATTCGTGGAATATGTAATTATTTACTATGCTTACATGATTTTTCTCATAGAAGAGATGGTTGTTTCTGTGTATTTTCGCTTTAAAATTAGTAAATAGTTAGGTATAACTTTTGATTTTGGCAATGCCAAAAGGCGGAAGTAGCCGTACTTTTGATTTTTTATTGTATTATTACTTTATAAATGATTTTTGAATGAGAAAAATTAAATACAAGAAAGGAAAGAAATTGCAACCTTACAATCTGGAATATACAGGGATTCACAAAACCAAAGATTCAGAGATGCAATTATTTGTTTACGATGATTTGAATTTAGCAGAATATGAGGATTTTAAGGTTTCTAATTTAGACAACTATATAGAAAAACAAAAAACGAATTGGGTAAATATTCACGGTCTAAATAATGTGGAATGGCTAAAATCTATTGGAAATTATTTTAAAATAGATAATTTCATGTTAGCCGATATTTTAAATACAACAAGAAGAACTAAACTTGAAGAATCACACGAATTTTTATTCTTTAATATCAAATCACTTTTGCCTGCAGAACATTCAGATAATATTAGTGTTGAACAAATAAGTTTTTTGATAAAGGATGGTGTTTTAATTTCTTTTCAAGAAAAAAGAAGTGATTTTTTTACTCATATTCGGGAGCGGATTCGCACACATTCGGGCTTAGTGAGAGAGAAAAAAGCGGATTATTTGTTGTATATCCTGCTGGACGCTATTATGGAAAATTTCTACATCACGTTAGAAAATGAAGAAGACAAAGTAGAAGAGTTGATCAATCTTACCAAGAAAAGTGTAGATCCAATAATTTTAGAAAAGATTGAGAAACACAGGGATAATTTTAATTTCTTAAAACGATCCATCATTCCGCTGCGCGATTCTTTATATGATATTAAAAGCGTCAAGGACGACAATATTTTTAATGCTATGGAATCAGATACTTTCAGCTTTTTTTCTCGATTGCACCAAAAGAGTTTAGAACTTTTAGAACAAATTGAATCGGATATGGGATCATTAGAAAGTGCTTCAAATTTCTTTTTTTCGGCGCAAACCCATAAGATGAATGAGATTATGAAAACGCTCACCATCGTTTCGGCAATATTTATTCCGCTTACTTTTATTGTGGGAGTTTATGGTATGAATTTTGAAAATTTGCCTGAACTAAAATATCAATATGGTTATCATATTGTGATGGGAATCATGTTTTTGATTGTGATGGGAATGATAATCTATTTTAAAAAACGCCGATGGTTTTAATACGTAAAATACAATATCTCTAATTTTTTTGGAATTAATTTAAAAACAAAAAATGAATAAGGCCATTTATATAGCGACAAGCGAGCAAAATAGCGGTAAGTCTATCGTCACACTGGGACTAATGAGCATGCTAATTGGTAAAACTGCCAAGGTTGGTTATTTCAGACCAATAATTGAGGATACTGAAGAAGGAGGATTTGACAATCATATCGAAACGGTGTTAAGTCATTTTGGTTTGGATATCGAGTTTGAAGATGCATTTGCCATCACAAAAAGTAAACTAATCAAGAAAAAAAATAAAGGAAAAATAGGGGAGGTTCTCGATTTGATTATTGAAAAATATAAGAAATTAGAGGAACGTTTTGATTTTGTTTTGGTCGAAGGAACCGGATTTAGTGGCGAAGGAACGGTGATAGAATTAGATATGAATGTTTTGATTGCTAAAAATCTTGGAATCCCAACCATTATTGTAGGTTCAGGAGTGGGCAAAACGCTGGAAGAGTTATTGGACAGTTTGTATCTCGCTTATGATTCATTCAAAGTTAAGGATGTGGAGGTTTTGGCCGTAATTGCCAATAAGGTGCAGCAGGAGAATATAGAAATAGTAACGAATGGATTACGAAAAGCTTTGCCTGAAAGTGTAATGGTAAATGCGATTCCATTAGTCCATAATTTAAACAACCCAACAGTACAGGAAATCGTCAATGAGTTGGATGCCAAAGTTTTATTTGGTGCCGCTAATTTGAACAATCAAACGGGAAACTTTAGCGTTGGCGCTATGCAATTGTGTAATTATTTGCTGCATTTAAAAGAGAATAGCCTGGTAATTACTCCCGGAGATCGTGCCGACATTATTTTGGGCGCTTTACAAGCCAATGAATCCCTTAATTATCCCACAATTTCCGGGATTGTGTTGACAGGAAATATTTTGCCGGAAATCAGTATTTTGAAATTGATAGAAGGACTTTCGCCGGTTGTTCCAATTATTGCCGTTGAAGAAGGGACTTATTTTATCACTAATAAAATAGGATCTATAAAATCTAAAATCTACGCAAACAACAAGCAGAAGATTGAAATTTCTATTACTACTTTCGAAAAATATGTAGACTTAGACAACTTGGCTGAAAAGCTGATCACTTTTGAAGCAGAAGGAATGACGCCAAAAATGTTCCAGTATAATTTGGTAAAAAGAGCCAGAAAACACAGGAAACACATTGTACTGCCGGAAGGAAATGATGATCGAATTATTATGGCGGCTTCCCGTTTATTAGAAATGGATGTGGTGGATATTTCTATCATAGGCAACAAGAAACAAATAGAAAACAAAGTTTCAGAATTGGGTTTGTTTTTTGATTTTTCTAAAGTGCAAATCATTAATCCGATAGAATCCGAGCATTATGATGATTATGTAAACACGTATTTTGAGTTGCGAAAAGCAAAAAACGTAACTGTAGGAATGGCGAAAGATTTGATGGAAGATGTTTCGTATTTTGGTACGATGATGGTCTACAAAGGACATGCTGACGGAATGGTTTCCGGTGCTGCACATACCACGCAACATACTATTTTACCGGCGTTGCAATTCATTAAAACAAAACCCAATTCCTCTGTCGTTTCATCGATATTTTTTATGTGTTTAGAGGACAGAGTTTCTGTTTTTGGAGATTGTGCCATTAATCCAAATCCTACTGCGGAGCAATTGGCTGAAATTGCCATTTCATCTGCCGATTCCAGTTTGGCTTTTGGAATCGATCCAAAAATCGCCATGCTTTCTTACTCATCCGGTTCTTCAGGAAAAGGAGATGAAGTGGATAAAGTGCGAACAGCAACTGAAATAGTCAGAAAAAAACGCCCCGACTTAAAAATTGAAGGGCCTATTCAATATGATGCCGCCGTAGATATGGAAGTGGGAAAAAGTAAAATGCCAAATTCGGAAGTGGCAGGACAAGCCAGCGTTCTAATTTTTCCTGATTTAAACACGGGAAACAATACGTATAAAGCAGTTCAAAGAGAAACTGGCGCATTAGCCATTGGACCGATGTTACAGGGACTGAACAAACCTGTCAATGATTTAAGCCGCGGTTGTACAGTTGATGATATTATAAATACAGTCGTGATTACTGCGATTCAAGCTCAAGGATTATAAAATGAAAATAGTAATTATAAACTCAGGAAGTTCTTCCATAAAATACCAATTAATCATTATGCCGGCAAATGAAGTAATTTGTTCGGGGATGATTGACAGAATAGGATTGGAAACTTCGAATCTAACATATGTTACAAATAGTACTAAATTAGAGGAAACGTTGCCTATTGCAAACCATAAAATAGGTTTGGAGAAAATTGCCAAATTACTGATGGATGAAACAATAGGAGTAATCAAAAGTACGGATGAAATAGAAGCTGTCGGTCATCGTGTGGTGCATGGCGGAAGCGCTTTTTCGAATACCGTAATTATTACCAGTGAGGTAAAAGACAAAATCAGAGAACTTTTTGATTTAGCACCCTTACATAATCCAGCGAATTTGGAAGGAATAAATGTGGCCGAGGAAATTTTCAATTCGGCAATACAAGTGGCTGTTTTTGATACTGCTTTCCATCAAACGATTCCAGTTGTGGCGCACAAATATGCATTGCCGAATTCCCTTTTGACAGACAATAAAATACGCGTATATGGTTTTCATGGAACGAGTCATAAGTATGTTTCAGAAAAGGCGATTCATTATTTGAAACAGAAATCTATAAATAAAGTTTCGAAAATTATTACCATACATTTAGGAAATGGATGTAGCATGACAGCCATAAAGGACGGAAAAAGCATTGACCATACGCTTGGTTTTGGTCCTATGAATGGTTTAATAATGGGAACCCGAAGCGGAGATGTAGATCAATCCGTGATTTTTTATCTGGTTAACTCTTTGGGATATACGCTTGATGATGTCAATACGATGTTGCAGAAACAAAGTGGAATGCTTGGGCTTACAGGCTACAGCGATTTGAGGGATATTGAAGCGAATGCAGCGATAGGGAATGTTGATTGCCAGTTGGCTTTAGATATGAATGCCTATCGAATTAAAAAACATATTGGTTCGTATACGGCAGTTTTAAATGGACTTGATGCTATTGTTTTTACGGCAGGAATAGGAGAGAATTCCTCTTATATTCGAAAATTGGTATGTACAGATATGGATTATTTCGGAATAGAATTAGACGATTCTAAGAATGAAATTCGTTCAAATGAAATTCGGGAAATCAATACACCCGACTCGAAAACAAAAATATTGGTCATTCCTACTAATGAGGAAATCGAAATAGCCAATCAGGTATTTAAATTATTGACGAATTAAGAAATTAATCAACTTGAAAAAAGCTTCTGTAAACAGAGGCTTTTTTTATGGCTTTTATTTGAGAAATCTAATTATATTTGGATATAAAACGCCACATTTTGAAAGCAAGAATTACAGTATTGATCCTGTTATATTTTTTTTCGTTTCAACTTTATTCTCAAGAGTTGCTTCCTTTTGTTGAAAATTACAACAAATCTGATTATCATGGGGATAACCAAATTTGGAATGTAGCACAAGGAAATGATAATGCTATGTATTTTGCCAATAATTATTATTTATTGCGGTATGATGGCGTAAAATGGGAGAAATATTCGTTACCCAACAAAACGATAATCCGTTCCATAATGGTGGATGGAGATAGAATTTATTCCGGTTCTTACAAGGAATTTGGTTATTGGTACCGAAAAAACGGAAAGATGTTTTATGTTTCTATTTCTGATAAAACAACGATTTTTGATGAGAGTGATAATGAGGAGATTTGGAAAATTTTTAAATTTAAAGATAAAATTTACTTTCAATCTTTTAATGGAATTTTTCTGTATAATGGAAAAATAATCAAAAAAAATAAGTTTGATTTTTTGGTTTCCTATTGTTTTCCTGTTGGTAATGAATTATTAGTTGCTTCAGTAGAAAAAGGAATTTACAAGATGAATAATTCCAAGTTTGAAAAAGTAAAAGGTTGGGATGTTTTAGAAAATAATGTTATTCATGCTATTGAAAAATTTCAGAACCAAACGTATGTTTTTACCAAAAAAAATGGAGTTTATGTTGACAATAATGGTGTTTTAAGTCCTTGGAAAAATCCTTTAAACGATATTTTAAAAATGGCTAACATCAATGTGGCTAAATTTATTAAAAACAATAAATTAATCATTGGTACAGCAAGTAAAGGTGTTTTTGTTTTTGATTTAAACACAAATTCCTATAAAAACATCAATAGAAATAATGTCTTGATGAACAATTCTATTTTGAGTGTGGGTCTGGACAAAGAAAATGATTTATGGCTTGGTCTGGATAATGGAATTGCACATATTGAGGTCAATTCGCCAATATCTATTTTCTATGATAACTCGGGCGTTTTAGGCTCTGTGTATTCTGTCGCTACTATTGATAAAGGTTATTTGATGGCGTCCAATCATGGTATTTTTAAATTAGAAGGCAATCAATTTACTTTAGTTCCCAATACCGAAGGCCAGGCATGGAATATCAGTAAAATAAATAACAAATACCTGATAGGTCACAACGAAGGCACTTTTGTTTACGATAAAGGATTGCTCTATAAATTAAGTGCTATACATGGAGGTTGGAATGTAGCAAAAAGCAGTATCAATAATTCGTATTTGCAAGCAACATATAGCGGCGTAATTATTTATAATGATATTGATGATTTGAATCAAAAGATAAGTATTAAAAGATTAATTAAACCAATTAAATATGTAGCTCAAAATAGGAAAAATGAAATATGGGCTGCCGATAACAATAGAGGTTTGTATCGCATTCTGTATAATGATGCCTATGAAACTACTGCGATTGAAAATGTTACCCAACGTAGCAAAATTAGTAATGATTTTGGTGTAAAAATATTTGAATTTAGAAACGACATACTTTTTTTGATAAATAAATCCTGGTATACTTACAATTCAATCACCAATCAACTGGAAGAAAATGAATTATTTAATACTAATTTTAAAAATGTATCAAATATTGTTTCTATTGATGAAAATTACTTTCTGATACTTCAAGAAGGCCTTTTGTACCATGTTTATGCCAATGGCAATAAATTTGTCCGTACTGTTATTCAAGAGAAATATTACAAGGGGAAAATTATTAATGATAATTTAAAAGTTTTTAAAAACAAAGATAATTATCTGTTAAATCTCGATGACGGTTTTATCTCGTTGCAATTAAAGTACACGAATAAAATAGAATCAAATATAAAAATAGAAGCATTTGTTAATGATAATTTGGTCAGCAATAAAGCAACAATACCATACAATTCGGAACTTCGTGTAGATGTAATCTCAGGTGCTTTTGGTGCAGCAAGGCCGAATTTATTTTACAAAATTAATGGAACTAAAGAATATATACCTGTAAATGAAGGTCTGATTGTCTTGAATAACTTGAATAGTGGTTCTAATGAGATTACCGTTTATCTTCATGATGGACTGAATTATGATAAAATTTCCAATTTTCAATTTGTTGTCGCTAAACCGTGGTATTTTTCTATTTGGATGATTTTATTGTACTTTGTTGTAGTTGGAGGAATACTGTATTTGTATTACAAATGGAATAAAATGCGATACATACAGAAACTGGAATTGCGTGACGAGGAATTAAAACATCAAAAGAAAATTCTGGAGATGGAATTGAAAGCCGAAAACGAACTGAATATTCAGGAGTATGAAAAGCACATCTTAGAACTGGAATTACAAACTAAATCATCTGAGGTTACCGGCAAATCACTTTCAATTGCGAAACAAGGTGAAATGATTGAAAACATTCAAAATATCTTGGATTCCGATGTGGATTTTAATAAACTGAAAAGTGAAATTAAAAAAGTCATAAAAATTAATGCCGTAAATAAGCATGAATGGGAAACGTTTGAAACAAATTTGAATCATCTTCACAATGAATTTATAATTAACCTTTCTAAAAAATATCCTAACTTAACTTCGAAGGATATTAAGCTTTGCATTTACTTAAAAATGAATCTTTCGTCGAAAGAAATTGCACCTCTAATCAATATTTCTTTTAGGGGCGTAGAACTACATCGTTATCGTTTAAGGAAAAAATTAAACTTAGTTCAGGACGAAAACCTTTCCAAATTTTTATTATCAATATAAAAAAAGAGTTCTTTTTATAGATATTATATTAATTAACCTCTTTAATTGTGGAATTATAGTACATCATTACTACATCATTTAGATGCAGTATAATGTGTTTTTACCTTTCGTAGCTATAGTAAAATAGTGATTTTGTGTGCTAAATCAGTATTTTGATGTATTCATGTAGTAATTCCGTTTTGTCAACTATAACGTTGTAATTATCTAATTTGGCTTTACTAACTTTAACAAATTATTAATATATGAGAAATTTTATTATTAGCTTTTTAGTACTCATTCTACTTCCAGCATACATGTCTGGCCAAGTAATTAAGGGAAAGGTATCAGATAAAAACGGCATCGGCATTCCAGGTGCAATCATAGTTGCTGTTGATTCAAAAACAAATGCAAACAGTGACTTTGACGGAAATTTTGAAATTAAGGCGTCAGAAGGTGAAATTTTACAAATTTCGATGTTAGGTTTTCAATCGAATACCGCAGTCGCTACTGCAAACCTGATGCGTATTGTTCTTCAGGAAGATCAAGAAATGCAATTAGATGAAGTCATCGTTATTGGGTATGGAACTCGAAAAATAATTGATAATACGTCCTCCGTTACTTCGTTAAAAGCAGAGGAAATTTCTAAAACTAAAGTTTTGAATGCTTCACAAGCCATACAAGGAAAAGCCGCGGGAGTTCAAGTAATTTCATCTGATTTACCGGGTAGTTCACCTACGGTAGTTATTAGGGGTTTAGGTACTGCAATTGGCGGACGTACACCATTATTTGTGGTTGATGGGATGCCGACAGATAACATTAATAATATTAATACTAACGATATTACGTCTTATGAAATTTTGAAAGATGCATCCTCTCTCGCTATTTATGGTACCAGAGCTGCTAATGGTGTTATCATAATTACCACTAAAAAGGGAAAAGGAGACAAAGTTTCAGTAGAATTTGAAACTTTTGCAGGTTTTAGACAGCCTTTAAAAAAAGTGAAAATGGCAGGAAGTAACAAGTTTTCGCATTATTCGAATGCTGCACTGCAATCCACTACTTTTTCACAAGATCAACCAGTAAATACAGATTGGTTTGATGCTATTACTAGGACAGGATCATATACTCAAAATAACGTTTCGGTTTCCGGATCAACTGAAAAAATTAAATATTTTTTCAGTGTTGGTAACTACGAAGAAAAAGGAATTCTCAATGGATTAGATTACAGTCGTACCACTTTTAGGAATAACAATGAATACAAGATTTCTGATAAGCTAACTTTAAATCAAAACTTTAGTTTTGGTTCGACTAACTCATCTCCAAAACCTTTGGGCGCTTTTACTACTGCTTATAAACAATCACCAATAGTTCCTGTCTTTTTTCCTGATGGTCAATATGGGGTTCCACTTGTAGGAGCAAATGGTTTTGCAGGTACATCTGGTAATTTATTTAACAATGTGGGTAATCCTTTAGCGCAATTAGACTTTTTTGATGAAGAGCAAAGAAGTTTAACGTTGCAAGGTGGTTTGAAATTAGATTATGATATTTTAGAGTCTTTAAAATTTACTTCCCAATTTAATGGGGAGTATTATTCTTGGAAAAATTATAACTTCTCTGATTCACAAGGAATCTGGATGGCGCAAAACCCCGATACAAGTCCAGCGGATTATAAAGCAGCTAATCAAGGAGTTCCTTTAAATTTATTGACTAAAGGTAGATCACAATATTTCAATTGGAATTTAACGAATTACTTTACCTACAATAAAGTTTTTGGGGAGATTCATGATGTTGAACTTACGGGAGGAATTGAAACTTCTATTAGAGGATCTAGAGAAACCTTGAGTGTTACCAGAAAAAATGTTAATGCAGATGCTAATTATTGGGCTTTAAACGACGTTGATTATTCCGGTAATATAATGAATTATAGCGATGTAGTTTCTAATGAAACTAAGTTGGCTTCTTATTTTGGACGTTTCCAATATAAATTAATGGATCGTTACTTAATTACGGGAACACTAAGACGTGATGGCTCTTCTAATTTTGGGACAGATTATCGTTGGGGAACGTTTCCTGCTTTTGGTTTAGGTTGGATTATCACCAAAGAAGGTTTTATGGCGGATGTTAAAGGAGTTAATTTACTGAAATTAAGAGGAGGTTGGGGTAAATTAGGAAACCAAAACGTACCCCTTAATAATCAAGCGTATGCATCAGGATTGAGTTATTATTTAGGAGGTTCTATTTTAAACGAAGGGACGACTATTAATTCTCAGATTGATCCCAGCTTATCTTGGGAAATTACTGAAGAAGCATCCGCGGGTGTAGATTTTGAATTTTTAAACAGCAGATTAAAAGGATCATTTGATGTCTATGATAAAACAACAACGAATGTTATTTTAAATACAAAACCTTATCTGACTTCTGGAATAAGTAATTCCTCTCCGGCACATGTTGGTGAGGTATCAAACAAAGGATATGAAATTGCATTGCGTTGGGATGATCAATTGACGGATAATTTGAGTTATTGGGTTGGAGGTAATTTTTCAAATAACCAAAATAAACTTTCAGGTCTAAAAGATGCAACTCTGGCACCACTTATTGGTGGAAGTTTAGGAAACGGACAGGATACTAAAATATTAGATAATACTTCCGTTGGTCAGCCGTTAGGTAGTTTCTTTATCTACGAATATGCCGGTTTTGATCCTGCTAATGGGGCTATGTTGTACTACAATGTAACAGGTGAAAAAGTGACACAAGGTGTTCTGGCCAATGCAGATAAAAAATATGTAGGCTCTATTTTGCCTACCTCCACGTATGGGGTTACATTTGGAGTGAATTATAAAAACTTTGATTTCTCAGTTGATGGGTATGGAACTTCAGGAGCTAAAGTGTACAATGGTAAAAAAGCACAACGTTTTGGAGGTGAAAACATTGAAGAATCTTTGGCCACTGATTTTTGGACCTTAAACAATACGACGGCTTCAAATCCAGCACCTTTTAATCAAGTTCCGGTTGCTTCTACTTATTATTTAGAATCAGGGGACTTCTTAAGAATCAACAACATTACGTTAGGATATAAAATTCCTTTAAAAGGAGGATTTATAAATTCTTGCAGAATATATGTTAATGCGATAAATCCATTAATCACTCAAAAATTCTCTGGTTTTTCACCTGAATTGAATGGGAATGGAGATCCTTATGGAACACAAGGAATTGAGTTAGATGCTTATCCTACCTTAAGGTCATTTGTTATTGGGGCTAATTTAAAATTTTAATATTATGAAAAAAATATATATATCCGTTTTTGTTCTATCCACCTACTTTTTTTCGGGGTGTTCAAACGATTATTTAGACGTAGATCAAACCGAATCTATTTCTACCAATGATATCGCATTGTTTAACAATGATGCCGGCGCAGCAACTTTTGTTACTGCAATTTACAATAAATTTTTAGATTGGAATATGTCTTCCTTTTCTTGGAATGGAGTGACTAGTATTGCTTCTGATGATGCAGATAAAGGCTCTTCACCTAGTGATTCTGGTTCTGATAAAGATTTATTAGATGCCCTGACTTATAATGCGTCAAGTCCGTCAACTACTGAAATTTTTGCAGCTAATTACGAAGGAATTAATAGATGCAATCAGGCATTAAGCATTATTCCGCTATTGGATCAGGCTAATCCTGCTTTGCGAAGCAGATTAATTGGTGAAGCGAAATTTTTACGCGCTTTTATGTATTTTACTTTGGTCAAAACCTACGGCGGTGTTCCCATTGTTGATCATTTGCCGAATCCTTCTTCCAATGAAGATAGAATTATGCAATTAACGCGTAAATCAAGCGCAGAAGTTTATGCTTTTATCGAAAGTGATTTGAACGATGCTATTGCAGCATTGCCGAATAAAGCTGCTTATGCTGCTTCCGAAAAAGGAAGAGCTTCTCAAGGAGCTGCTTATGCCTTATTGGCAAAAGTGAGTTTATATCAAAAAAATTGGCAGAAAGTGATCGACAATTGTAATTTAGTTACCGGTTATTCTCTCGTTTCTGATTATGCTTCTATGTATAGACTGGCAGGAGAAAATGATGCAGAATCTATTTTTGAAATTCAGGGCGTGGGCTCTGTTCCTGCGCAAGGAATTAAACAATATTCTCAAACTCAAGGAGCTCGTGGTTCAGGTGGATGGGGATGGGGTTTTAATACGCCTTCTCAGAGTTTACTAAATGTTTATGAAGCCAATGATGTTAGAAAAAATGCAACGATCATGTTTAGAGGAGCAACTTTGTACGATGGCAGAGTAGTACCCGCAGATGCAGATAATCCAAGGTACAATTACAAAGCCTATTCTTCTGCTTTTTCTGGTCAGGATAATTCAGATACCAATATCAAGTATTTGCGTTATGCCGAAGTGATCTTAATGAAAGCAGAAGCATTGAACGAATTGAATCAAACTCCTGCTGCCATTCCTTTGTTAAACCAAATTAGAAAGAGAGCTGGATTAGCCAATACAACATTTACTTCACAAGCGGATATAAGAACTGCAATTTGGAAGGAAAGAAGAGTCGAAATGGCCTTCGAACACGATAGATTTTTTGATTTAGTTCGAACAGGAACGACGCAAGCGATAGCTGCTTTTGCCATTCATGGTAAAACATTTGTAGCAGGTAAACATGAAGTATTTCCATTGCCACAAAACTTTATTAACGAAGCCGCTGGATTGTCAATCCAAAATCCGAATTATTAATTCTTAAAACAGTAAAAATGAAAAAAAATAAATATATTTTCTTGTTTGCTTCTGCTCTGGTTTCACAATTTTTTGTGAGCTGTAACGAGGATAGTATCGATACCGTAAACAGTCCGATTCCTTATGAAGCAATTGGAGGTTTTGAAAGTTCAGACGCTATAGCTGCGGGTAATTTAGTTACTAAATTGAGTTTTGAAAATAATTTTACTGACAGTAAAAATAATATCACAGGTTCTGTAGGAACGAATGTGGCTTATGGAACTGGAATAAAAGGAAATGCTTATTTAGGATCTAGTTCAGAAGCTCGATATGCTGTTGCAAATGCTACAGCGGCAATTACTTCTTTAAACAATTTTACAGTTTCTTTTTGGATGAATTCGGCTAATACTGTTGATCCAGCAACTCCAGGAATAGGAAAAGGTGCCCAAGGTATTTTTTCGATAGTAAGACCAATGGAGTTCTGGGGAGGATTGAATGTGTTTTTAGAAAATCCAGACAGTAATTTTCCGAACAGATTGAGATTAAAACTAGGCATAGAAAACGGAAGATCTGGTGTGGCTTGGAGAGGACAAGGAGCAATAATGAATTTAGATAATAGCTTGAACCAATGGATTCATGTCGTTTTTACTTATGATGCAAGTGCGAGTATTCTATCTGCTTATGTCAACGGAGCATTATGTGCAAATTTAGGCGGTTTTCCTTATGCTCCAGCTGCTGGGGCAGCAGGTATTGCTCCTTTGTTTGCAGATAATCCGGGAGATATAAATAACATCAGTAAGGCTGCAAAATACGGTGCTTTTGAAATGACAGGTACTAATGGTAAAGTTGTTTTTGGAACACATCAATTTGAAACAAGTCCACCTTTAAATAATGGTTCTCAACAAGATTGGGCAACGGGCTACGCGGGCCTGTTGGATGAATTTAGAATTTATAACGTGGCTCTTTCTATAAACGAAATAGCGGCACTTAATAAATTAGAAAAAGACAACAGATAAAAGAGTATAAACCCCTAAATTTCCTAAAACTAGGGGTTTCTTTTAAAATTATTAATCCTATTATTTTTATTAAAATGAAGATTTCCTTAAGCATACTATTTTGTATTAGTTTTTTTATTTCCTGCTCTTCATCCACTCCCGAGAGTACAGGCGGCACTGGTACTCCGTTGCCAACAAGTCCCGTAACTCCAACAGTTCCTTTGACGGATATTGAGGCTATGGATCAGGTTCAAAAAGATGCCATCAAGTATTTTTGGAATTATGCCGAACCCAATTCTAAACTGGCCAGAGAACGGTATTATACCAATGATCCTAGTTTTGAAGCTAATATTGTCACCACTGGAGGTTCCGGTTTTGGATTAATGTCAATTATTGTAGGTATTGAACGGGGTTTTGTAAATAAATCAGAAGCGGTTTCAAGACTTACAACGGCCATGAATTTCCTCGAAAAAGCCGATCGTTTTCACGGCGCTTGGCCCCATTGGATGGACGGTTCAACGGGCAAAGTAATTCCCTTTGGAACAAAAGATAATGGCGGAGATTTAGTTGAAACTGCTTTCCTTTGTCAAGGATTATTGAGCGTTAGAGAATATTTTAAAAACGGTTCTGCCTCTGAAAAAGAATTAGCTGCAAAAGCCGATGCACTTTGGAAAGGAGTAGAATGGGATTGGTATACCAAAGGAGAAAACGCACTTTACTGGCACTGGTCGCCCCAATACGGTTGGGACATGAACTTTAAGTTAGAAGGCTATAATGAATGTTTGATTACCTATGTTTTGGGGGCTGCTTCGCCTACACATCCTATTTCGGCACAAGCTTATCATCAAGCGTGGGCCAGAAATGGTGCCATTAAAAATGGAGGATCACAATACGGAATTCCGGTGGTTTTAAACTACAATGGAGCTTCAGGAAATGTAGGGCCTTTGTTCTGGGCGCAATATTCCTATTTAGGTTTAGATCCTACTACTTTGAAAGATCAGTATGCAGATTATTGGACATTAACCCAAAATCATTCTAAAATCATCAACCAATATTGCATTGCTAATCCAAAACAATGGACAGGGTATTCTGATAAATGTTGGGGGTTAACAGCTAGTTATTCCCGCAACAGCGATGGCTCGACAGGATATTCAGCACACCAACCCAATAATGATTTAGGGGTAATAACACCTACGGCAGCACTTTCTTCTTTTCCTTTTACACCGGTAGAATCCATGAAGTTTCTTCATTATTTATACGATGAAAAAAGAGCAGATTATGTTGGCATAGCAGGGCCTTATGATGCTTTTTCACCACATTATAATTGGGTAACGCCACGATATTTAGCCATTGATCAAGGTACAATTGCGCCCATGATTGAAAATCACCGTACGGGTTTATTATGGAAACTATTCATGAATGCTCCAGAAATAAAACCGGGTTTGGCAAAATTGGGATTTAATTCTACAAAATATAATTTTTAAGAATTGATGAAGTATGTAATTATAGCAACCGCTTTTTTAGTTTCGTGGAATTCGTTTTCTCAAACCGATATTGTCGGGAAAATTAAAACGGAAGTGGTCAAAAAACACGAGTTAAAGTATGCTTTACATATTCCAAAAAATGCCAAAGAAAAAAAACCACTGATTATTTTTCTGCACGGTTCTGGAGAAAAAGGAATGGAAATTGAAAAAGTAAAAGTGCACGGACCGTTCAAGTATTTAAAAAGCAACGACCTAGACGCCTATGTTCTAGCTCCACAATGTCCGGAGAATGAATATTGGGATGAAGAAGTATTGTATCGATTGATTTTAAAAATCCAGAAAGAATACAATATTGATCATAGCAGAATTTATCTCACAGGTCTTAGTATGGGGGCTTGGGGTGCTTGGAATCTAGCTTTTGCACATCCTGAAACTTTTGCGGCTTTAGTGCCCATTGCAGGATATGTAGATAGAATTTTAATGGTAGAAAATTGTAAAATCGAAGCTATACCTATTCGGATTTTTCACGGATTATTAGATGATGTTGTCAATGTGGAGTATTCCATTTCGATGTATAAAAAATTAAAAAGTTGCAACGCCAATGTGGAATTAACCATTTTTGATAACGCAAATCACGACAGTTGGTCCCGTGTATATGACAACCAAGAAATTTATGATTGGATGTTTAAACAAACAAAAAACAAACAATAAACACAGGTCCAACGCATTAAAAATTGAACCACATAGAAACATAGAATTTAATTTAATTTTTGATTTAAATCTGTTCCGAACAGTCTAAATATAGGTGACCTAGAAAAAAAGCCAAACCTTTTTTTTCTATCGTGAACTCCTATTATCGCCAAAAATTTATTTTTAAAGAAATAAACACTATGTTTCTATGTGGTTTAAACTTAATTTATTTTAATGCGTTTGATCTAATAACAAACAGACAAAAATGAAAATCAAACTTATTATACTACTTTTTGGAATTTCTCTCTTTGGCTACAGCCAAAAAAAGCAAACTAAAAAGAACGTTAAAATTAAACCGAAAACAGAATTTGTTGCCGAATTAATATCGAAAATGACTTTGGAAGAAAAAATTGGGCAATTAAATTTACCCACTTCGGGAGATATTACAACTGGAGCTGCCAATAGTTCTAATGTAGCTAAAAATATCGAAGATGGAAAAGTAGGCGGTTTATTCAATATCAAGTCCGTTCAAAAAATTAGAGAAGTACAGAAAATTGCTGTCGAAAAAAGCCGATTGAAAATTCCGTTACTTTTTGGAATGGACGTTATTCACGGCTATGAAACGACCTTTCCTATTCCGCTTGGATTGTCTTGTACTTGGGACATGAAATTGATTGAACGCTCCGCTCAAATTGCAGCGAAGGAAGCTGGTGCTGATGGAATTAACTGGACATTTTCGCCTATGGTTGATATTTCTCGCGATCCGCGTTGGGGCAGAGTTTCTGAAGGTTCGGGTGAAGATCCGTTTTTGGGAAGTCAGATAGCCAAAGCAATGGTGCATGGATACCAAGGAGATGATTTGTCGAAAAATAATACCATTTTATCCTGTGTGAAACATTTTGCTTTGTATGGCGCGCCCGATGGGGGTCGTGATTATAACACGGTCGATATGAGTAGAATAAAAATGTACAATGATTATTTCCCTCCTTATAAAGCCGCTATTGATGCCGGCGTCGGTTCGGTGATGGCGTCTTTCAATGAAATTGATGGAATTCCAGCAACCGGAAACAAATGGTTGATGACTGATGTGTTACGAAAACAATGGGGTTTTAAAGGTTTTGTGGTTACTGATTTTACAGGAATTCCTGAAATGATAGAACACGGAATGGGCGATTTGCAAACCGTATCTGCTTTGGCATTAAATGCCGGAATTGAAATGGATATGGTCGGTGAAGGTTTTCTGACGACTTTAAAGAAATCATTGGAAGAAGGAAAAGTAACTATCGAACAAATAGATAATGCAACTCGTCTTATTTTGAATGCCAAATATGATTTGGGATTGTTCCATGATCCCTATAAATATTGTGATGAAAATAGAGCTAAAACCGAAGTTTTTACAAAAAGCCACAGAGCTGAAGCAAGAACTATTTCAGCACAATCATTAGTTTTATTAAAGAATCAAAACCAGTTGCTTCCTTTAAAAAAGGCAGGAACTATTGCTTTAATCGGACCATTGGCTGATGCCAAAGAAAATATGGCGGGTACTTGGAGTGTGGCCACCAATATGGAAAAATCTATTTCACTATTGGCAGGAATAAAAGAAGTAGCGGGGAATGGAACCAAAGTGCTTTACGCCAAGGGAAGCAATCTGGATTATGATGCTGCTTTCGAGGAAAAAGCGACTATGTTCGGGAAAACCTTGCACCGAGACAGTAGAACTACGGAAGAATTATTGGCAGAGGCTTTGAAAATAGCGAATCAATCGGATATAATTGTTGCTGCCCTTGGCGAATCTGCAGAAATGAGTGGAGAAAGCAGCAGCCGCACCAATTTAGAGATTCCACAAGCTCAAAAAGACCTATTGCAAGCCTTGTTAAAAACAGGAAAACCAGTTGTTTTGGTTTTATTCACAGGTCGTCCATTGGTGTTGGTTCAGGAAAATGAAACGGTTCCTGCAATATTGAATACTTGGTTCGCAGGAAGTGAAGCAGGCGCGTCCATCGCGGATGTTTTGTTTGGAGATGAAAATCCTTCCGGAAAATTGACAACTACGTTCCCAAGAAGCGTTGGTCAGGTGCCTATTTATTACAACCAAAAAAATACGGGAAGACCATTAGGAAACAAAGAGGGTAAGTTCGAAAAATTCAGATCGAATTATATTGACGAAAGAAATGAACCTTTATTTCCTTTTGGTTTTGGATTGAGTTACACGACTTTTGGATATTCTAACTTGAAAATTTCATCTGATAAAATGAATTTCAACGAAAAAGTAAAAGTTACTGTAGATGTAACTAATACCGGTAATTTTGATGGTAAAGAAGTGGTTCAATTGTATATACGAGATTTAGTGGGTTCAGTTACAAGGCCACTAAAAGAATTGAAAGGATTCCAAAAAATTGCTGTTAAAAAAGGAGAAAAACAAACAGTTACTTTTGAAATTTCTGTTGAAGAATTAAAATTTTACAATTCGAATTTACAGTTTATAGCAGAACCTGGTACTTTTCAGGTTTTTGTTGGTACAAATTCGAACACCGACATGAAAGTTAGTTTTGATTTAATTAAATAGATTTGGTTTGTTTATTTATGATCGGCCCTTCAGTATTTTTACTGAAGGGTTTTTTTTAACAAAAAAATGGTATTTGTTATAAGTTACACTTTGAAAAACGGCTATTTTATTTACTTTTATCAATTCAAAAAAATCATTCAAAATGAAATATTTATTCTTTCTTTTTCTACTTTTTCTGTTCAATTTTGGGAATGCCCAAAGCGTTCAATCCCCATCGGGAAAAATAGCTTTAAATTTCAAATTAACGGTTAATGGACAACCTTCATACGCTGTAAATTATAAAAACAAAGCGGTCATTTTAGAAAGTGCTTTAGGCATAAAATTAAAGGGAAAACCAGCTTTAGATGCTGATTTTGAAATCCTGACTTCAAAAACTTCTAGTTTTAACGAATCTTGGAAGCCAGTTTTAGGGGAACAATCAAGCATCGTAAATCATTATAATGAACTTATAATTTCTTTAATCAGCAAAGAATCTAAAGTAAAAATGAATATTATTTTTAGAATTTTTGATGAAGGAGTAGCTTTCAGATACGATTTTCCAAAACAAGCGGAGCTGAATTATTTTATCATTGCTGATGAGGTTACGCAATTCAACTTAACCGAAAACAATAAAGTATTCTGGATTCCAGGAGATTTCGACAGCAATGAATACGAATACAATGAAACTAAATTTTCAGACATTGATAATAGCAAAATCAATATGAACAACGGAATTGGAGTAAAATCAATTCCTGGTAAATATATGGTTCAAACGCCATTAATGATGAAAGCGCCATCAGGATTGTATCTTAATATTTTTGAAGCGGCATTGGTCAATTATCCGGTGATGCACCTGAATGCTGATGTGACGAATTACAAATTGAAAGCCGAGTTGGTTCCTAATGCCATTGGTGATAAAGCCTATTTGCAAACACCCTGTGTATCGCCGTGGAGAACAATAATGATTAACGATGATGCCAGAGATATTGTGGCTTCTAAAATGATTCTCAACCTAAACGAACCGTCAAAATTAGAAGATACTTCTTGGATTAAACCTATGAAATATGTTGGGATTTGGTGGGAAATGCACGTAGGGAAATCCACTTGGGATTATGCAGGCTCTCAAAATGCCACTAATTTTGCAGATGCACCAAAAGCGTCTGGAAAACACGGCGCTACTACTGAGAATACTAAAAGATACATTGATTTTGCCGCTAAAAACGGTTTTGACGGTGTGCTTGTTGAAGGATGGAATGTAGGTTGGGAAGATTGGAACGGGAATTGGAAAGAAGAAGTTTTTGATTTTACAACGCCTTATCCGGATTTCGATATTGCGGCTCTTTCAGCTTACGCCAAAGAAAAAAAGGTTAAAATGATTATGCATCATGAAACATCTGGTTCTGTTAGTAATTACGAAAGACACTTGGATCGCGCTTTTGATTTGATGAAAAAATACGAGTATCCGGCTGTAAAATCAGGTTATGTGGGTAAAATTATTCCACGTGGCGAATTTCATGACGGACAATCCATGGTAAACCATTTTAATTTTGTTGTAAAACGTGCTGCGGATTATAAGATAATGATTAATTCTCATGAATCTTCAAGACCAACCGGTTATGGAAGAACGTATCCTAATTACATCGCTGCCGAAGCTGCTCGTGGGAATGAATTCAATGCATGGAGTGTCGGAAATCCGCCTATGCACGAAACTATTTTGCCATTTACCAGACAACTGGGCGGACCAATGGATTATACGCCGGGAATCTTTGAAATTAAAATGAGTTATTATGATAAAAATAAAACCGAGCAGGTTCATACGACTTTAGCCAAACAACTGGCTTTGTACGTAACGATGTATTCTCCATTGCAAATGGCAGCCGATTTATTAGAAAATTACGAGAAATACCCGGATGCTTTTCAGTTTATTAAAGACGTTGAAACGGATTGGGACGAAAGCAAGTATTTAGAAGCGGAACCGGGCGATTATATTACTGTTGCCCGAAAAACAAAAGGAAAGGAAACTTGGTTTCTTGGCGCAATTACTGATGAGAATGCCAGAAAATCAGAGATCAAATTAGACTTTCTGACCAAAGGTAAAAAATACAAAGCCATTATTTATCAAGATGCGAAAGATGCCGATTGGAAAAACAATCCGATTGCGTACCAAATCAAAACAATTGTGGTGACCAACAAATCAAAAATTAATTTGAATTTGGCTCCAGGTGGAGGAACAGCAATCAGTTTTGAACCAATCCAATAATAGTTAAATCCTGCAAGAATTTAAAACTTGCATGATTTTTTTTGAATCTTACCTTAGATATTCGTTAAGATTTACGAAATTGCCACAACAACCAAAACCAAAATTGTAAAGAAAAATACCAAAAAAGACCTGAATTTATTATGAAAAAATCAATTGTTTTAGCCGCACTTTTGTTTGGTGGAATTACTGCTTTTGCGCAAACCAAAGACGAGCAAACTTTAAAGGAAATATACAAATTATCCTTGACCGATGCTAAATGCTATCCTTGGCTGGACCATTTATCCAATACCATTGGATCCCGATTATCAGGTTCAACTGGAGCAGAGAAAGCGGTTTTGTATGCCAAAGCACAGTTGGAAACACTGGGATTAGATAAAGTGTATCTTCAGGAAGTAATGGTGCCAAAATGGGTGAGGGGCCAAAAAGAAATCGCTTATTTACAAGTGGGAAAACAAAAAATAACTTTTCCAATATGTGCGCTTGGTGGCTCCGTTGCCACTCCTAAAAAAGGAATACAAGCAGCTGTGCTGGAAGTAAAGAGTTTAGAAGAATTAACCGCATTAGGGGAAGAAAAAGTAAAAGGAAAAATCATTTTCTTCAACAGAGCGATGAATCCTGAATTTATCGAAACTTTTAAAGCATACGGAAGTTGTGTCGACCAAAGATCATCAGGAGCCAGAGAAGCTGGGAAACTGGGTGCAGTAGCCGTAATTGTCAGATCGATGAATTTGCGCTTGGATGATTTACCGCATACCGGAGCAACTAATTATGGTGAAATCGCCAAAGGACAACGAATTCCGGCTGCTGCTATTAGTACAAATGGAGCCGAACTTTTAAGCAAAAGTTTAAAACAAAATCCGAACGCAGCATTTTATTTCAAACAATCCTGTCAGACCTTTGACGATGTTTTATCGTATAATGTGGTAGGAGAGATGAAAGGTTCTGAACATCCTGAAAGAATAATGGTCGTTGGCGGGCATCTTGATTCCTGGGATTTAGGAGACGGATCTCACGATGATGGCGCTGGATGTGTGCAAAGTATGGAAGTACTGAATATCTTCAAAAATATTGGGTATAAGCCTAAAAATACGTTGCGTGTGGTGTTGTTTATGAACGAAGAAAACGGTGTTAGAGGCGGTAAAGAATATGAAACACTATCTAATAAAAACAATGAGAATCATATTTTTGCTTTAGAAAGTGATTCGGGCGGGTTCTCACCAAGAGGATTTTCAATTGATTCTGATGAAGCTAATTTCAATAAAATCAGTAGTTGGGCCACGTTATTCGAACCATATTTAATTCACAAATTTGTAAAAGGACATTCCGGTGTTGATATTGGTCCTTTACAATCCAATCATATCGTAAAAGTGGGATTGCAACCGGATTCACAACGTTATTTTGATTACCATCATGCTTCAAATGACACTTTCGATGCTGTCAACAAAAGAGAGTTGGAACTTGGAGCAGCGGCTATGGCTTCCTTACTTTATCTGATGGATCAAAATGGTATAGCAAAATAAAAAAACTCTAATTTGAAGGTGCTAAAATCATTTTTTTTTTTTTCAATATTTGAAAGAAATAGTGAAGGTAGCACCTTCATTTATTTTACTCTCCACTGCAATTTTGCCACCTAATCTAGTAATATGATTGTAAACCAGATACAATCCTATACCGTTACTATCAACATTGCTATGAAATTTTTCGTACAATCCAAAAATCTTATCTTTAACTTTTTCCATATCAAAACCAAGTCCATTATCAGAAAAAATTAATTGGTTCACTCCGTTGACTTTTCTGGATTGGATTGTAATAACGGGTGCTTCATGCGGTTTTGTATATTTAATGGAATTAGTGAGTAAATTTAAAAAAATACTTTTGATGTATGCTTTGTTAAAAATAACTTGTTCAAAAGCTGAAAAGTCAATATTAATAATTGCTCTTGAATCTCTTACCAAAGAATTTATAGAGGCAAGGACTTCGTGAAGGGATTCATTTAAATTTATTTCTTCTATTTGAGTATTGATACTCTCATTTTTAACTAATTTATCGATAGAATCATTTAAAGTTTTTTTTAAGTTTTCACTGGTTAATTTAAGAATTTCTATTAACTCTAACGTTTCTGAATCATTAATTTTTGAAACATCAATAAGGCTGAAAACAGAAAGCATATTATTTATGGGAGACTTTAAATCATGTGAAGTTTTATGAGACAAAAGCGTAAGTTCCTTATTGATTTGTGTAAGGTTTGTAAGAAGTAAATTCCGTTCTTCTTCAACTCTTTTTTTATGCGTGATGTTCTTGGCAATGGCGTACACTAATTTCTCGGATTCCACAGGCATTGATGTCCATGACAACCAGACAATCTCCCCGCTTTTAGTTAAATAACGGTTTTCGAAATTCAAAAGAGGTTTATTTTTGTATACTTCTTCCCTTGTTTTTATGGTAATTTGGAGGTCGGCGGTGTAAATAAAACTGCTGATTGGTCTGGAATATAATTCTTCTTCCGTAAAGCCTAATAATTTTGAAACAGCAGGATTTATTCTTTTGAAATAGCCATCAAATCCTGCAATGCAGATAAAATCAGCTGAGATATTAAAGAAATTATCAAAGTGATAGTCCGTTTTTAAAGAAGATATAATGGTGTTATTTTTGGTCATTTATAATTTTAAAGAACTTTTTCGTGTTAACATTATTCAACTTGAAATAAACAAATTCGATGGTTAAATTTAACTAATTAAAATTTAAATAAAGAAAAAAAATCAAACAATTCAACGCGTGTTAATTTTATACTTTTTGATTTATTTTAAGTGAAATTCATAAAAAAAGCCATCATAAATGACAGCTTTAATGATTTTTAACAATGAATTAAATTCTAAAAATTCCTCCCGCGGCAATGATTCTCTGAAAAAAGAAAAAATCTTGTGAGGCACTGTCTTCGGCATTTTCGGTAGTTCGTATGTCCTGCATATTAATATAGCCACCTTTCAGCTCTCCTTGAATGTAAAAGTGTTTGAAAAAAGTAACATTTAAACCTGCTTTCAATGAAGTTCCATAACCTGAAACATGAAAGTCATCGTGACGTTCTTTTCCTAACAAAGTTGTGTTTGTTTTTGGGTATAATAATCCAAGACCAACACCCTCTGTTAAATTAACTTGAATTTTGTCGGTATTTCCAATTTTGAAAATAGACGAAATATCATCATGTCTTGATAACTCAGTATTTACATAATTTAAACCATCAGTGTGTTCGTACTTAAGAAATTCTTCAGTCAGAAGCACTTGATTATTGCCCAATAACTCATCATAAGATCCCGGATTTGGATAATACCCATTGATGTCAACGGCCTTATTTTGTGACATCACATATTTCATGTGATCTACGCCTATAGCAATACTGTAATGATCGTTCATGAAATACCCCATTCTAAAATTAGTCTGCGGTATGGTCATACGGGCTGGATTGATGTAGTCTACATGCCAGCCTTTTGGTTTGTCGTGTGCTTGAACATTTTCTAGGGTAAAATCGTAATCTTTACCTTGAAAAGTTATGTCTGATTTGGAGTAACTGTCTCTGTTTCCTCCCCATGAAATAAAAAATTTCCCTTTGTTATGAGTTGAATATTTACCTCGAATTTCTGTAGTTTCCTGTGCAATTGTGTTATTGGTAAATATAATAGTAAGGAATGCGGAATATAATAAAAAATGTTTCAATGAATTTGGGGCCTAAATTTAAAATGTATTTATTGTTTTTCTAATTGCGACTAATTTGGTCATTAAGGATTCAAAATAATCCAAATGCAACATATTAGCACCATCGCTTTTTGCGTTAGCAGGATCAAAATGGGTTTCTATAAAGATTCCATCCACGCCTACCGCAATACCAGCTTTGGCAATAGTTTCAATCATATCAGGCCTTCCCCCAGTTATACCAGCCGTTTGGTTGGGTTGTTGCAAGGAGTGCGTAACATCAAGAACAGTGGTAGCGTATTGTTGCATCGTAGGAATTCCTCTAAAATCAACAATCATGTCTTGGTAGCCAAACATCGTTCCTCTATCTGTAACCATCACGTTTTCATTGTGACAATCCAATACTTTTTGAACAGCATGTTTCATGCTTTCAGGGCTCATGAATTGTCCTTTTTTCAAGTTGACTACTTTTCCTGTATTGGCAGCAGCCATAACTAAATCCGTCTGACGCACTAAAAAAGCTGGAATTTGCAAAACATCAACATATTGGGCCGCCATATCCGCATCTTCATTTGTATGAATATCCGTAACAGTGGGAACTTTAAAAGTTTCCGAAACTTTTCTGAGGATTTTTAATGCTTTCTCGTCTCCAATTCCTGAAAAACTGTCAATTCTAGAACGGTTCGCTTTCTTAAAAGAACCCTTAAAAACGAAAGGGATTTGTAAATTTTCAGTAATACCAACTAGTTTTTCGGCAATTCGCATCGCCATTTCTTCTCCTTCAATGGCGCAAGGCCCTGCAAGTAGGAAGAAGTTGCCACTGTCAGTATATTTGATTTGTGGAATATGTTGTAGGTTCATAATATGATTTTTTAAAGGTGCAAAGGTAGTTATGATTTGCGATTTACGATTTACGATTTCCAAATAATTTCCCGCATTAACTTTTTTTTAGGAGCTGTTTCCTGCTGTCCGTTACAATCTCCCGAAAAAACGGGAGGATTTTCCCTTCCATCAGGGCTACGGATTTGATTTACAAAGATGTTCGGGTAATTTAAATTATATTATTTTTTCAATGAAAGTCCGACTGGAACCATCAAAACTCCTTTTTCATAGATGTTTAAATATAGTAAAACTGGTTTTTTCTGGCCCACCCATTTTAATTCATAAACATCCAAAAATCCGGCACCCAATTCGCTTCTTTTTGTTGGAAACGGGCAGCAGCTTTCCAGTTTAGAAAATGTGATATTTTCACCTTTGGGACCCGCTAACGCATTCAAAAACCGACCTTGATTTATTGTTTCGTTTTCGGTGTTGTTAAAGAAAATATTGATTGGGTAATCTTTATCGAAGCCATATTTTTTGTCTTTACTGTATTCGGTAATCACAAAAGTATCGTCTTTCGAAAGAGTAAGATTTGGCGCTTTATCATCTGTGTTTTTTAAAGTAGATTGTGTACTGGAGCAAGATGTTATTCCAATTAGTAATGCAATAAAAAGGATTGATTTTTTCATATTTAAAATAATTTTACAGGTAAAGTTTAAAATAGCAATTACAATACCATGTAATTTAAATAATACAAATATAAACAGAACTTTAAACCTTACAGCGTGTTCCCGTAATAATTTGAATTCGCACTTTTTAACCGTCAGAACTATTTCTTCCAAAATTTCGTAAAATGCTTCTTATCTTTACACAAAAAAACAATATGGATATTATTTTTCAAACATGGTCCTGGTATTTTTCCGGGTTTTTGATTGGTATGATTATGCTTTCTTTGATTTATTTTGGAAAGTCGTTCGGGATGTCTTCTAACTTGCGTTCATTGTGTTCAATGGCTGGTTTAGGAAAACGAGTAGCCTTTTTTGATTTTGATTGGAAAGCACAACGGTGGAATTTAGTTGTCGTTCTAGGAGCTATGTTAGGTGGTTTTGTTGCCGTTCATTTTATGAGTGATGCTTCAAATGTGGCTATTAATCCAAAGACAATTGCACAATTAGCACAACTTGGTATTGAAGCTCCAAACGGAAAATTATTGCCGGATGCTCTTTTTGGAACAGCAATTTTACAATCACCAAAAAGTATTTTCATACTGCTCATTGGTGGTGTTTTGATAGGTTTTGGTTCTCGTTATGCCGGTGGTTGTACTTCTGGACATGCAATTTCAGGTTTGAGTAATTTACAAATTCCTTCTTTAAAAGCAGTTATCGGATTTTTTATCGGTGGGTTGATAATGGTACATTTTTTATTGCCATTAATTGTAAAGTAGAAAATAGATAAGGTCTAATTATTTAAAAATTTAAAATATAAAGCATGAAAAATATACTAAAATATATATTGGTTGGATTTATTTTTGGAATTGTTCTAACCAAATCTGAAGCTGTTTCTTGGTATCGCATTTATGAAATGTTTCAATTTCAGTCGTTTCACATGTTCGGAATTATTTCTGTGGCTATTTTGACAGGAATTATTGGTATTCAAATCATAAAAAGAAATAACATAAAAGACATTAAAGGAGAATCGATTGAAATTCCGGATAAAGAAAAAGGATCTGCACGATACTGGATTGGTGGATTGTTTTTTGGATTGGGATGGGCTTTGGTCGGTTCTTGCCCAGGTCCTATATTTATCTTGTTGGGAGCCGGTTTTTGGACTGTTTCAATAGTACTTTTTGGCGCACTTTTGGGAACTTATTTATATGGATTATTAAAAAATAAATTACCTCATTAAGCGAAAAATAGCTTAAATCAAAGTAGCGTTTTCGTATGAAGATGCTACTTTTTTTTGTTTAATTTTAAAATCCCAATGACAATCAAATATTGCGCAAGCAAATAGGTAGCCATAATCAGTAAGGAACTGTATTGCAACGGCGCATAGAATTTATCAAAGGCCAAAAGACTATCAGAAGCTACAAAAACGATAGCGCCAATTAAAATATAGCTATTGGCAGGTTTTTGCCAGTTTAAGAATCCTTTGAGAGCAAATAATAACATGATTGAAATTGTCAGCGCATAAACAAAAACAGGAATTTTTAAATCACCCAGACTTGGCAGTAAAATCAGCATTATTACTATTAAATAGAAGGCAATTGCGGTAACTCCAACCCAAAAAATGATTTTACTTTTCTTTAAATAAATTTTCAATTGTTTGCTGAATAGTATTATGTAGGAAATATGCGAAAGTAGAAACGCAATCAATCCTGCGATAAAATACAATTCTCCTTTGTCAGCGAACATCAAAATAATATCACCTACCCATGACAAAGTCAAAGCGGTTAAAAGAATTTTCTTAGTGGAGAACCTTTCTTGAAAATAGACAGCTAAAAGTAAAAATGGCAATAAAAAGGGTTTTAAAAACCAAGCTATATTTTCATTCTCAAAAAATATAAACGAAATATAAACGAGACTAAATCCGATAAAACTATTTAATATTACGTTGCTTTTCATGTGTTGTTTTTAAGATTGAGTTACAATCATTTTTTCTTTTTCGAAATTAATAGTGACAAAATATATAGTTACAATCAATGACAAGATCAGATAAACTGCAACAACATAACTCGCAAAAGGAAATAGTTGGTCCATGCCAAACCAACCTCCAAAATAGAAGATTAGTCCAATTCCGAATGCAAAACGAATACTTTCCCAGAATACAGAAATTTTACGGGTGTCCATCAGTTCTGTGTAACTGTAAACGGTCAGGAAGATGAATGCGCCGTAAATAAATACATTTGGCAAACCTATTTTGGCAATGGAATTATACATGTAACTTACAAGTGACAACGTAATGATAGCTTGAAATAAGGACCAGTACATCAGTTTTTTAGAATGTTGAACTCCATATTTTTCAAAATCATAAACATTGGTGATTTTGGTTACGGGATATTTCTCTTCAAAATTTTCTGGACGCCAACCTGTTGGTTTAAACCAAATGGTAAACTTGTCTTTCCAGTTTTCCGCACGCCAAGCATCTGTAATCAGCAACCATAAATGCTGAAAATTAATCCTAATGGGATTCCAGGTTCTCGCTGGTCTCGTGATTCCAAAAACTGGTGGAACAGTTTCTAATTCCGCTTGAAAAGTACCAAACAATTTATCCCAAATGATGAATATCTGTGAATGATTCTTGTCCATATATTCTGGGTTAATGGCATGATGAACCCTGTGATGTGATGGCGAAACCAGTATGTTTTCCAGAAAACCAATTTTCTTTATGTGCTTGGTGTGATACCAGAATTGGAGGAATAAATGAATCGGCAACGTTATTGCAATTACTTTGGAGGGAACTCCTAAAAGAGCAGCCGGAATTAATAAAAAGGTAAATAGATTGACAAAACTGGAAATAGGTTGGCGTAGGGCACAGGCCAGATTGAATTCCTCACTACTATGATGAATAGCATGTTTGTTCCATAAAAAATTAATTTGATGAGACCAACGATGACTCCAATAGCCATAAAAATCTATAGCAATAAATCCAATAAAATAGGTGAAAATGGTAGCTTCAAGATCGAATAATGCTATTTTAGAGACAATCCAATTGTAGGAAACCAAAGTAATGCTAAGTCCCAAAACATCTTTCATCGAGTTCACCATTCCAGAGCTCACGCTGGAAACAGAATCCATGTTAGGTGACGTATCTTCCCCTTTGTAATGCCCATAAATTTTCTCGATGATAATCAATATCAAAAAGACGGGCATCACAAAAACTAAAATTTTACCATATTCTTCCATAAAAACACTTTATATTACTCAAATATAGAATAAAAGAGAATGTTTTTGAATTATTCACAGTAATTTATTTCTCAATGGGAAGTTCTTATTCTTCTTAAATTATTTCTGCATTCAATCCTGCTTCTAATAATTGGGTGCATTGTGGTTTCAATTTGTCGTAAGGACCCGTTTTGACGGTACATTTACCATTATAATGCACAATTAATGAACATTGTTCGGCTTGTTCCGGAGTGTGATTACAAACGCGAATTAAAGTTTCAATGACATGATCAAAAGTATTTTCATCATCATTATAAACAATGATTTCGTTGTTTAAACTCGCGGACTCTTTTACACTGACTCTCTCTCTTACTTTTTCTTTAGTACTCATTTTGTACGTTTTTGTACTTTCGTAATTAATAAAAAAATAATACCACTAATTTACGAATTTTAAAGATACCCAATTGTTTCTTTCAAATTTTTTAACATACGTAAGGCCTTTTTCGGTGCACGAAGCGTCTATAAATGGTATATCTTCGTGATAAAACCCGCTTAGAAGTAGTGTTCCATTAGAATTTAAACTGTCTACGTAATTTTGCATGTCGTTCAACAAAATATTCCTGTTAATGTTGGCTATAATTAAATCGTATTTTTTGCCTTCTAGTAATCCAGCTTCACCTTCATAAACTGTAATATGTTTGCAATTATTGCGTTCGGCATTTTCAATGGAGTTTAAATAACACCAATTATCAATGTCAATAGCATCAATTGGTTGGGCACCTTTCATCTCTGCAAGAATTGCTAAAATGGCAGTTCCGCATCCCATATCAAGGGTTTTCATTCCGGTAACATCCATTTCCAGCAAATGCTGAATCATCATGTGTGTAGTCTCATGATGACCTGTTCCAAAACTCATTTTTGGCTCGATAACGATATCAAATTCGGCATTCGTTTTTGGGTGAAAAGGAGCACGTACGTGACAATTTCCCTCTACATCAATGGCTTCAAAATTCTTTTCCCATTCTTCATTCCAGTTTACTTGGTCAATTTCTTCAAAAGTATAATCAATCGTAAACTCTTTGGATTGTAAAATGTGAATATCTTCTAAAATAGTTTCATCCCATAAATCCTTTTGAACAAAAGCCGAAATCCCTGTTTCAGTTTCTGTGAAACTTTCGAAGGCTTTTTCGCCCAACTCTGCAATTAGTATTTCAGAGCCTAATTCTTTTGGAGTAACAGTAAAATGATACCCAATATAAATGTTTGACATGCTTATTTTTTTTGCAAAGGTAACAATCACTATTTAAACCGCATTTGTAAATCAAATTTTATTTTACATTTGCACCGTTAACACACAACTTTACAATGAAAAAAATCATTTTATTTTTTATTTTTCTATCCAGTTTTACCTGTATTGCTCAAGTTAATATAAAACAAAACAAACAGGATAATGATTTAAAATTATCGGCACTTCCTTATTATAGTTTTGGTAAAGGAATTGGAATAACTTCACCTGACAGTCTCTACCAATTAAATATTCGTTTTCGAATGCAAAACAGATTAACTTATTATGAAAATGAGGATGAAAAAGGCGCTTACGATGGACAAATCCGAAGATTACGTTTGCGATTAGACGGGTATGTGGGAAGTCCAAAATTTTTATATGCAGTTCAATTGTCATTTGCTCCGGGCGATGTTGGTGAAATTAGAGAAGGTGAGAACATAAATATTATCAGAGATGCAGTTGTTTTTTACAGACCTAACAGACACTGGAATATCAGTTTTGGACAAACAAAATTACCAGGAAATCGCCAGCGTGTGAATTCTTCAGGCGGATTACAGTTAACGGACCGATCGATTAACAATGCCAAATTTACAATTGATAGGGATTTTGGTTTTCAAGTTCACAATATGAACGAATTTCAAGAGAAATTTTCCTATAATTTTAAAACAGCTATTTCAACAGGAGAAGGTCGAAATATTACGGGGAATACAGATGCAGGTGTTGCCTTAACTGGTAAGGTAGAGTTGTTACCGTTTGGAGCGTTTTCAAGAGACGGAACCTATTTTGAAGGGGATATTGTAAGAGAAAAAAAGCCAAAATTAATGCTTTCAGGAGCTTTTCAGCAAAATAATCACGCCAAAAGAACTCAAGGTCAATTAGGGAATGATTTATTCGAATCTCGTACTATGAAATCATTGATGCTGGATGTTTTGGTTAAATACAACGGTTGGGCCGCCATGTCAAGTTATATGTCGAGAACTACTTCAAGAAATGCCGTTACGATAAATCCATATGATATTTCACAATCTAATTTTGCTTTTGTTGGTAACGGATTTGATCATCAATTGAGTTATAATTTTCCTTCCAATTATGAAATTATCGGCAGATATTCCACTCAAAAAGTAGGAGCGGATATCCGGACTTTAGCTCCAAATTCTAAACAATACACTATTGGTTTAACCAAATATGTTTGGGAACATACTTTTAAGTTGCAAAGTGAATTGACTTTTGATGCTTTAAATTATTTTGACGGAAGCACAAAAAATAATTGGTATGTACGTTTTCAGGTGGAAATAGGAATTTAAAAAAAAGCGATGAAATAAATCATCGCTTTCTTTATAAAGTTTAAAAATGATATTTAGATAGCATTGACAATCGCAACAAAATCATCAGCTTTAAGCGCAGCACCGCCAATAAGACCACCGTCTACATCAGGTTTTGAGAATATTTCTTTTGCATTATCTGGTTTTACACTTCCGCCATAAAGAATAGATACATTTTCTGCAATCTCGCTTCCATAAGCTTTACGAACTGTTTCTCTGATAAATTCATGCATTTCCTGAGCTTGTTCTGGTGAAGCTGTTTCTCCGGTTCCTATTGCCCAAACTGGTTCGTAGGCTAAAACAATATCATCCCAGTCTTTTGCTTCAATATGAAATAAACCGTCTCTCAACTGGTTTTCTACTACGTTAAAATGATTTTTTGATTGTCGGTCTTTTAACTCTTCTCCAAAACAAAAAATAACTCTCATGTCATGTTCCAAAGCTGTATTTACTTTGTTAGCAATCAAAGCATCTGTTTCATGAAAGATTGCTCTGCGTTCTGAATGTCCCAGAATTACAATATCTACACCAACGCTTTTAAGCATATCAGCTGAAATTTCGCCTGTAAAAGCGCCACCTTCTGCTTCATGAACGTTCTGTGCAGCTACATCAATATTAGTAAATTCTAAATGATCAACAGCGGAAGCCAAATTTATAAAAGTAGGAGCTACAATAATTTGAACAGCTGTGTCTGTTGGAATTTTCGCTATCAATTCATTTAATAAATCCTCTGTTTGCTCTGCATTTTTATGCATTTTCCAGTTTCCGGCAACAATCTTCTTTCTCATTTTAATTGGGTTATATTTAGTTTTTGGCTATGTTATTTAAAATTGTAATTGAACAATTGAATGTATTATTTTAAATCTTTAAGGGTCTTATTGATTTTATCAAAATCGGTTTCTATGGCGCGGTATAAAACAATATTGCCATTTTTATCCACAATGATGTATCTTGGAATCCAGTCTACGTCTACGGCTTTAGCAAATACACCTTTCATTTGGTCATTTGCCATAAAATGACCTCCTTTTAATTGGTGTTTTTTAATTCCGGCTTTCCATTTATCGGCGGTTTTATCCATCGAAATAAATAAGTAGGCGACTTCAGGATTATTAGCTTGTAATTCTTTTAGTTTGGGCATTGCTTTTACACAATCTCCACACCATGAAGCCCAAACTTCTATTACCAATGTTTTTCCTTTATATTTTTTTAGGATATCCTTAAAAGCGACTTGGCTCCCGTCAGTGGCCAAAAGGGTTTCTGATAAAGCTTCTTTGGAGAATTCAGTTTTTTCTGTACTAGAGGTGCAAGAGAATGTTGCAAACGCAATCAGTAATGCTATTATTCTTTTCATTTTCAATTTGTTTTTAACAAAGTTAAACAAACAATTTGAATGCGTTGTTAGCAAGAAGTAATTTTGAAAGCATTTTCCGAAAATCACAAAGCAATAACGTTATAGTCTAAAAATAATCGAAAGCATTTATCATTTCTTTTAAGTCCAAAGTCGTAAAGGTGTACATTCGGGCTTCACGACTTTAAACAATATAATTTTTTTAAAATTTTAAATCATCAATATCATTGTGATGTACCTTTTGTTGTATCGTTCCTTTTTCAATCAAAATAATACTTGGATTGGCTCTTTCAATCGTTTTTACGGTAATAGCATCACAAAAATAGAAGTCAAATGTCAATTTAAATTGTTTTTTTGCAGCAGCTATTTCTTCTGCTGAAGATGCAGTCATACCAACTACTTTATAACCTTTTGCTTTAGCTTCTTGATTTAACTTTTCCATTTTTACCATTCCATTGTGGTCTGCTTTAACCAAATCATAAGCGGTTATTAACATCAATTTTGGTTCTGCTAAAAATTCCTCTTTATAATCGGAGCCGTCTTTTTCCATTGTAAAATCATGAATAGGAGGAACGTACCCTTCCGTGATGACTTTGTCTTTTCGGTCAACAAATACAGCACCTTCAGGAATTGCCATTAACTCTTTTTCAGTAAATTCTTTGTTTACACCGCCAACTTTGTAAATAAATACCATTTCCACTACCGATTTCTCAGCTCCGTCGGGAATTCGCATTCCTTTTTGAATATTGTTCCCTACTTTATAAGGTCGGAAATCGATTAAAGGTAAATGGTTCAATACCCAAACTCCCGTAAGCGAGGATAAAACGATACTAGCGTAAATAACTATGTTTTGTACGCTATTACTAAACAACGGTTTTACTAATTTTTGATTAAAAAATAATATCAGAATAAAGAAAAGTAAAACGATATCTTTAGTGAACGATTGCCAAGGTGTCAATTTCAATGCGTCTCCAAAACAACCACAATCTTTTACCACATTAAAATAAGCAGAATAAAAAGTCAGGAAAGTAAATAATACAATCAAGATTAATAAACTCCAAACAGTAAATTTTGTCTTGTAACCAATGAGCAACATAATTCCCAAAACTACTTCTAGAATTACTAAAAATAAAGCAATTCCCAAAGCAAATGGAATGAAGAAAGGCATGTTGAAAACGGGTTCACTGAAATATTCCGCTAATTTATAAGAGAACCCAATTGGGTCATTCAGCTTGATTAATCCAGAGATAATAAATAGAATTCCAACGAAAATTCTAGAAAATTGAGTAATTATATTTTTCATGTTTTGTTATTGCTTTTAATTAATTATTTCCAAAACCCATTAGAATCAAGGCAAAAACCGAATAATTTATCATATCCTGATAGTTAGCATCGATTCCTTCAGAAACTAATGTTTTTCCTTTATTGTCTTCAATTTGTTTGACACGAAGTAGTTTTTGCAAAATCAAATCTGTCAGTGAACTCACACGCATTTCTCGCCAAGCTTCTCCATAATCATGATTTTTATCTTCCATTAAATTTTTGGTGAATTTGATTTTAGCATCGTACAATTCAGTCGCTTTTGCAACTTCTAAATCAGGTTGGTCCGCAACTCCTAATTCCAATTGAATCAACGCCATGATAGAATAGTTGATAATCCCGATAAATTCGCCCGTTTCATCTTCATCAATTTTGCGAACTTCGTTCTCTTGTAAGCTTCTAATTCTTTGGGCTTTAATGTAGATTTGGTCTGTCAATGAAGGTAATCTTAAAATGCGCCAAGCACATCCGTAATCTTTCATTTTGTTGATAAACAGCGCTCGACAAGTCGCAATTACAGTATCATATTCATTTGAAGTATTCTTCATTATTGGTGTATATTTGTATTCAAATTTTTTCAAAAATAAGATAATTTTTTTGAATGTAGAATTTTGAAGTCTTTAAAACTGTAAACGAATGACTATTAACTGCAAAGGATTACTTGTTGACTTATCAACTCCCAAAGTAATGGGGATTTTGAATGTGACGCCCAACTCTTTTTTTGATGGTGGAAAATATAAGAATGAAACCGAAATACTTTCTCACGTTGAAAAAATGCTGTTTGATGGCGCAACTTTTATAGATATTGGTGCTTATTCCAGCAAGCCAAATGCAGAATTTGTTTCAGAACAACAAGAAATTTCGAGAATTGTACCTGTTGTAGATTTGATTCTAAAACATTTTCCAGAAACAAAAATCTCGATTGACACGTTTAGAAGTGAAGTGGCCAGAGCTTCAATTGAAAGCGGTGCAGCTATCATCAACGATATTGCAGCCGGAAATCTGGATGATAAAATGATGGAGACAATAGCAAAATACAATGTTCCGTATATTATGATGCACATGCGTGGAAACCAGCAAACGATGCAAACACTCACTGATTACGATGATATTGTAAAAGAAATGTTGTTCTATTTTTCTGAAAAAATAGCGCTGGCCAGAAGTTTTGGAATTAATGATTTAATCATCGATCCGGGCTATGGCTTTGCTAAAACAATAGCTCAAAATTACGAAGTATTTAAAAAAATGGAATTGTTTAACATGCTGGAGTTGCCATTTCTTGTTGGGATTTCAAGAAAATCCATGATTTATAAAACGATTGACACTACAATAGAAAATGCGCTAAACGGAACTACGGTTTTGAATACTCTGGCATTGACTAAAGGAGCAAAAATCCTGCGTGTTCACGATGTAAAAGAAGCTGTGGAATGCGTCACATTATTCAATAAAATCAATTTATAACGATGAAATATTTTACTCTGATTGTTCTATTTACTGTATTCTCTTGTGGAAACAAAGAGGCTGTTTTATTGCCAAAAGCTAACACAACGATTGTCAAAGATGTTGTAGATCTTTCGCCAATCTATATTTTTTTTAGGACAAAAGGCAAAGATACGCTGGCAGAAGTAAACCGAAAAAACAGTATTATTTCTACCAATTGGATTCTAAATGTAGACAAACGTTTGCCGTTGCGACTTACAATTCCGGAAATCATGAAATTGCAACAAAAAAAGCGTGAAGAAAAAGCACACAAGAATGAAAAGGCCGAAAATTATTATTCTTACGCCGATACGATTGGTAAAAATCTCGCCTTTATTCCTTTTACCAATGTGTATTACAAAATGGAAAAACCAAAGTCAGAAGTTGTTGTCTTTTTTACCAAAAACAATGAAATTTTAGTAGATGATATTGTGGTAAAACAAGAAGAATTGCAAGCCTATTTGAATAAAGCACCACATAACAAATCCATCCAATACATTTTTTGCTTTGATAAAAACTTGAATTTTGGAAGTTACATTCAAGATAAAATTTTCATAAATAGTTTAAAGTTGCCTTCATCGGAATTTAATATAAAACAGGAAGAGTTTATTTTTTAATCAAATCAACTGAGAACTGAGATTAATTATTAAACACTCAATTTTACTGGTGATGATAAGGTTCGTTTCTTAAAATCGTGAAGCCGCGGTACAATTGCTCAATAAAGAATAACCGCACCATTTGATGCGAAAAAGTCATTAAAGACAGTGATATTTTGCCTTGTGCTTTCGCGTAAACGGCATCTGAAAATCCATAAGGACCACCAATTACGAAAACCAAAGTCTTTACTCCGGAATTCATTTTCTTCTGTAATTCCTCTGAAAATCCTACACTGGAAAAATTTTTTCCGTTTTCGTCCAACAAAACAAGTTGGTCCGTTGGTGTAATTTTCGCCAAAATCAGCTCGCCTTCTTTCTCTTTTTGTTGACTTTCGGATAAGTTTTTTACGTTCTTGATATCAGGAATAATATCTAAGTCGAACTTAATGTAAAAAGACAACCGCTTCATATAATCGTCTATTAAAGATTGTAAGGCTTTGTTATCAGTTTTACCGATAGCAATCAATTTAATGTTCATTTTTTGTTGAATTTCAGAGGCGCGAAGATAGAAAAATTAACAGTTTCAAAGCATATTCTCTTTGAAGGAAATTGATAATCTGACTTTAAGTTTGTACAAGAAAATTAAGATGATATTTATTTCACCTCGATGCTATCAATTAGTAAATGAAATGTTTCCTTTTGTTTATTACCTATCAGGAAAGCAATTTCCTCTAAATTAGAACCGTCATAATTAGGTAGATCTAGTTTTTGTCCTCTGAAAGCAGGATATAATTCGCTAATTGGAATTTCTATAGTTTGCCAATCTGTAGTAGTTTGAAAAGGAAATACATACGAATGGGAATCAGTTTGATGGGGCTTAACTCTGAATTGGTATTGTTTACCATCACCTTTAAGACGGATAGAAATGTGTTTAGCATCTGTCAAATCAATTGGTTCACAAACATATTTTACGGAACAAAATCCGCCATTATTTTCTAACGAAACGCTGCCTTCAAAAGTTCCAAATCCATCGGAATTCAGATAGAATTTACTTTGAGATTTTCCGCCCATCACAGTGTCGTTTACAATTTTCCAATTGTTTAAGTCACTTTTTAAATTAAAATCAAAAATTAAAATTGGTTCCATAATTAATGGGTATAGGAAATTATTTAGTGCTAATTAATGTTTTTATTAAATGCAATATTTAAGATTTAAAAACAAAAAGTAGCGTCAACTTTTTAGGATTTATACCTAATTATTTTGGCAACGGAGCACCAACAGCAATATCACAGCGATGATTCGTTTGTCCGTGTGGCGGATTCATGCCTTCAGCGGTAGGCGTTGTTTCCGGTTGAGTTGTAGTTACTGTGTTAGCAGGAACAGCTGTGTTTTGTTGTGGAGTTGCTGAAGCATTTGTAGTAGCCGGAGCGCTTAATGGTGCGCCGACAGCTATATCGCAACGATGACCCGCTTGTCCATGCGCCGGATTCATTCCTGCTGCTACGGTTGTTGGCTGCGTATTTGTATTTTGTTGTTGTTGGGTGGCAGTTTGAGACTGACTTTGCATTTGTCTGCCAACCTCAGTAAAAGGAACTACATTTGTTGGAGTGGTATTTGATGTTTCTACTTCTTTTTTACAAGAAGTGAAAAGTAATGCTGTTACAAAAAAAAGGCTTAAAAAAGATTTCATAAATATTGATTTGATTACTATTTTCAAATATAAGATTTTAAATAATAAATGCCTAAATAAAAATTATTGATTTCGTGTAAACTTGTTTGGATTAAATCTGCCAAATCGTTACTTTTTAGCTTGAAATCCACGAATTTGAGATAAAATTGATGGTGGTTTTTTCCTGTCTAAAAATCAGAAAATATTATTTGTTTTATAGCCTTGTTTACTAACGGAATGAAGCCACAGATTCTGATTTTGGGTTGTAGTTTAGTAAATAAAATAGATCCGTTTGCTACTTTTTCTAAAGATGCCAGTTCGTAAATTTTCAATTCCACAAAATATGCATTACTTTAGCATTCTATAAATTTCCTATAAAAATGATTAGCGATATACAGTTCAAAAACGAGTTAGAGATATTGATACAAAATGCCATTCGGGAAGATGTTGGACCAGGGGATTACAGTTCATTGGCTTGCATTCCGGCATCAGCAACAGGAAAGGCAAAACTACTTGTGAAAGAAGACGGCATTATTGCTGGTGTAGCTTTTGCAAAAATGGTTTTTAAGCATGTAGACGCTAATCTTCAGATTGAAACTTTTATAGATGACGGAACTACAGTAAAAAAAGGAGATATTGTTTTTCATGTTTCTGGGAGTTCGCAATCTATTTTGAAATCAGAACGTATAGTTTTGAATTCAATGCAAAGAATGTCAGCAATTGCTACTAAAACCAAAGAATATGTTCGTTTGTTAGAAGGAACAAATACAAAAATTCTCGATACTCGTAAAACAACACCAGGTTTTAGAGCATGTGAGAAATGGGCAGTCAAAATTGGAGGAGGCGAAAACCATCGTTTTGCGTTGTATGACATGATAATGCTTAAGGACAATCACAATGATTTTGCGGGCGGAATTACTTTGGCGATAGCCAAAACCAAAGCATATCTCAAAGAAAACAACCTGGATTTAAAAATAATTGTGGAAGCCAGAAATCTGGATGAAATTAAAGAAATTCTGGAGAGCGACGGAGTTTACAGGATTTTAATAGATAATTTTAATTTTGAGGATACTAAAAAAGCAGTAGCTTTAATAGGTACAAAATGTTTGACAGAATCCTCCGGAAATATTAACGAAAATACGATTCGGAACTATGCGGAATGCGGCGTAGATTATATTTCGTCTGGCGCATTGACGCATTCTGTTTTTAACATGGATTTGAGTTTGAAAGCATTATGAGCAAAGAAATTGAATTGAAACTACGAAGAATTCCAATTTTACGGAATCTTATGTTTGGTTTAAAAAAGATAAAACTACCTTGGTTAGAAGGTTTGTCTTTGTATGATTTGATCGAAATATATGGCCTTGGAATCATTGAAAGCGCTTTAACTTATCACGCCAGTGCCATTGCGTTTAGTTTTTTCATGGCATTATTTCCTTTTGCATTATTTATTTTAAATTTAATTCCATTTATACCTATTGAAGGTTTCCAAGAAGATTTTTTGATGTTTGTTAAGGACGGAGTGCCACCAAATACTTATGATGCTATTTACAAAATCATTAGCGATATTCTGAATAATAGTGATTCCGGATTGTTATCTTCGGGATTTATATTGTCGATTTTCTTGATGGCAAATGGATTAAACGGAATTTTAGGAGGTTTTGAAACCTCTCGTCATGTGCTTATCAAAAGAGGTTTTGTTCGTCAGTATTTAGTTGCATTGGGAATGTCATTATTACTATCCTTACTGTTATTAGTCACAGTGGCAATAATTGTAGTTTTTGAAGTTTTTATTCAAAAAACAGTCTTTAGTGATCAAATTCAATTAATCGTAATTGGCCGTTACGCTTTTGTTATTTTGATGATTTTAATGACCACTTCGATACTTTTCAAATTTGGTACAAAACACGACAAAAACCGTGCATTTATCTCGATAGGTTCAGTGTTTACAACGATTTTAATTATTTTAGATTCGTATTTTTTTGGGATATGGGTCACTAAATTTTCACAATACAATGAATTATATGGCTCAATAGGAACATTATTGATTTTGATGTTTTATATTTGGATCAACTGTATGATATTGCTGTTGGGATTTGAATTGAATGCCACAGTAAATAAACTAAAAGCAAAAAAAGAGTAAAGTATTAAATTAAAAATAGGTTTAAAATTAGGAGCTATTTCCTGCTATTCGTTTTAATCTTTTCTTTTTTAAAGAAAAAAAGAAAAGGATTTCCACTGCTATCAGGGCTAAAAAAAGAAAAAATGAAAAAAATTATCACAATTCTGGCATTATTTGCTTCAATGGCTTTTTATGGTCAAAATCAAACTGTTCTAGGAAAATGGAAAACCATTGACGACGAAACCGGTAAAGCAAAATCTATTGTTGAAATCTACGAACGTTCCGGTAAAATTTACGGTAAAATCGTTGATATAATTGATGTCGAAAAGAAAAAAAGCTTGTGTACGGAATGTACTGGAGCGGAGAAAAATAAACCGGTTATGGGCCTTGTTATTATCAAAGGACTAAAAAAAGATGGCAAAGAGTACAATTCAGGAAAAATTCTTGACCCAACTACGGGGAAACAATACAAATGCTTTTTAGCTTTGGAAGGAAATGATAAATTAAAAGTTCGAGGATATATTGGTGTAGCCTTATTTGGAAGAACACAAACCTGGAATAGAGTAAAATAATTATAAATTAAGAGTTATGAGTTCAAAGTAAAAAACTACGCATAACTCACAACTCATAACTCTTAATTACTATCAAATGCATTTCGTCGAAGTAATTTTACCACTTTCTCTAGCTAAAACCTTTACCTATTGTGTTTCCGAAGCGGAGTTTCATTACATCAAAAAAGGAATGCGGGTTGCGGTTCCTTTTGGAAAAAGTAAAATTTATACGGCTTTAGTTATTGAAATTCATCAAAATAAACCCGCATTATACGAAGCCAAGGAAATTCATCAAATTCTCGATGAAAGACCCATTGTAACCGAAATCCAAATTGCGCATTGGCAATGGATTGCTTCTTATTATATGTGTGCCATTGGGGATGTGTATCGTGGCGCCATGCCAAGTGCACTTTTACTGGAAAGCGAAACCCTTATTTCTCAAAAAACCGATTCGTTTATAGATACCAGCCTACTTTCAGATGATGAGTTTCTGGTTTATGAAGCTTTGCAACAGCAAAATTCATTAAAAGTGCAAGATATTATTGCGATTTTAAACAAAAAAAATATTTTTCCTGTTATTCAAAAACTGGTTGATAAGAATATTTTAGTGCTTCAGGAGGAAATTCAAGAAAGCTATAAACCTAAATTAGTTCGATACGTACGTTTACATCCTAAATATGAATCCAATCAAGGCTTAAGCGAGTTATTGGAAACATTGAAAAATGCCAATAAACAAAAGGAAATCGTAATGCGTTATTTCCAATTGTGCGCAACTGAAAAGACACAAGGTAAAGCAAAGCCCATTACCGTAAAAAAATTAATTGAGGAAGCTAATTCTTCTGCTGCGATTGTAAAAGCGTTAATCGAAAAAGAAATTTTTGAGGATTATTTTCTACAAGAAGACCGAGTAAATTTCAACGGGAAAATAAAAGAAGATGAATTACGATTAAGTGCAACACAACAGACGGCTTTCGAGGAAATTAAAGAAAGTTTCACTCATAAAGAAGTGTGTTTGTTGCACGGGGTAACTTCCAGCGGAAAAACTGAGATTTATATTAAACTCATCGAAGGATATTTGGCAACGGGAAAACAAATCCTTTATTTATTGCCCGAAATCGCTTTGACGACTCAATTAGTGGGACGTTTAAGAGCGTATTTTGGAAATAAGGTGGCTGTTTTTCATTCGAAATACAACAATAATGAGCGAATTGAAGTTTGGAATCAAGTCTTGCAAAAATCTGAGAAAGCACAAGTGGTAATAGGAGCAAGGTCTGCTCTGTTTTTGCCATTTCATGATTTGGGATTCATAATTGTAGATGAAGAGCATGAACAAACCTTCAAACAAGTAGATCCGGCTCCGCGATATCATGCGCGCGATGCGGCCATAGTGTTGGCACATTCGCATAAAGCAAAAGTACTTTTGGGTTCAGCGACGCCAAGTATAGAAACGTATTTTAATGCCACATCAGATAAATTTGGTTTAGTGGAAATTTTCAAGCGCTTTGGAAACGTGATGATGCCCAACATCGAATTGGTGGATTTGAAGGACAAGTACTTTCGTAAAAAAATGACGGGACATTTTAGTGATGTTTTAGTTGAAGAAATTACAAACGCATTGTCATTAGGAGAACAAGTAATTTTATTTCAAAACAGAAGAGGTTATTCTCCCATCATTGAATGCATCACTTGCGGTCATGTGCCTCACTGTTTACAATGCGATGTGAGTTTGACGTACCATAAAAATAAAAATCAATTGCGCTGCCATTATTGCGGATATAGCATGGCTAAGCCTACGCATTGTCACGCGTGCTCCAGTGTTGATTTGACTACAAAAGGCTTTGGAACCGAACAGATCGAACAAGAATTGATTTCTATTTTTCCAAATTCAAAAATAGGTAGGATGGATCAGGATACTACACGCGGAAAATTTGGTTTTGAGAAAATCATTGATAGTTTCAAAAATAGGGAAATAGATATCTTAGTTGGAACTCAAATGCTGGCTAAAGGATTGGATTTTGATAACGTAAGTTTAGTGGGAATCATGAACGCAGATAATATGTTATTTCATCCTGACTTTAGAGCTTTCGAAAGAAGTTTCCAGATGATGACGCAAGTTGCAGGAAGAGCTGGACGTTCTGAAAAACAAGGAAAAGTAATCATACAAACTTATAATCCCAATCATAATACGATACAACAAGTAACTAACAATGATTATTTGGGAATGTATAAAGAGCAATTGTATGACCGGCAAATTTATAAATACCCGCCGTATTTCAGAATTATAAAACTGACTTTGAAACAGCGTGATTTTGATAAATTAAAAGAAGGTTCTATATGGTTGTATCAGGTGATGAGCCAAAACCTGAATATGCCGGTATTAGGTCCGGAGGAACCGGCTATCAGTAGAATTAGAAATGAATACATTCGAACAATAATTATCAAAATTCCTCAAAATACATCTATTGGAAACACAAAAAAAACTATTCAGAAAATGTTAAATAGTTTTGAGGCTGTAGCTCAGTACAGAGCGATTAAAGTTACGTTGAATGTAGATTTTTATTAATGACAAGATATTAAGAAAAGGAAAGGGCTCGAACTAAATCTTCTTTTTTATGGCGACTCAAAGGAATTTTTGTCATTCCAATTTCAGCGTATTTGCTGTTGAAACGTTCCACTTTATCAATATTGATGATATAGGACTTGTGTACCCTGACAAACTTTTCTTTTGATAAATCATTCTCAAAAGATTTCATGGTAGAAAGTACTAAATTGCTGTCTTCTTCGGTGACAACTCTAACATAATCACCAAACGCCTCAATCCATTTTATTTTAGAAGTAAATATTTTTAGTTTTTTTAAATTACTTTTAATGAAAATATGCTCTCCTTCTTCTTCTTTATTTTCCTTTTTAAGTAAATAAAAATCGATAGCTCTTTTGACCGAAGCATTGAATCTATCGACTGCAATTGGTTTCTGAAGGTAATCAGTGGCATCATAATCAAAAGCTTTCATTGCATATTCAGCCTTTGAAGTGATAAAAATAATTTGTGGTTTTACTTTTAAGCCATCTAGAAAATCAAAACCGTTAATTACTGGCATCTCTATATCAAGAAAAATCAAATCCACATTATGAATAGACATACAACTTCTTGCTTCGATTGCATTAGAAAAATCACCTATTAAATGTAAATTCTGATGATTATTAACTAACTTAGCGATAATCATTCTCTGGATAGAACTATCATCCACCACGACACAGTTTAATTTCATAATTTTGTATTTTAGATTTGGCTACGTAAACGTAATACTTTTTTATTAAAAAAAAATTAATAGAGCCGATTTTTTTACTACACATCGAATAAAACGAAAGAAGACTTGTTTATTAAGAATTAATGGTTACTTTTGCACCCAAAATAACAAATAAATATATATTTATGAATCATTATGAAACTGTTTTCATTTTAAATCCCGTTTTATCTGAAGTTCAGGTAAAGGAAACAGTAAGCAAATTTGAAGATTTTCTTACTAGTAGAGGAGCAGAAATGGTGTCGAAAGAAGACTGGGGCCTTAAAAAAATGGCTTACGAAATTCAAAACAAAAAAAGTGGTTTTTACCATTTATTCGAATTCAAAGTAGCTGGAGAAGTTCTTATTGCTTTTGAAACTGAATTTAGACGTGATGAAAGAGTAATGCGTTTCTTGACTGTAAGTCTTGACAAACATGCTATTTCTTGGGCTGAAAGAAGAAGAACTAAATTAAAATCTACAAAAGCTTAATTATCATGGCAACATTACAACAATCGGCTTCAGGAAAAAAAGACGGAGATATCAGATATCTTACGCCTTTGAACATAGAAACTAACAAAACTAAAAAGTATTGTCGTTTCAAAAAATCAGGTATCAAATATATTGATTATAAAGATGCTGATTTCTTATTGAAATTCGTTAATGAGCAAGGAAAAATTCTTCCTCGTCGTTTGACTGGAACTTCATTGAAATACCAAAGAAAAGTGTCAGTTGCAGTGAAAAGAGCACGTCACATTGCTTTAATGCCATACGTGGCTGATTTACTAAAATAATAAAATAACTCAGTTGTTGGTTTTCTGAAATAAGAAACCTAACTTCTATAACAAAGGACAACAACATGGAACTTATATTAAGACAAGACGTTCAAAATTTAGGATTTAAAGATGATATTGTAACGGTAAAAAATGGTTACGGTCGTAACTTTTTGATCCCACAAGGTCACGCGCATTTAGCAACTTCTTCTGCAAAGAAAGTATTAGCTGAAAACCTAAAACAAAGAGCACACAAAGAAGCTAAAGTGGTAGCAGATGCAAAGGCATTGGCGGAAGCTTTGAAAGCTATCGAAATTAAGATCTTTGCGAAAGCAGGTGGTGAAAAATTATTTGGTTCAATCACCAATATTGATATCGCTGAAGCTTTAGCTAAAGGAGGACAACAAATCGAAAGAAAATTCATCACAAGCGGAATTGTTAAACGTACTGGTAAATATACTGCCAGCGTTCGTTTACACAGAGATGTTATTGTTGAATTAGATTATGAAGTTGTTGCTGAAAAAGCATAAATTTTTTAAATTTATATAATTAAATCTCGATGGAAGTCGGGATTTTTTTTGTTTAGTCTGAACTTGTTTCAGATTCTTTAATTCATAAATAAAGAGCATCTTAAATAATTAAGATGATGAAATAAATTTAGCATAAATGAAATACTCAAGATTAACAAAAGAGCAATTTGAAGAATTGAATCAGGAATTCAGTACTTTTTTAGCAACTCAAGCAATTGATAGAGCAGAGTGGGATACAATTAAAGCTTCAAAACCAGAAGTTGCCGAACAAGAGTTAGACGTTTTTTCTGATTTAATTTGGGAAGGTGTTCTTTCGAAAGCAACCTATTTAGAACATTTTTCTAAAAATCATATTTTCCTCTTTCATTGTTTTGATACCCATGTTCAATCGATTGTTTTGAAATCATTGGTGCCTGAAGTTGATTTTTTGACCAAAGAAGGATTGCAATGGCTTAGCGATAATATGTTTACGGATACTATTGAAATGAAAGTGGGTAAAAAAGAATTTACGGAAGAGCGTAATACTTCAATTTTTGAATTAATACAACAAGGTTCGTTTTTGAGTGATGGACTTTTATTCCAGCAAATAAATACAATTATAGCATCATAATTGCATTGTTATTTCTTTTAAATTGGTTATTTTAGTACACTTTTTCAAAACTAAAATAGCCAATTTTTATTTTCTATGGATATTCAAAATACGATTCAAAAATTAAGGGAGGAATTAAATCAACACAATTATAATTACTATGTGTTAGATAGACCTATAATTTCTGATTTTGAATTTGATTTTAAATTAAAGCAACTTCAAGAACTTGAAAGTCAGTATCCGGAATATTTTGACGAAAGTTCACCATCTCAACGTGTAGGAGGAACCATAACGAAAAACTTCCAGACTGTAACGCATGAACACCGTATGTATTCTCTTGATAATTCGTATTCTAAGGAAGAATTAATCGAATGGGAAAAACGAGTTCAGAAGGTCTTAGGCGATGTCCTGCTAGAGTATACCTGTGAATTAAAGTACGATGGTGCTTCAATTAGCATTACCTATGAAAACGGAATTCTCAAACGTGCTGTTACGCGTGGAGACGGTTTTCAGGGAGACGACGTAACAAATAATATTAAAACTATAAAATCAATTCCGTTGAAATTAAAAGGGAATTTCCCTTCTAAATTTGATATTCGTGGCGAAATAATTCTGCCATTTGCAGGTTTCGAAAAGATGAACCAGGAATTAATTGAAATAGGTGAAACACCTTACTCAAATCCGAGAAATACTGCTTCTGGAAGTTTAAAATTACAGGATAGCGCCGAAGTTGCAAAACGACCATTGGATTGTTTGTTGTATTTTTTAATTGGCAATAATTTGCCTTTTAAATCGCAATTTGAAGGCTTAGAAACGGCCAGAAAATGGGGATTTAAAGCTCCTAAAGAAGCTAAACTGGCGCATAATTTGGATGAAGTTTTTCAATTCATTGATTATTGGGACACTCACAGGCATAATCTTCCTTATGAAACCGATGGTGTAGTAGTAAAAGTAAATTCTTTTCACTATCAGGATGAATTGGGTTTTACTGCAAAATCACCTCGTTGGGCAATTGCCTATAAATTTAAATCAGAACAGGCTTCGACAAAATTAAATTCTATTTCGTATCAGGTAGGACGAACAGGTTCTATAACTCCAGTGGCAAATTTAAATCCTGTGCAATTAGCCGGAACTATTGTTAAACGTGCTTCTTTGCATAATGCGGATCAAATCGAAAAATTGGATATTCGTGTTGGAGATACCGTTTTTGTAGAAAAAGGAGGGGAGATTATTCCTAAAATTATTGCTGTTGATTTGACTAAGCGTCTTGATACTTCAGAGACTACAAAATACATCACCCATTGTCCGGAATGCAATGCTGAATTGGTAAGAAGCGAAGGAGAAGCCAATCATTATTGTCCTAATTTTTATGGCTGCCCACCGCAAATTATTGGGAGAATCCAACATTTTATTTCAAGGAAAGCAATGGATATTGAAGGTCTTGGCGGTGAAACGGTAACCTTATTATTCAATAACGGGTTGGTTCATAATTATGCCGATTTGTATGAATTAACAGTTGAGCAAATTCGCCCTTTGGAGCGAATGGCTCAAAAATCTGCAGAAAATTTGGTGAATGGTGTAGCGAATTCAAAGAATATTCCTTTTGAACGGGTTTTATTTGCACTTGGAATACGCTTCGTTGGTGAAACAGTAGCGAAAAAATTAGCTAAACATTATAAAAGTATCGATGCATTGCGTCAGGCTACTTTGATGGATTTGATTTTAGTGGATGAAATTGGTGAGCGAATTGCACAAAGTGTACTAGATTTTTTTGATAATCAGGAAAATAGTATTATCATTGAAAGACTTAAAAAATATGGAATACAATTTGAAATTATTGAAAAGGTAAATCCAAATGCTACCGAAAAACTTTCGGGCAAAACGTTTGTTGTTTCAGGAGTATTTGAGAAATTTTCCAGAGACGATTTGAAAAAAGCAATTGAAGATAATGGAGGAAAAGTGGGAAGTTCCATTTCGGCAAAAACGGATTATGTTATAGCTGGTGATAATATGGGACCCGCTAAATTAGACAAAGCCAATAAATTAAATGTTTCAATAATTTCGGAAGATGATTTTATCACTTTAATTAATAAAAGTAATGCAGCTACTGACAAAAAATTATAATTTTACACAAGGAAACGCAATCGTTGGTTTAATTTTTTCTTTTGCAATTATCGAAGTTTTGGCAGAATTATTTTCATTCAAAGTAATTTTGTTTGCATTTCGACCTTTGACGGTGTTATTAATACTCTGTCTTTATTGGCTTACTTCTGAGGAAAAGAGCATGCTTTTTTTTGTAAGCTGGTTTTTTTTGCTGCTGACTAGTATTTTAATTCTTTCAGAATCATTACTTTTTTTAATGTTAGGATTAGCCGGAATTGTAATCCATCGAATTTTACTCATACTATATATTATAAAGTTGAATAAGGTCAGCGATTTTGTACCAATACTAATAGCAGTAATTCCTTTTATTTTTATTTTTTCTTATTTGCTTTCTATTTCTGATGAAATTCCAAAGGAGAGTTATTATCCTTTAGTAATCCAAAATATTTTGGTGTCTATTCTTGGAGCAGTTGTTTTGTCTAATTATTTTATGAATGAAACTAAAAATACACCTTGGCTGTCAATCTTTGGAGTATTATCTATAGCGCTGTATTTTACTGTATTTATTGAGAAATGTTTTTTGTCTAACTTACCTCCAACGTACTTTAGACCATTGGGAATGGTTTTGTATGTAACGAGTTATTATGCTTTTTATAAATTTGTCATTGATACCGAAAGATTCAATGCAGATGTAAATGAAGATAACAAACAAACTACTAAAGTTTATTTCAAATAATAAAATCGGTTATAGCTACACTACAATCGATTTTCCTTCAAAAGCTTTTGATTTATTATTATCTACATAAAAATCTATTCTTCCTAAGTTAATACCGTAGCAACCTACCTGATTTACCAAAACTTCTTTGCCCACAAGATTCTTTGCAACCGTAGGTTTGTCCAGAAAAGTATGAGTATGACCACCAATGATTAAGTCAATATCCTGGGTCAGCTCGGCTAATTTTAAATCACAAATCTTATTTGGCTCGTCTCTATATTTGTATCCTAAATGCGACAAACAAATCACGATATCACATTGCTTTTCTTTCTTTAAAATCCGAACCATATCTTGAGCAGTCTCGACAGGATTATTGTACACGGTTTCCTTGTACATTCCTTTGTCAACCAAGCCTGCAAGCTCGATTCCAAGCCCAAAAACACCCACTTTTATTCCGTTTTTATTAAATATTTTATAAGGCTTTACAAAACCATCCATTACAGTATTTTTAAAATCATAATTGGCGGACAGAAATTCAAATTTAGCGTGGGGCATCTGCGCATGTAAACCTTCAACACCATTATCAAAATCATGATTTCCTATTGTAGACGCATCATATTGCATCATACTCATCAATTTAAACTCTAATTCTCCACCGTAATAATTAAAATAAGGCGTTCCCTGGAAAATATCACCTGCATCGAGCAACAATACATTTGGATTTTCTTTTCTGATCGTTTCAATCAAAGCTGCTCTTCGTGCCACGCCACCCATATTTGCATTTCTAGGGTGATCCGCAGGAAATGGATCAATATAACTGTGAACATCATTAGTGTGTAAAACCGTCAATTGTCTGGTTTTAGAGATATCAAAACTGCTTAATGACACACCTAAACTCAATAAAGCTGAACCAGCAGCTGTTTTCTCTATAAATTCTCTTCTTTTCATTTTATGTTTTTTGGAGCTATTTCCCGCTTTACGCTATATCCACGCTAAAAAGCGTGGGATGCCGCTTCAATCGGGGCTATGACTTTATATTTTCAAAATTACTTTCAGTTGTTTAAAACTAAATAATGCGTCTGAACTCTTAATACTTATTTTTATTCTACCGTAATTCTAACATCTTTTATCACAGGAATAGTGTCAACTTCTTTAAAATAATCAATAAGGATATTTCGTAATTTGTATTCTAAATCAAATTTCTGAACACCTTTTTTAAAGAAATTCATGTTGTCTCCACCATTAGACAAATAATCATTGGTTCCCACATAATAAATGGTCTCTTTTTGAATAGGATTCCCTTGAACTAAAATATTTTTGCCAACATTATTTTTATCAATTGTAAAAGTTACTCCAGATAATGGATGTGGTTTCTTTTCAGCGATAAAAAAGTCGACCATTTCAAGTATTTGCTCTCCTTTTAATGCAATCACAACCAAACTGTTTTCAAACGGCATGATTTCAAAAGCTGTTCTTGATGTTACATTTCCTTTTGGAAGTATCGAACGAATCCCTCCGCTGTTAAGCAAACAAATATCAATATTCTTTTTTTCTCTAGCTTGAAATACGACATTTCCTCTCATTAAGGTAACATCAGCCATCAAATTACCGATTGTAGTTTGCCATTTACCACTGCTTTTATCCAATGTTTCCGGACAATAAGCTAACACGCTGTCTAAATCTTTGTTAATGTGTTCCCGATACGGTTTTATAAAATTTTCAATTGCAGGAACTTGATTCTCCTTTTCAGTAATAGGAATTCTTTTTCCTTCTATTTTAGTGACGTAATTTTGTTTGCTGCAAGAGGCAACAAATAAAAATGTTAAGAATATAACAAAAAGTTTAGAAACGTCGTTATACTTTTTTAGATTTACCATTTTAAATGCGACTTAATTAATTAATTTTGTAACCAAGTAAAAGTAATATGTTTTTGAATTATATAAAGAATTTTTTAGTAAAAAAAACATTAAAAAATAGCTTGCAAGATTCAAAAATGAATCACTCCTCAGGTATTGTACAAACAGTTGGTTTATTGGTAGATGTAACTAATTTTTCGGCAACCGAATTATTGATTGCAGAGTTAGTAGCAAACGGAATTTTAGAGAAAAATATAAAAACAATCTTTTATTTTGATGCTGTTAAGAAAAAAAAAGTATCGAAATATCCCATATTTAGCGTAGCGCAGCTAAAATGGAATGGAGAAATTAGAGGTCATGAGATTAATGAGTTCAGCAATGAAAAGTTTGATTTGTTAATCAGTTTTTATGACATCGAGAAAGCAATTTTAATGCAAATTACGCATGATTCTAAAGCGCAATTTAAAGTTGGCTTTTCATCAATAGACAAAAGATTAAATCATTTTATAATCAAAACGGAAATCAATAGTGACGCCGTTTTTGTAAGTGAGTTATTTAAATATTTAAAATTACTAAACAAAATATAGATATAATATGCAATCATTAATAGGAACTGGAGTTGCTCTTGTAACTCCGTTTAAACAAGATTTTTCAATTGATACTGAAGCATTAAAAAGAATTGTGAATTTTTCTATCGATGGAGGAATTGAGTATCTTGTCGTTTTGGGAACCACGGCAGAAAATGCAACTTTGTCTCAAGACGAAAAAGAATTAGTTATACGTACCGTAATCGAAGCAAATAATGGCGCTTTGCCATTAGTTTTGGGAGTGGGAGGAAATAATACAGCAAAAGTTGTTGATGAGTTAAAAACCAGAGACTTGTCAGTATTTTCGGCTATACTTTCTGTTTCTCCATATTACAATAAACCAACGCAGGAAGGGATTTATCAACATTTCAAAGCCGTTGCTGAAGCTTCTTCAATCCCGGTAATTTTATATAATGTTCCAGGAAGAACAGCAAGTAATATGCTGCCTTCAACTGTTTTGCGTTTGGCTAATGATTTCGAAAATGTTGTAGCTATAAAAGAAGCGGCAGGAGATATTGTTCAGGCGATGCAATTATTAAAAGACAAACCGAAAAATTTTCTGGTAATCTCCGGTGATGATATGATTGCTTTACCGATGGTTTTAGCAGGTGGATCAGGCGTAATATCAGTAATTGGTCAAGGTTTTCCGAAAGAATTTTCTGAAATGATTCGGTTGGGCTTAAATCGCAAAGTAGATGAAGCATTCAAAACGCATTACCTTTTAGCCGAGTGTATCGATATGATTTTTGAGCAAGGAAATCCAGCTGGAATCAAACAAATATTTCTATCACTGGGAATTTCTGAAAACACAGTGCGTTTGCCATTGGTAAATGTTGATGATACGTTAGCAAACAGAATTGATAAATTTGTCAAAAAAGTAAATAGAAAAGGTTAAAAAATCGGTCTTTTTATTAATAAAAAATATATTTTGAAGTCGCTGAATTAATAACTAAATTTGCCACCGAAACTTCGGTATGGTTTTGTGGGTTGTTTCAACTTGCAAATCATGATAAAAGGAAAAAAATGAAATCAAAGATTCACGAAATCTAAAAAACAATATTAAATGTTGAGTAAAAAAATAATATCTCTATTGCTTCTTGTTGCTGTTTTCAGTTCTTGTAACGAGTACCAAAAAGCATTAAAAACCGAAGATGTTGCTGTCAAGTTCGAAATGGCGACTCAGTTATATGATGCAGGAAAATATTCGAAAGCGATTCGTATTTTTGAACAAATTGCTCCGGCTTACAGAGGAAAACCTCAAGCGGAAAAACTTTTTTATATGTTCTCGCAATCGTATTACAAAACAAAACAATATTATTTAGCCGGATATCAATTTGAAAGTTTCGTTTCTGGTTATCCTAAAAGTGAAAAATTAGAAGAAGCTGCTTATTTAGGTGCAAAAAGTTATTCAATGTTGTCACCAGTTTACAGTTTAGATCAAACTGAAACTAATAAAGCACTGGATAAACTGCAATCTTTTATAGACAATTATCCAAACTCACAATACATTACTGAAGCAAATACTGCTGTGAAAGTATTAAGTGAGAAAATTGAGAAAAAAGTATTTGAAAATGCTAAAGGATACAATACAATTTCAGATTTTAAATCGGCTATTGTGGCTTTAGATAATTTTGTTGCTGATTATCCTGGAACGCCTTACAAAGAAGATGCATTATATTATAAGTTAGATTCTGCATATCAATTGGCCATCAATAGTGTTCCTGCAAAAATGGAAGAACGATTAAATGTTGCCAAAGTTTCACAATCAAATTTGATAAAATTTAATGCAGAAACGAAATACAAAAAAGTAGCTAACGAAATGTTAGCTCGAATAGAAAAAGATTTACAAAAATTTACTAAATAAATAAAGTCATGGATTTAAAAAAGACGAATGCTCCAGTAAATACAATAACATACAACAAAAATGTTATTGAAGAACCTACTGGTAATGTGTATGAAGCGATAACCATTATGGCTAAAAGAGCAAACCAAATCAACTCTGAAATTAAAAAAGAATTGACAGAGAAATTGGAAGAATTTGCTACATATAATGACAGTCTTGAAGAAGTTTTTGAAAACAAAGAACAAATTGAGGTTTCAAAATTTTACGAAAAACTACCTAAGCCACACGCTTTAGCAGTTCAAGAATGGTTAGACGGTAAAATCTACCACAGAGATTCAAATAAATAATAGTACGATGTCAGTTTTAAGCGGTAAGAAAATTCTACTTGGAGTTTCTGGTGGAATTGCAGCCTATAAAACAGCATCATTAGTACGACTTTTCATAAAAGCAGGTGCACATGTCCAAGTGATAATGACACCTGCTTCTAAGGATTTTGTAACTCCTCTTACTTTATCCACGTTATCAAAAAATCCTGTTCATTCCAGTTTTTACAATCAAGACGACGAGAATGAAAAATGGAACAATCATGTTGAATTAGCACTTTGGGCTGATTTGATGGTTATTGCGCCCGCAACAGCAAATACTTTGTCAAAAATGACAAATGGGACTTGCGATAATCTTTTGATCGCAGCTTATTTATCGGCAAAATGTCCGGTGTATTTTGCTCCTGCAATGGATTTAGACATGTACAAACATCCCTCAACGATAGCTAATTTCTCTTCTTTGTCTCGATTTGGCAATGTTATAATTCCTGCTGAAAGCGGTGAATTAGCAAGTGGATTATCCGGTGAAGGAAGAATGGCGGAACCTGAAAATATTGTAGCTTTTATTGAAGCCGATTTAAACAGCAAATTGCCACTTAAAGGAAAAAAAATATTAATTACTGCTGGCCCCACTTATGAAGCAATAGATCCGGTACGCTTCATAGGAAATCATTCTTCGGGTAAAATGGGTTTTGATATTGCCTCAAGCGCTGCGAATTTAGGTGCTTCTGTGATTTTGGTTTCGGGACCTACAAATTGTAAAGTTTCAAATCCTTTGATCGATGTTATTTCAGTAGTTTCTGCCGAAGAAATGTACAATGTTTGTCATCAGTTCTTTGCTGACGTAGATGTTGCAATTGCAGCGGCAGCCGTAGCTGATTATAAACCTAAGAATGTTGCTCAACAAAAAATCAAAAAAGTAGCGGATAACTTTACAATTGAACTCGAAAAAACGAAAGATATTTTAGCTTCTTTGGGTGCTCAAAAGAAAAATCAGTTTCTGATAGGTTTTGCTTTAGAAACAGAAAATGAAATTGAAAATGCAAAGCTGAAAATTCAGAAAAAAAACTTAGATTTGATAGTTTTAAATTCATTACAAGATCAAGGTGCAGGTTTTGGTAAGCCAACGAATAAAGTAACTTTTATTGATAAATATTTCAATATTGAACCGATGGAATTAAAATCAAAAGAAGCAGTGGCAGATGATATCCTAAACAAGGTAATAACGCACTTAGGAATTCAACGATAGCGAACAATACGTTCTGGCTTACAATAGTTTTGATTTGGACAAAAGCAAAATAATAGAAATCTACAGATGAATAAAATAGTTACTTTTTTGCTGCTTTTTATTGTTGGTTTTGCCCAAGCGCAACAACTAAATTGTGTGGTTACCGTAGATTCAAAAAGGTTGAGCGTCACCAATCAGCAAGTTTTTAAAACCTTAGAAACATCTATAAGCGAGTTTTTAAATAAAACAGATTGGACGGGTCAAGCTCTAAAGCAAAGTGAAAAAATTAATTGTTCAATGTATATTACTGTTTCTAGCAACAGTTCGGATCAATTTACAGCAACAATTCAAGTACAATCTTCCAGACCAGTATTTAATTCTTTTTATTCTTCACCTGTATTAAATTACAACGACAAAGACTTTAATTTTAGATACACAGAGTTTGAAAATCTAGTATTCAATCCCACTACGTTCGATTCTAATTTAGTTTCGGTGCTAGCTTTTTACAGTTATGTAATTTTAGCAATGGATGCCGATACATTTGTGGCTGAATCTGGAACGCCTAATTTTGAGATTGCTCAAAATATTTCAAATGTGGCGCAATTAGGCGGTTCCAAAGGTTGGAGTCAAGCTGATGGAAACCAAAATCGTTACTTTTTGATAAATGATATTTTATCTCCAACTTTTAAACCAGTCAGACAAACCATGTATGATTATCATAGTGGATTAGATTTAATGAGTCAGGATTTAAAAGTTTCGAAAGAAAAAATAAAAGCATCATTGGTTAATTTAGCAAAATTAAACCTTTCAAGACCGAATGCCTTTTTAACACGTGTCTTTTTTGATGCTAAATCAGATGAAGTTGTTTCTATATTTTCTGGTGGACCCAGTATTACCATATCAGATTTAGTTGATAATCTGAACAAAATTTCTCCGTTAAACTCAAGCAAATGGGTAGCAATTAAATATTAATTGGTCTTCAATTTACTTTTATTTTACTTCTCCCTAAAAAACAATATATTAAATGATAACGTCACTTTCGATAAAAAACTATGCTTTAATAGAAAAATTGACTATCGATTTTTCAAAAGGTTTTTCAACAATTACCGGAGAAACCGGTGCGGGTAAATCAATAATTTTAGGAGCATTAGGATTGGTTTTAGGAAAAAGAGCCGACTTGACTTCTTTAAAAAATAAAGAAGAAAAGTGTATAATTGAAGCTCATTTTGAAATTTCTAAGTATAGTTTGCTTCCTTTTTTTGAGGCCAATGATTTAGATTATGAAAATGATACTATAATTAGACGTGAAATTCTTCCTTCCGGAAAATCAAGAGCTTTTATCAATGATAGTCCCGTAAATCTGCAGGAATTACAGGAACTGAGCTTGTTCTTGATTGATATTCATTCGCAGCAGCAAACCCAAGAACTTTCGGATGAGAATGTGCAGTTCGAAATTATTGATGCAATTGCCAATAATAAAGAAACAATTTTGGAATATCAATCGCTTTTAAAAAGCTATAAATCGGATAAATCCAAATTAAATTCTCTGCTGAAAAGACAAAGCGAATCTAAAAAAGAGCAAGAATACAATACTTTTTTATTGGATGAATTAATAGCAGCACAATTAAAATCAGGTCAACAAGAATCTCTTGAGGCTGATTTTGAAAAATTGAATAATGTTGAGATTATAAAAGAATCTATCGATAGATCTTTGGCTGTTGCCAATGAAGAACAAATTGGTGTACTGCATAATTTGAATGAAATTAAGGTTTCATTACAAAAAATAGCCTCTTTTTCAACTGAATATCATACTTTGCTTGAGAGGATTACAAGCTTGACAATTGAGTTTGATGATATTTCGGATGAAATGAACCGTTGTTCTGAAAAACTGATAAATGATCCGCAACAACTGGATTTGATAAGTCAGAAGCTTCAGGTAATCTTTACTTTGCAAAAGAAACATCAGGTTTCATCTGTGGATGAATTACTTCAAATTCAAGCAAATTTGGAAAATTCAGTTTTGGAGCTATGTAGTATGGAAGAGGAGATTGCTGCACTGTCGCTTTCTATCAAACAAAAAACGGTTGAATTGGATGCTTTTTCGACAACAATTCATAATAATAGATTGGTTTCGATTCCAGTTTTATCTCAAAAATTGATTACTATTTTAGAAACGTTGGGAATGCCAAATGTTCGTTTCAATATTGATATTAATACGACGGAAACCTATTTTCAAAACGGAAAAGATGAGCTTCAGTTTTTGTTTTCTGCCAATAAAGGAACTGATTTCGGTTTGTTGAAAAAAGTAGCTTCCGGCGGGGAAATGTCAAGAATTATGCTTGCGGTAAAGGCGATATTGGCACAATATTCAAAATTACCGACATTGATTTTTGATGAAATTGATACAGGTGTTTCCGGAGAAATCGCTATCAGGATGGGCGAAATTATGAAAGAAATGAGCCAAAAAATGCAAATTTTTGCAATTACTCATTTACCCCAAATTGCGGCAAAAGGGAATGCACATTTTAAAGTATTTAAATCGACTGTTGGCGAGGATACGCAATCGGAATTGAAGCTTTTGAGTGACGATGAAAGGATTGTTGAAATCGCGCAAATGTTATCAGGAACGGTTGTCTCTGATTCGGCCTTAAATCATGCTAAAGCCTTGCTGAACTAATATTTTAAATTATATTTGTCATTTTTAAGCTTATGAAATTGCTTGAGAAAAAGAGTATTTGAAGAATAAATAAACGAATAACCAAAGTTATGATTATTGAACCAAGAATGAGAGGATTTATTTGTACGACATCACACCCAAAAGGATGCGAGCAAAATGTTAAAAATCAAATAGAATACATACAATCAAAAGGCGCAATTGACGGTGCTAAAAAAGTATTAGTAATTGGAGCTTCAACCGGTTTTGGATTGGCTTCCAGAATTACAAGTGCTTTTGGCTCTGATGCAGCAACTATTGGTGTGTTTTTTGAAAAAGCTCCTTCTGAAGGAAAAACAGCTTCTCCAGGTTGGTACAACTCTGCTGCTTTTGAAACTGAGGCACATAAAGCAGGTTTATATGCAAAAAGTGTTAATGGTGATGCGTTTTCAAATGAAATAAAACAACAAACATTAGGTCTTATAAAAGCTGATTTAGGGCAAGTAGACTTAGTTATCTATAGTTTAGCTTCTCCGGTTCGTATGCATCCGATTACCGGTGTTTTGCATCGTTCTGTATTGAAACCTATCGGTGGAACGTATACCAATAAAACGGTTGATTTTCACTCAGGTAAAGTTTCTGAAATCTCAATCGAGCCATGCAGTGGAGACGATATTGAAAACACAGTTGCCGTTATGGGCGGTGAAGATTGGGCGATGTGGATTGATGCTTTAAAAGCAGAAAATCTTCTTGCTCAAGGAGCTACAACGGTTGCTTATTCTTATATTGGACCGTCATTGACAGAAGCAGTGTATAGAAAAGGAACTATTGGTCGTGCCAAAGATCATCTTGAAGCGACAGCCTTCGCTATCACGGATAGTTTAGCTGCTATTGATGGAAAAGCATATGTTTCAGTAAATAAAGCATTGGTTACACAAGCAAGTTCCGCCATTCCGGTTATTCCATTGTATATTTCTTTATTGTATAAAATAATGAAAGAAGAAGGAATTCATGAAGGTTGTATCGAACAAATTCAACGTTTGTATCAAGAAAGATTGTATACCGGAAATGAAGTTCCGGTTGATGAGAAAGGAAGAATCCGTATTGACGATTTAGAAATGCGCCCGGATGTTCAGGAAAAAGTAGCTAAATTATGGATTGAAGCTGTAACTGAAAATTTAGCTGAAATTGGAGATTTAGAAGGATATAGAAAAGATTTCTACAATCTATTTGGCTTTGACGTAGCAGGAGTAGATTATAAAACAGATGCAAACGAAGTGGTAAACATCGAAAGTATTGGCTAATCAAATTAATGAATTTAAAATTTATAAAACCATCAATTATTAGTTGATGGTTTTTTTATCGATAAAGATTACATTTGTTAAAATTTTTTAAGTCTAAAAATACACATTATATTTATGTTTTTTTCCCTAATTATACCTGTTTATAATCGTCCTGACGAAGTTGATGAGCTTTTAGAAAGTTTATCGCATGCAACGTATCCTGAAATATTTGAAATTGTTTTAGTAGAAGATGGGTCTACTTTAGTTTGTAAAGATGTTGCTCAAAAATATGGTGACAGATTGAATATTTCTTATTATTATAAGAAAAATACAGGACCTGGTGATTCCAGAAATTACGGAATGCAGAAAGCCAGAGGAGATTATTTTATCATTTTCGATTCGGATTGTATTATTCCAACACAATATTTATCGGAAGTTGGTAAAGCTTTAAAACAAAATTATGTGGATTGTTTTGGAGGACCTGATAAAGCCTTAGATAGTTTTTCGGATATTCAAAAAGCGATTAATTTTGCAATGACTTCGTTTTTGACTACAGGAGGAATTAGAGGCGGTTCGGAAAAAATTGATAAATTTCAACCCAGAAGTTTTAATATGGGATTATCCAGAAAAGCTTTTGAAGCATCGAAAGGTTTTGGAAATATCCATCCGGGGGAAGATCCTGATTTGTCAATTCGTTTGTGGAATTTAGGTTTTGAAACCAAACTGTTTCCTAACGCTTACGTGTATCATAAGAGAAGAATTGATTGGAAAAAGTTTTCAATTCAGGTGAATAAATTTGGAAAAGCAAGGCCTATTCTCAACAGTTGGTATCCAAAATATAATAAACTGACTTTTTTCTTTCCTTCCGTTTTCATCATTGGATTTTTTACTTCCATTGTATTGTTGTTCATTTTTAATTTTGATTACCTACTTCAGTTGTATTTTTTTTACTTTTTCGTACTGTTTTTGGTGTCTTCTTACCAGAATAGAAGTGTTAAAATAGGCTACTTATCAATAATAGCGGTTTGGAAACAGTTTTATGGATACGGTTTAGGCTTTATAAAATCGTATTATAAGGTAATTATTTTAAATCAAAAACCGCAAGAAGCTTTTCCCGAATTATTTTTTAAAGTGTAACATGACAAAAATTATTGGTTTAACTGGCGGTATCGGAAGCGGAAAAACTACTATTGCAAAGTATTTTCAATCCTTTGGGATTCCAGTTTATATTGCTGATGATGAAGCTAAAAACATTATGCAATCTTCGGAAATTATTGCTGCGATAAAAAATACATTTGGCGAAGCAATTTTTGAACACGGAACATTGAATAGAGAGAAACTGGCCAACATCGTATTTAATAAACCGGAAAAATTAGAATTACTTAACAATATTGTTCACCCTGCCGTAAAAAAGCATTTTGAACACTGGCTTTTGCAGTATAAAAAAATTCCTTATGTAATTTATGAAGCGGCTATTTTATTTGAAAGTGGAGGTTATAAAAACTGCGATTTTATTATAACTGTCACAGCTCCAACAGATACAAGGATTCAACGGGTTATCGAACGTGATAAAACCACTCGTGAACTTGTTTTAAAAAGGATAAATGCACAGTGGACAGATGAAAAACGAATCTCTAAAAGTGATTTTGTTATCGAAAATATTTCACTTGAAAATGCAAAACTGGAAGTATATCGAATTCTTAAAATTTTAAAGATTAAACAAAAACATTCATAGGTGTTAATGTTTGGTTAATCTATTATTTAATATATTGTTAAAATACTAAATTTGTTTTGATGAATAAACTTTTTTTTAAAGTACTTGTTTTATTAATGAGCTTGTCCCTAATTGGGATTATTCTAGTTCAGGTGTATTGGTTTAATACCTCATTTAAAAATAATGACGAGCAATTTAAATTTCATGTTAAGCAAGTTATTGGCAGTGTGGCTGATAAGATTCAAAAACAGGAAGCGTATAACTTTTATGATAAAATAAATCACTATCGTGACAGTACAGGAAAAGTACCAAAAAAGGATGATATATTGGAATTTTATTACGTTCAAAAAAATCCAAGAACCAATAAAACAATTATATATTCAAACAGTATAATTTCTGAAGATTACAATATTTCACCTACGTTCTTTGATAAAAAATTTGATAGTGAAAAGTTTAAGAGCTTTAATTCTAAACGTGTTACAGAAGTTTATAACAATAATTCTATTGATAAATCTAACGTAACACAAAGTTTAATACCAGATATCAGGATTGAAAAAACTGGTAATTTAGATGTTTTAGATAATGCTTCATTTGAAATATTTTATAAAGATTTTGCTTCTGTTTTACCAATTCAGGAAAGAGTTTCAAAAGAGACGTTGAATAAACTCATCAAAAAAGAATTAGAGGAATCTGGTGTAAATACGAAATTTGAATTTAGTATTTACAATAATAATTTGGCCACTAATGTAAAATCGAACGAATTTAAATATAACAAAGAAGCAACGTACTCCACTCCAATATTTACTGATAATGAAGGGAACAGTAAATATCAATTGTTAGTTACATTTCCCCACAAAAAGAAATTTTTATTATCTGAATTGGTAAGTATAACCGTTCTTTCAATAATTTTCACATTAATTATTTTAATTGCGTATTCGAGCGCGTTAAATCAATTAATTCGCCAACGTCAGATTTCTGAAATCAAGAATGATTTTATCAATAACATGACACACGAGTTCAAAACTCCTATTGCCACGATAAACTTAGCTTTGGATGCCATCAGAAATCCAAAAATAATAGATGATAGAGAAAAGGTATTGCGATATCTGCAGATGATAAAAGATGAAAACAAGCGGATGCATGCACAAGTAGAAAATGTACTGCGCATCTCTAAATTAGAAAAGAAGGAATTAAATATCATCAAAGAATCACATAATATCCATGATATAATAAACGACGCGATTGAGCACGTGAATTTGATTCTGGAAGATAGAGAAGGTACAATTAAAAGTCATTTTGATGCTGTAAGAACCACAGTTTTGATTAATGATGTTCATTTTACCAATGTAATTGTAAATATTCTGGAGAATGCTATAAAATATTCTCCAAACGTTCCTGAAATTGAGATTTTTACTGAAAATATCAAGGACATGATTATTATCAAAGTAAAAGATAAAGGATTGGGAATGAGTAAAATTGCCCAAAAAAGAATTTTTGAAAAATTTTACAGAGAACATACTGGCGATATTCACAATGTCAAAGGACATGGTTTAGGTTTAGCGTATGTAAAAAGAATTGTTGACGACCATAACGGTCAAGTTTATGTAGAAAGTGAAAAGGGAAAAGGTAGTACCTTCATAATAAAATTACCATTAATAAATTAGAATATGGAAAATGTAAATAAAAAAATACTTCTAGTCGAAGATGACCTTAATTTTGGTGCAGTTTTAAAAGATTATTTAATGCTAAATGATTTTGATGTCACTTTAGCGAAAAATGGAATGGAAGGATTTGAAAAATTCAAGAAAGATACTTTTGATTTATGTATTCTTGATGTGATGATGCCATATAAAGATGGATATACATTAGCCAAAGAAATCAGAGAAAAAAACAATGAAGTGCCAATCATTTTCTTGACAGCAAAATCGATGAAAGAAGATGTGTTGAAAGGTTATAAAGCAGGTGCTGATGATTACTTGAATAAACCTTTTGATTCGGAAGTATTATTGATGAAAATAAAAGCCATAATTCAAAGAAAATCATCTGATACGAAAGCAGAGCAAGTACAATTTGAATTTAATATTGGTAAATTTCATTTGAATTCAAAACTTCGTTTTTTAACTTTTAATAATGAAGAACCAATAAAACTGTCTCCAAAAGAGAATGAATTATTGAAAATGTTAATTCTTTATGAAAATGATTTGATGCCAAGGGAATTAGCCTTGACAAAAATCTGGAGAGATGATAACTATTTTACTTCAAGAAGTATGGACGTGTACATCGCTAAGCTTCGAAAATATTTGAAACTGGATGAAGATGTGGAAATTTTAAACATCCACGGAGAAGGATTTAGATTAGTGGTTAAAAATAAAGTAGCAGAATAAATAGAAGCAAGCCTCAAGAAATTGAGGCTTTTTTTTAGAACAAAAAGACGTATTTTATTTCCAGTTCAATTGTAGAGCAAAACTCGTTTTGTCCTCTTTTGTGATACTAAAAACAGTTTCATTCTCTGCAATACTTTCGTGAATGATAACCTTATCATTTAGGGATAATTCTTTTAAAAAATTCATCTCAAAACTTTCAATTTTTTGATTTAGGATTAATTTTTCATCGACAAAATCCAAACACCATTCCAGATATTTGACATTATTGACATGATTTACAATATCTAAATCGGATAAAAAGACGTTTTTTTCGAAAACAATTTCTTTCTCATTATTGAAATTTATTTTGGAGAAACCATCTTTAGTAGCTCTTTTTTCGGGATATAATTCAAAATGTTCGAATGGCAATTTCAATCCTTCCGGCCGACGCTTTTTAGTATTAAAAACAGCCCAAAAAGTCTCAGAACCCACAATTTTTTCTCCATTTACATGCATTTCCAACGCACGAACGGAACGAGAATTTTCTAGGGAATTGATCCATGTTTTCACAGTTACTGTATCTCCCCATTTTGGTAATTTAGTGATTTCAACTCTCATTCGGCTTAATACCCAAGCTTGGTTAAATTCTTGCATGTCTGTAAAACTGATTCCGCCAACTTCGGAATGTGCAGCTGCTGTTAATTGCAAAATATTGCACAAATCAGTATATTTTAAAAATCCATTTGGTGCACATTGGGTGAAATTAATTTCCCAGTCTTTGCTTAAAACAGATGTGAAGTTGGGAGAGATAGGCATGGAGAGAATTATGGATTATAAATTATTAATTTGGATTCTTTAGTTTTATTTTTTCGAATTGATGTAATCCACAATAGTTTCATACGGAGTTTCGAAATCAAACCATTTTGTATTTTCATTTCTTTTGAACCAAGTCAATTGGCGTTTTGAAAATCGTCTTGTGTTTTTCTTTATTTCTTCAATGGCAAATTCCAATGAAATTTCTCTGTCAAAATAACTGAATAACTCCCGGTAACCCACGGTTTGTAGCGCATTGAGTTCTTTGTTTGGAAACAACGTTTTGGCTTCAGCCAGAAGTCCTTCATTCATCATGATGTCAACGCGTTGATTGATTCGGCTATAAATTATCTTTCTGTCGGCTTCCAGACCAATTAAAATAGGAGTGAAGTTTCGATTATTTTTTTTCTGGTTTAAAAAAGATGAATACGGTTTTCCAGAACCCAGGCATACTTCTGCAAAACGCATCATTCGTTGCGGGTTTTGCAATGTTTGAGGATTTTCAGCAGTCAAAGTTTTGTAATAATAGGGATCTAAAACTTCGAGTTTTTGTTGCAAATATCCAATTCCCAGTTTCTCATAGTTCTTGTTTATGTCTGCACGTATTCCAGAATCTATTTCGGGAAATTCATCAAAACCTTTTAGAATTGCATCTACGTATAATCCGGAACCACCCACCAGAATCACGTAATCATTGGTCAAAAATAGTTTGTCCAGTTTTACAATCGCTTCTTTTTCGAAATCCCCAACTGTGTAATTTTCAAATATAGATTTGTTTTGGATAAAATGGTGTTTTGTTGTAGCTAATTCAGATTTACTTGGAACTGCTGTTCCAATAGTCATTTCCTTAAAAAACTGTCGGCTGTCACAGGAAATGATTTCACAATTGAAGTAATTTGCTAAAACAATGCTTAAGGAAGTTTTTCCTATAGCTGTAGGTCCGATGATAGTGATTAGGTATTTCATGTTTTTTATAAATAACTCGAATAGCTTTAAAATTTAATCACTTTTAAAGTGGTACTTCTTCTAACATGACTTTGAATAATATTGCGGGTGTCACGATTATTTTGCATCGGAATAATGATGTTCCTCAATATTTCGATATTGTTAATTTGATAGTTTAAATCATAAAAAGCGTAGCCTTTGTAAATCCCGTTTTCTATCAAAACTGCTGAACGTTCGCTGATGGTTCTTCCTTTATCAATCAAAACCATATTTTGATTTTGGAATGTATTTTTATCTATAAAATTTTGTACTCTTGCATTATATTCTTCGGGAGAAACCTCGCCAATACAAGCACCGTCACACTCTTTTATACTGTATTGAAAACAGTTTGTTTTGGAATGATACAAGCCGCTAAGTTTTTGACATAAATTGTAATGGGAAGTGATTCTGAACAACGCATTTTTTCCTTCTTGAATGGAAGTAAAAGAGGTGATTTCTTTTTTTCGGCCATCTGCTTTTTGAAGTTTTAAATTAATGTATCCCTTTTCATCTTTTTCCGCGTACAAAGCTAATTGAAAGATACTTTTTCGCTGTGCTCTGTTGTAGATGGGTTTATTGATTTTTATTTCTTCACTTTCTTTCAATAATGCAATCAATTCACTTCCGGTTTCATCATACGTTACCGTAAAAACTTCGGCTTGAATCTTTTTACATTTAGTGGAAGTTCCTGTAAAATGCTGGTTGATGCGTTTTTTTATATTTCGGCTTTTGCCAATGTAGACCAGGTTTCCTTTTTCATTATGAATGTAATAAACACCTGTTTTGGCAGGTAATCCAGCAACAATATCTAGTAATTTTGGAGTGATTCCTCTTTCTATTTCCAGTTTTATAAAATCCTTTACAATTTCTTTTTCTAAATCTTTTTCCAAAAGGATTTTAAATAATTTCACAGTCGCCAAAGCATCACCGCTTGCTCTGTGGCGATCTGCCATTGGGATTCCAAGAGCACGAACGAGTTTCCCTAAACTATGAGATGGCTGTTCCGGTAATAATTTTTTTGATAATTCGACTGTGCAAATTGTTTTGGCTTCAAAATCATACCCTAATCGTCGGAATTCAGTTCTTAAGATTCTGTAGTCAAAAGATGCATTATGAGCCACAATGACACAATCATTTGTCATTTCGATGATGCGTTTAGCTACTTCGAAAAACTTGGGAGCAGATTGCAACATGGCATTGTTGATTCCGGTCAGTTTTACAACAAATGGCTGAATTGGGATTTCCGGATTTACTAAACTGATGAATTGATCTACTACTTCATGACCATCAAATTTGTAGATGGCGATTTCAGTGATTCCCTCTTCGTTAAATTGTCCTCCGGTGGTTTCTATGTCTAGTATTGCGTACAAAATAAGTATTCAGTGTTCAGTTTTTAGTATTCAGTTTTGAAGTAGAGATTTTTAAATCTGAAATGCTTCGCCAGTTCGCTACCGTTCGGGTCAATATTCGTTAATCTCAAATCAAAAATCAATTTCGTTCCCCAAAGATACTACTTCCTATTCGAACCATTGTGCTTCCGCATTCAATTGCGAGTTGATAATCGCCGGACATTCCCATCGAAAGAATGGTGAATTGTGAATTATTCATTTTGGACTGATCAAAAATAGATTTTAATTGATTAAATTCTTTTTTGACTTGTTCTTTATCATCTGTGAAAGTTGCCATTCCCATTAGTCCAACGATTCGGATATTTTTTTGTTGCTGAAAGTCATTCGAAGATAGGAGTAAAACGAGTTCTTCCTCGTTAAGACCAAATTTAGTTTCCTCTTCAGCAATGTGAATTTGTAATAAACAATCAATAATTCTGTTGTTTTTCTTAGCTTGTTTATTGATTTCCTCTAATAATTTGAAACTATCCACACCGTGGATCAAACTAACAAACGGCGCCATAAATTTGACTTTATTTGTCTGAACGTGACCTATCATGTGCCATTGAATGTCTTTTGGCATTTGTTCCCATTTCTCGGCCATTTCTTGGATTTTGTTTTCTCCAAAAATGCGTTGACCAACTTCATACCCTTCCATTAAATTCGAAACAGGTTTGGTTTTTGAAACTGCAACTAAGGTTACATGTTCTTGTAAAGTGGATTTTATTTGGATTAAATTTGTTGCTATTGCCATTTTAATAGTATGATTTTAAAAGGTTATTGAAATCTAAAGTTCATATATAACCAATCCACTTCGGAATTTAGGTTCAATGTACGTGCTTTTTGGAGGCATAATTAAATTGGCATCAGCTAATGCTTTTATTTCTCCAATGTTCGAAGGAAATAATATAAAACCGATTTCAAATTCTCCTTGATCTATTTTATTTTTTATTTCTAAAACGGATTGTTTTCCTGAAAGATATTCGATTCGTTCGTCGTTTCGTAAATCTTCAATGGCAAGTATCGGCAGCAACACTTTTTTGTATAAAATTTGTGTGTCTAAGCTGTCCAAAGCAGTTAAGAAAACTTCATTTTCTTTTCGTAAAATTAAACTATAAAACTCATTGTCCAGATACATTCCGAAATGATGCTTTTGAGAAGGGTGAAAAGGTTGCTGAAATTTATTTTCAAGAATAAAATCCTTTTCTAATTCTGTGATAAAATCTTCTTTCGAGAACCCGTTTAAATCTTTTACTAACCGATTGAATTCGTATATTTTGACATTATTTTCGGAAATTAAATAGCTCAGGATGTGATTTTTTGCTGTGTTTTCTGGATCATCATTTTCCTCAGATAATAATTTCAGCGCTTCGGTGCGATGGTGACCGTCAGCTATGTAAAGATTATCGGTCTTTTCAAATATATTTTGCAACCAATCGATTTCTAATGCGTCTTGAATTTTCCACAGATAATGAATTTCTTTTTTAGTCGTTGAAAATTCAAAATCGGCTAATTTTTGGGTACAATTAAATATCCAATTTTCAATCGTTTTATTATCAGGATAGGTCATTAAAACAGGTTCGGTATTGAACTCTGAATATTTCATATATTCTTTTAATAATCGAACTCTGAACGCAATAATATCTTCGTGTTTTTTAATGATATTGTTGCAATAGTCTACGACACTTGTGCCTACGATAATTCCGGTAAAAGCGTGTGTTTTGGTTACAATTTTATGAATATAAATTGCTGGTTTATTGTCTTTTATTAAAATAAGTTCATTTTTGAAATCCTCGTATTTTTGATGTACTTGTCGGTATCTTTTTTCAAAAGAAACAGTTTCAGGATTGGTATATGCAGGCTTTAGAATATGTAAAAAGGACAACGGATTAAAATCTAATTGTGCTGCTAATTCAGCATTTACATATTCTTCATAAGAACGACAAGTGACAAGACAAACCTTATCACGAGTGGGACGAACTGCTTTAAAAGGAACTATTTTAGCCATCTGATTTAGTTTATAGTCACAGTCGCAGTTTTCAGGTGATCGTACAATCTGAAAACAGCGACCGAAAAGGGTGACTTTTTATATAAATTGTTTAGAAATTTTCTCAGCTTTTTTGCTTTCAGAATAATCGTAGAAACCTTCACCAGACTTTACACCCATTTTCCCTGCACGAACCATATTTACTAATAATGGGCAAGGCGCATATTTTGGATTTTTGAAGCCGTCATACATTACATTTAAAATTGCTAAACATACATCAAGACCAATAAAATCAGCAAGTTGTAAAGGTCCCATTGGGTGACCCATTCCAAGTTTCATAACAGTATCAATTTCATAAACACCGGCCACTTTATTATACAAGGTTTCGATAGCTTCATTAATCATGGGCATCAAAATTCTATTGGCAACAAAACCAGGATAATCGTTGACTTCAACAGGTGTTTTTCCTAGTTTTTCCGAGAGATTCATGATGATTTTAGTTACTTCGTCCGAAGTATTGTAACCACGAATAATTTCTACGAGTTTCATAATTGGTACTGGATTCATAAAATGCATTCCGATAACACGTTCAGGATGTGCTACGACTGCTCCAATTTGAGTAATAGAAATAGAAGAAGTATTGGTTGCCAAAATCGTATTATGAGAACAAGCTTCGTTTAATTGCTTGAAGATATTTAGTTTCAATTCTACATTTTCAGTTGCCGCTTCAACCACTAAATCTACACCTACAACACCATCTTTGATATCCGTGTAAGTTATAATATTGGTAATCGTATTAGCTTTGTCTTCTTGGGTAGTACTTCCTTTTGCAATCATTCGGTCTAGATTAGCGGCAATTGTTGCCATTCCTTTATCTAATGATTTTTCAGAAACATCTATTAATTTTACGGTAAAACCACTTTGTGCAAAAGTATGGGCGATTCCATTCCCCATTGTTCCTGCTCCGATTACAGCTATTGTTTTCATTCTTATTTTGGATTAAAATATTTTAATTTTAGGATTTAAAGATTATTTTTTGAAACAATCAATAATTTGGTACGCTACTCTTAACGCTTCAGTTGCTTGTTCCAACGTTACGATAGGAGTAGTGTTGTTATTTATGGCATCTGCAAATGATTTAAATTCATCAAGAATTGCGTTGTTTTGATCTACATCTGGATTTGAGAAATAGATTTGTTTTTTTACGCCTTCGGCATTTTGTAAAATGATATCAAAATCGCCAGGAATTTCCGGAGCATCTTTCATTTTTACCACTTCACATTTCTTTTCTAAGAAATCAACCGAGATGTAAGCGTCTTTTTGGAAAAAACGAGATTTACGCATGTTTTTCATCGAAATTCTGCTCGCCGTCAAATTGGCAACACAACCATTTTCGAATTCGATTCTCGCATTAGCAATATCCGGTGTATCACTGATAACTGAAACGCCACTGGCCTTTATATTTTTTACTTTAGATTTTACAACACTTAAAATAGCATCAATATCATGAATCATCAAATCTAATACTACAGGAACATCGGTTCCACGAGGATTGAATTCAGCAAGACGATGGGTTTCAATAAACATAGGATTTTCAATCATGTTTTTGGTAGCTATGAATGCAGGATTGAAACGTTCCACATGCCCAACTTGACCTTTGACATTATATTCTTTTGCTAAGGCAATAATTTCTTCGGCTTCTTCCACCGTATTTGAAATGGGTTTTTCTATAAAAACATGCTTGCCGGATTTGATGGCTACTTTGGCACATTTGTAATGAGAAAGAGTTGGGGTAACAATGTCAATTACATCAACTGCATGAATAAGAGTTGCAATTGTGCTAAAATGTTTATACCCAAATTCTTTGGAAAGCTTTTCGGCATTCTCTTGATTTGGGTCATAAAAACCGACTAATTCATATTTATCAGATTGTTGTAATAGTCGCAAATGTATTTTTCCCAGATGACCAGCACCTAATACTCCAATTTTCAGCATAATGATGTAATTTTTACAAAAATAAGAATAAAATGATTAATCTATTATTGATGCAGGACAATTCTTCAGTTAATTTAAATTTTAAAATCCAACATTTGATTTCAAAAATTGTTTTCTATTTTTACCAAAATAAAATAGTAAATTTTGCAAGACAAAGCCAAGCATCAAGGACTTAGAAATCAATTAGTAAGCGTTTTAGAGCAAAAAGGAATTACAGATAAAAATGTTTTGGATGCGATAAAAAAGATTCCGAGACATTTATTTTTGAATTCCAGTTTTGAAGACTTTGCGTATCAAGATAAAGCATTTCCTATCGGAGCTGGCCAAACGATATCACAACCGTACACTGTAGCTTTTCAATCTCAATTATTAGAAGTAAAAAAAGAACATAAAATTTTAGAAATAGGAACCGGCTCCGGATATCAAACGGCTGTTTTGTGTACTATGGGAGCAAAAGTATATAGTGTTGAAAGGCAAAACGAGTTATTCAAAAAAACATCTGCTCTGTTTCCAAAATTGAATATTCGTCCCAAACATCTTTCTTTTGGAGATGGTTATAAAGGATTGCCAAGCTACGCTCCTTTTGATAGCATAATTGTAACGGCAGGCGCTCCATTTATTCCCCAACCTCTGATGGCACAGCTAAAAATAGGAGGAAGGCTCGTTATTCCATTAGGCGAAGAGGTGCAAATAATGACTTTGCTAATCAGGAAAAATGAAACTCAATTCGAAAAGCATGAATTTGGAGAATTTCGATTCGTTCCTTTATTAGAAGATAAAAATTAAATAATAATCACGTCGCGCTTAAATAGCGAAACGTGTTTTTTACTGACCAATAATATTTAAATACCGTTCTAAGCTTTCTTTTTCCATTTGAGCGATAAACAATAAAAAATCTTCTTTATTGTTTTTAGTTTGAGCCGTTTCTAATGTCTGATAATATTGCGTTCTACTATCATAATCACCTTTTATATTAGCGATAATATAGCCATGTTGTAACAATACCAAGTTCATAACCAAGCGGGAAGTTCTGCCATTTCCATCAATAAATGAATGGATAGTGACTAATCGTTCGTGAATTTCGCCAGCCAAAACTAGAGGATGAAGGATTAATTTATTGGTTTCATACCAAATAAAAAAGTTTTCCATTTCTTTGGCATTCAGAAAAGATTGTGACGGCACATGACTGCTTCCTTGAGTCATCACCTGAACCTTCCTGCAGCGACCCGCATCTTCCAAATGAATTCCCCTCAAAATAAGATTATGAATAGACAGTATTTCGCGTTCATTTATGGAAGTATTTCTTTGCATCAAATCTTTGATGTATGCAATTGCTTCATGATGATTAATTACTTCAAGATGTTCTCGCATGCTTTTTCCGGAAATAGTTAAACCTTCATTGATAACCAAATCAGTTTCTCGAAGCGTCATCGTGTTTCCCTCGATACGGTTACTTTCAAAAGTATATTCCAGCTCTAAAGCTTGTGCAATGCGATAACTGTCAAATTGACGAAGCCCATCTAGTTTTGTCTTCAAAGCATCTACTTCGTCTAATACTTTCTGCAGTGTATTAGATAATTTTTTCTTTGCGGGTTTACTTTGATATCTTATCTCTTTTTCAGCCACGAGCAATGCTTTAAAAGCAAACTCGTCATGACCAATTTCATAGAGAATTTTTTCTTTAAGCCATGTGACCATAATGGTTTCTAAATCGATTTCCAATAATGATGCTAGTTTTACAACCTGTTCTCTTGTTGGTTTTCTGGTCCCGCTTTCAAATTTACTTATTAAGGCTTGATCAATTCCTAAAAGTTGCGCCACCTCTCTGGTTTTAAGCCCTTTCAGTTCTCTTGCATTTTTAAGTAATGTTTTCATTTTAAAGTAAATGTTTTAAATTGTCTTGACAAATTAAGTCATTTTTTAAAGCTAAAAAAACCATTTCAATTTTCTTTTAATTTAAAATGATTTTTTGATTCGGTCTAGATCTCGTTTGGTATCCTGTTCTTTAAGAGATTCGCGCTTGTCATAAGTTTTTTTACCTTTACAAAGCCCTATTTGTAGTTTAGCCAATCCTTTATCATTGGTAAAAAGCTTCAAAGGAACTATTGTTAATCCTTTTGCTTGAACACTTTTTAACAAACCTTTTAATTCCTTTTTCTTCAAAAGTAATTTCCTTTCGCTTCTGGCTTTGTGGTTGAATTGATTTCCAAAAGTGTATTCTTCAACGTAGGTATTTATGGCAAAAAGCTCATTGTTACTAAATTCACAAAAACTCTCTGTGATGTTTGCTTTTCCTAGTCGAATCGATTTGATTTCGGTACCAGCCAAAACAATTCCAGCATTAAATGTTTCGATTATTTCATAGTCGAATCTGGCTCTCTTGTTGAATATGTTTATTGTTTTTAGCATAGAATGCAAATGTATAATAAAATTGAAAATTTATCCAGTAATAAGCTCTAAAATAAGTGTAAATAATTTTCAAACGATGATTTATATCAGTTTAAAATGAAAGGCTCAAACTTAAATTTGCTTAACAATTTAAACTAAAGTTAAAATGAAAAAAATTATCTTAGCCTTTATGGCGGTGTCTTTTTTGACATTAAATGCACAAGTCCAAGAACAAAATAATACTCAGGATTTTAAAAAATGGCAGGCTCGAATTAGAGGAATTGCGGTTATACTATATGAAAGTGCCAAAATCGGAATTATTGGAGGTGATGTCTCTTTCTCTCTCAAACACATTTGTTCCGGAACTGGACTTTACTTATTTTTTCACAAAGCATTTTGCAGCCGAACTAATTTTAGGAACTACCAAGTACGATCTTAATACTGTCGGCTCCGATATTTCGGCTATTGGAGGACCAACTAATGTCAACATAGATTTAGGAAATGTTTGGTTATTGCCTCCAACATTAACATTGCAATACCATTTTACACCTTTTGAAGAAAAAGTATTTAAACCTTACATTGGTGCTGGTGTCAACTATACTATTTATTACAATGTAGAGGATGGAAACACAGTTAAAAATGTTAGTTATAAAAACAATGTCGCTTATGATTTCCAAGTTGGTTTTGATCTAATGTTGAACGAAACTTTTTTTATCAATGTTGATGCTAAAAAATTATTTCTAAAAACCGACGTAACTGTAGATGCTTCAAATTTAGCAACAGGACTTAGTATTCCTAATGAAGTAACTATAAATCCATTGATTTTAGGAATGGGAGTATGAATGAAATTTTTAAAAAAAAACTGTTAAAAAAGCACGATAATATAAAAAGTAACTATCATTCGAAAGTGACTTTTTTTTATTTTCACTTTATCTTTAGGGAGTGTTTTAGTCAAATTTTAATAATTGATAAGAAATTATATTATCTACTACGGTTACCATATATAGATTCCCAAAAGTTCCATCCTCGATATCTACATATATTTTTTGATTAATCATCTGATTGACAAATGTTGGTGTGGTATTGCTATGTCCTACGATTAAAACTTTTTTTCCTAAAGTTTCTTTTTTGAATGATTCAATGTTTAGGGTTTTAGGATTATACAATTTTATTTGAATCTTCTTCGCTGTGGCGATAGGACTTGCGGTTTGTGTAGTTCTTTTATAATCCGTTGAATATATTTTATCAAAACTAATTTCTGAAAATATTTTGTTCCAAAGTTCCGCTCTTTTCAACCCTTTTTCAGATAGATCAGGATTTTGAGAATTATCGACTTTTTCAGCATGTCGAATGAAGTAATAAGTAGTTGTGCTTTGTTGTCCAAAACTGATATTTAAAAATAATAGTGCAAGTATTATTAGAATTTTTTTCATTTGAATGAATTTAAAAAATAAGTATTTCACGATTTTATATATTTGCTAAATGGAAAATTTAAAATCGAAAGATCCGCTTCACGGGATCACACTTCAAACGATAGTTGAACAATTAGTAGCTCATTATGGATTTGATACTTTGGGAGAACTGATTAAAATAAAATGTTTTACGGACAATGCCAGTGTTAAATCCACTCTGACTTTTTTACGAAAAACAGATTGGGCAAGAAAACAAGTGGAAGATTTATACTTAAAATCAGTCAGTAAATTTGCAAAATAAAAGGTAGTTATAATTTGTAAGAAACCATTACGCCACCTCTATATGGGAACCATTCGCCGCTTTTGTTATATTTCTTTGCTTTGTCGTATCGTTCTCCGGTAGTTAGATCATAACCTTTGTAAAATCCTTGGTGCCAGCCGCCACCTAAGAAACAGTCTAACATGAATTTATCATTGATTTTAACTTGGTAACCGATGGTTGCGCCTATAAAATAACCCACTCCTTTTTCATACAGATTAGTATTTAAATAATTCCATTTTTGAAAATTAAAGATACTCGCGCCAATGTGCGCGCCTGCATAAAATCCATTGTATTTTTCTTGAAAATGATATCTGTATTCGGGTGTGAAAGTATAAAATTCTCTGGGTTTGCCGTTTATTGATTTCCAAAAAGAGGCAAGAGCATCAAAGTGTAATGTCGATTTTTTTCCGATACTGGTTTCAATACCCACGTTTGGAATTGTCAACAATGTAGTAAAAGCATTAACTTTTACATACGTTTGCGCTTGCAGTAAGATTGAGAAGAGCACGAAAAAAACAATAAATAATTTTTTCATAAAAAGAGTTTTCTAACACATAAAACCAATTAAATTCGAATTCTGAGAATTACAAATGTAGTATTAATAATTCAAATTTTCTTGTTGAAATTAATTTAACGCCCTAAGTTATTTTAGTCTTACCACACAAATGCTATCTATTCCACGTAGAATAAATTACTGTATCCAAAAATCGCCCTTCATAAAATTTATTTTCTTTTAAATGCGCTTCCTTAATAAAACCGTTTTTTTCTAAAACTTTTGCAGAAGCATGATTATCAGGGTCAATTACAGCCTCTAACGAATGCAATTTCATAACAGTAAATCCATAGTTTACGGCTTCTTTTACTGCTTCAGAAATAATTCCTTTTCCATGAAATTCAGGCAATAACATGTACCCAATCTCGGCGCGATAATTTTCCGATTTTATTCTGTGGTGTCCAATAATTCCAACAAGTTTGGGGTTGCCTTTCAGCGTAATAGCCCAATTAATACCTTTATTACTATCTATTTTACTGTCAATCATAGCAATGTGTTCCAAGGCATCTTCATCCGTTTTTACTAAAGGTCTTGGAATATATTTCATGGTTTCGGGATTAGATCGCAATGCAAAAATCTCCTTTATATCATTAGAATCTACTCTTCTTAAAAGTAAGCGTTCGGTTTCTAAATTTGGAAATGGACTGAAGTTTATAGTTAACATATTTTAGGAATTAAACGATTTCAATACTGAATTTTGAATGGAAAGTTGCATTTGATTCTAAAATTTGTATGCCTTCCTTTTCAAATAGATTTCCGGAATTTTCAGTGGTATCCGCATAACCAAACCAAGGTTCAACACAAATAAAAGGAGCATTTTTTTTGGTCCAAATTCCTAAACTCGGAAAATCCTCAAAATGTACTCTTAAAATTGGATTTTCATTTTCTAAAATCGTCAGCGATTTGGATTTGATTGTTTTAAAAATTAATGCGTCGTCTTCAAATAATTCATAATTCAGAGGAATCTTTTTATCGTGAACTTCTAATTTCTTGGTTTTATTTGAAATTAAATCATTCTGTAAAAGATAATATTTGAACGATTCATCTTTTTCAAAAGCAATAACATAATTTTCAAATTGATTTGGCAAAGTAAAAGCAGGATGTGCTCCAATGGAAAACGGCATCGCAGTTTTTCCTTTATTTGTTACTTTATAAATTATTGATAAATTATTTTCTCGTAATGTGTAAATGATTTGTAATTCAAATTCAAAAGGATACACTTTTACTGTTTCTGCAGAGGATTGTAGGGAGAAAGTAGCGCTATTTTCGGTAGCATCAATTAATTCAAACTCCATGTCTCTGGCAAAACCGTGTCGCGATAAATGATATTCTATTTCATTATGATGAAAGGAATTATTTTTTAATGTACCAACAATTGGAAACAAAACAGGAGAGTGCTTGCCCCAAAATTCTGGATTTCCTTCCCAAATGTATTCTTTATTCAGATTTGTTTTTAAGGAAATTAATTCGGCACCAAAATGTTTGATTTCAGCTGTGAGAATTGAATTTTTTATTATGGTTTTCAAAATTGTTCGTCTTTGATTTAAAAATTGATTTTCTATGGTAAATGTATTTTATAATTTTTAATTCTAATTCAATTTAAGGTTGATTTTATATATTTAAAATGGAATCATTTCTTTCCAAATAGCTTAAAATTCTCTTTTTTTTCCTTAATTTGTGATATAAAATACAAGAATATGAAAAACATTCGTTTCGGAGTCATATTACATTTGACTTTATTATTGGGAGTTACGTCCATTTGGGCGCAACAAACTCCAGCAAGTACAATTGGTAGCGCTGTTTCTAAGTACGATTACCATGATGCTTTTGCTCCGTTTTTTTACTCAAAAAATGGAACAAGTACACGATCTGCAAGTGGTCAGCCCGGAGCTGAATATTGGCAAAATAGTGCCGATTATAAATTAACGGCAAAACTGGACGAAAAAAACAATGAAATTTCCGGAACAGGAATTATTACCTACACAAATAATAGTCCGGATAAAATGGCTTTTGTTTGGATGAACTTAGACCAAAATTTATTCAAAGCTGATTCTCGTGGAAATGCAGTTGTACCTGTGAGAGGAAGCCGAAATGGGGCTCAAGGCCAAATTTTCGATGGCGGTCATAAAATAAAATCGGTGAAAGTAATAACTACTTTAAAAGGAGTTTCTACTGAAAAAGATGCGAAGTACGTCATTACGGATACAAGAATGCAGGTTTTTCTGCCACAAGGATTAAATGCTAAAGGCGGTGCTGTTAAAATCAAAATCGACTTTTCCTTTATCGCGCCTTTTGAAGGCTCGGATAGAATGGGAATTTTGGAAACTAAAAACGGTAAAATTTTCACCATCGCGCAATGGTATCCACGCATGTGTGTGTATGACGATGTGCGCGGTTGGAATACAAATCCGTATTTGGGAGCTTCGGAATTTTATTTAGAATATGGTGATTTTGATGTCAGTATTACAGCGCCAGCAAATCATATTGTGGTTGCTTCCGGCGAATTGTTAAATTCTACAACAGTTTATTCTACTGTGGAGCAAAGCAGATTAGCACAAGCAAAACAAAGTGATAAAACAGTTTTTATCCGTACTGCGGCTGAAGTTGAAAATTCATCGAAAATGGTTACAGAAACTACTAAAACGTGGAATTATAAAATTAAAAATGCCCGAGATTTTTCTTGGTCTTCGTCCGCGGCATTTATTTTAGACGCGGCAAAGATAAATTTGCCAAGTGGTAAAAAATCATTGGCAATCTCAGTTTATCCTATCGAAAGTGCCGGTGAAGCAGCATGGGGACGTTCAACAGAATATACGAAAGCTACAATTGAAAATTATTCTAAAAGATGGTTGGAATATCCATATCCTGCAGCTACCAACGTTGCCGGTAATGAAGGCGGAATGGAATATCCAGGAATTGTTTTTTGTAGTTGGGAGTCAAAAGGAGCTGATTTATGGGGTGTTACAGATCATGAATTTGGACACATTTGGTTTCCTATGATTGTTGGGTCAAATGAAAGAATGTTTGCTTGGATGGATGAAGGTTTTAATACTTTTATTAATTCATTGAGCTCCATAGATTTTAATAATGGCGAATACAAAGACAAGCCAGCCGATATGCATCAAAGAGCTGAAGCGTATACAAGTCCGAATCTTGAAACCATAATGAGTTCTCCGGATAATATGAAAGAAAGCAATATTGGTCTTTTAGCTTATTCAAAACCAAGCTCGGGATTAGTGATTTTGCGCGAACAAGTATTGGGACCGGAACGTTTTGATTTAGCATTGAAAACTTATGTTGAGCGTTGGGCATACAAGCATCCGCAACCAGACGATTTTTTCAGAACAATTGAAAATGTTGCAGGAGAAGATTTAAGTTGGTTTTGGAGAGGTTGGTTCCGATACAATTGGCGTTTAGACCAAGGAATTAATTCGATAAAATATGTAAAAAATGATCCTAAAAAAGGCGTTATAATTTCTATTGAAAATTTTGAAAAAATGGCAATGCCAGTAAGTTTAGACGTGAAATCGAAAAGCGGAAAAATAACTCGTGTTAAATTACCGGTTGAAGTGTGGCAAAAAAACAAAGCGTGGTCATTCAAACATAATTCGACGGAGGAAATTGAGAGTATCACGCTAGATCCGGATCATGTTTTACCAGACAGTAATGAAGGAAATAACATTTGGACAGCAGCTACAGGTTTGATTGAAAAAGATGTAATTCTGGATGGTTATTTAGGAACATATTCTACTAAAATGGCACCTTTAAAAATTACTTTTTCAGAAAAAAATGGTGCGTTAAATGTTTTGATACCGAATTATCCAAGTTTCACAGTGGAACCTACAGGGAAAAATAGTTTCGAATCGAAGCAAGCGGGACTTAAATTTCAATTTGATGACAATCTGAACGGATTTGAAATGATTGTTCCCGAAGGACAAAAAATACCGTTTACCAGAGACAAATAGTATTTTGGTTTGTTAAAAATAAAAAAGACTTGTAGGAATTAGATCTACAAGTCTTTTTTATTTTCTTTATTTTAAATCTATTCCGGAATTTGCTGACTCAAGCAGTGCAACGTTCCAAAACCCCATATAAAATCAGTTGCACTAATTCCGATGATTTCTCTATCAGGAAAACATTCTGAAAGGATATTCAGCGCTTTTCTATCATTACTGTCGTTAAAAGTTGGAACAAGAACACAATTGTTCAAAATTAGGAAATTAGCATAACTGGCGGGTAATCTTAAGCCATCAAATTCCAAACGTTTTGGCATTGGTAAAACCACAATTACAGGTGGTTTTCCATTTTCCAGTTTGGCGTTTTGCAATCGCTTTAAGTTCTCTTGTAACGGTTTGTAGTTAGTATCGGTTGGATCTGTTTCCACAATAGTCACAATCGTATCTTCATTGACAAAACGGCATAAATCATCAATGTGTCCGTGCGTATCATCGCCTTCAATTCCGTCACCTAACCAAATCACATTTGTAATTCCAAGATATTCTTTGAAAACGGCTTCGTAATCGGCTTTGGTGAAATTTGGATTCCGAACCTGAATATCGGGGTGCATTAAGCATTCTTCTGAAGTCAGTAAAGTACCACGGCCATTAGTGTCAATCGCACCACCTTCAACAATTACTGGTTTTCCTTTATACATCACTTGAGTCACAGGAATATGGAGAAATTCGCCCACTTTCGCAGGAACAAATTTGTCCAGCTGAATGTTTTTATACTTAGCCCAGCCATTGAAATTAAAGTTTAAAGCTTCTCTCTCAGTTCCGTTTTTTACAATAATTGGACCCGAATCACGCATCCAACTTCTATTTGTTTTATGAATGATGTACGAAACATTTGTTACTTCAACATGAGCTGTTTCCAGCATCGTATTGACTTTTTCTTTTTGGTTTTCATCCGCAACTACCAAAAAGACTTGTTCGAAAGTAGCCACTTTTTTAATGAATTCTACAAAAGCCCATTGAACCGCTTCATATTTTCCTGGCCAATCCTTGCCGTTGTGCGGAAAACAAAGTAAAATTCCTTGTTGTTTTTCCCACTCCGCAGGGAATCTTCTGTTGTTACTCGTTTTCATCATTAGTCAATTGCTCTTTTTGTGATATCACCAAAAGCGTCTATTCTTCTGTCTCTGAAGAAAGGCCAGTTCTGACGCACGTTTTCTTGTAAGTCTAAATTTACTTCGGCAATAAGAATTTCTTCTTTATCGTGTGAGGCTTGCGCCAAAATTTCGCCTTGTGGTCCCGCAATAAACGATGATCCCCAAAACTGAATTCCCGCCGTATCAGGCAAGTATTGTTCTAAACCAATCCTGTTTGCTGCTGCCACGTAAACACCATTTGCAACGGCGTGACCTTTCATTACACTCATCCAAGCACCATGTTGGTTTACTCCATATTCCTCTTTTTCACCTGGGTGCCAGCCAATTGCTGTGGGGTAAAATAACACTTCTGCCCCTTGCAAAGCAGTTAATCGAGCGGCTTCCGGATACCATTGATCCCAACAAATCAGCGTTCCAACTTTTCCTTTTTTCGTTGGAATCGTTTTAAAGCCCAAATCACCGGGGGTAAAATAAAATTTTTCATAAAAATGAGGGTCATCTGGAATGTGCATTTTGCGATACAATCCTGCCTCTGTACCGTCTGTGTCAATGATGTACGCACTGTTGTGGTAAATTCCTGCCATTCTTTTTTCGAAGAAGGGAACAATAATAACCACGCCTAATTCTTTTGCCAAAGCGCTAAAAGCAATAAACGAAGTACTGTACAATGGTTCTGCCAAAGCAAAATTATCTACATCTTCGCTTTGACAAAAATAATGACTGCTGTATAATTCCGGTAATGAAATCACCTCGGCACCAAGGTTTGCGGCATCACGAACCCAACTTAAACATTTTATCAGGTTGTTTTCGGCAATATCATTAAGGTTTAATTGAATGACCGCTATTTTGTATTTCTTGTTTGGCATGACTAAAATTTAGACTGCAAAAATAGTGAATTTTATAAAGAGTAGAAAATAGGGATTCTGTGTTTTTCAAAAAGTATGTGAATATACAGTTGTTCAGGTACAAACTAAATTTTTATGGGTTATAATTTCCATTATTCAGTCTACTGCTGTTTATTATCTTATTATAAAATATCTCTTACTTAATAGAAATAAGTAACTTTAAATCAATCATATAATTTTTTAAGTTAATTACATTGGAGTCGATTTTAAGGCTTTATATTTATTTTTTAGAGAAAAAATTTAGGATGTCGCCGCAATCCCTTTATTTAGCGACCCGAAAAAACTTAGATATTTTCATCTCCTCATTAAAGATTTTTAAATTTGTATTTTCTGGAAATAACATTTTAAGTTGCTAAAGACAAGCGGTATTGCCTTGTACAAAGCCCATTTCAATCACGGTTGCTATTTCTTTTTATTTGAAAAAAAACATTTTGAATTCTACTGAAATACCCGATGCTGTGGCAGTAAAAACAATAATTCATTGTTAAACCGGCAACGAAGAATCAACGTATCCTTCTTCATCACCAAAACTATCTTTAATTTTAAAACTCAAATGCGGCGTAATCGCTGTGTAGCCCATGCTTACCCAATTTTTATTTTCAAGTCCTGTAATAACGCATAACCACTGAGCGCCAACAGAAAAGTGAATCGTTGTGATTTCGGTTTTCCAAGGTTTTGGTTCTTATCATTTTTCTAACAATTCGCCTTCGGTTCAGGCACGACAAACTTTTTTAAGCGGGGCGCTAAATGTTCTGGAAATTAGAATTGATTTTTCTTTTAAATCTTTTACAACGCGTTTTTTGGGAATAGTCGCCATTTTATTTTGATTTAAGAAGAATACTTCTAATGGATTGATTCAGAATTTATTACTTGTCATTCGGATTGAAAAATGAACAATAAAAGTTAATTTATTTCTTCCCGAAAAAATATTTGATTCATGTACCAATTGGATTAACTATTACAAGCCTTCTTTTTGCTGTAAAGCACTATATCTTAATAGAAAAAATGATGTAGAATGATTTTAGTGTGCCGTGGGAACGCTACGAAAAGATGAATGTTGCGCACGTTCGGCACAGTAACAAATTTCATATCTAATTGCTGTCGATATTTGGTGCTTCTGGGCACATTCCAATCCTTAATTCAAATAAAAAATTAATCTGTAATAATTATCCAATCCTTTTTTCCATAACAATAAATTCCAAAGGTTCTTCCGTAATTGGAATATGAACATCACTTGCCGGGAACGGTTCTTTTGCGCCCGTATCCTTATAACCGTTGCGTTTGTACCAAGCAATTAGTTCCTCTCGAACGGAAATTACAGTCATTACAATTTTGTGCAATCCTAATTCCAAAGCATGAATTTCTGCCTGCTGCAGTAATTTTTTTCCAACGCCACTGTTTTGTAATTCGGGTGAAACTGTCAGCATCCCTAAATACAATTCCTGCTCTTTTTCGACTAATAAAACACAACCTATAATCTGGTTATTTTCCGTAAATTTTAGAATCGTATTTTTATGGTCTTGAATCGTCTCATTCAGTTCTTCTTCAGTAGTTCTGAGTCCTTCCAAAATATTTGCTTCAGTTGTCCATCCTTTTTTAGAGGATTCCCCGCGGTACGCTGAATTGATTAATTTATTTAATTGCGAAACGTTCTCTGGTGTTGCTTTTGTGATCATCCGTAGTAGTCTTGTGTTTTTGAATTTTTCAAAGGTAGAAAAAAGGTTTACACAATTGCATCGCGCTGTGGATTCTCTTTTTTGTACAAGTTTTTTTACGCTACAATTAATTTGCAAAATATCAACATTAAAATATTGATAATCAATATTTTGTATTTTTAAGTAAAGATTTTTTTTTATCTTTGAGTAAAGAAACGGAGCAACCAATTTAAAAGTTATAATTATGAAAAATCTAAATAGTATTTGGTTAATAATAATGGTTTGTGTTTTAAACACAGCATTAATATTTGGGCAAACGACCACGAAAAAGAATAAAATTATTGCTGATAGCGAGAGCGCAAAGACAGAATTTATCAAAAGTGATCCGTTGATGAAAGCACTTTTTGAAAAAGCATACGGTTATGTTATTTTTCCTAATGTGGGCAAAGGAGGATTTGGTATTGGAGGAGCAGCGGGCAACGGTGTCGTTTATGAACAGAACAAGCGAGCGGGTATGGCCAAGCTGTCGCAAGTGAGCATAGGATTTCAAGCGGGCGGACAAGCGTATCGGGAAGTGATATTTTTTGAGTCCAAAAACGAAATGGACCGTTTTAAAGAAAGCCGATTCGAGTTTTCGGCACAAGCCTCAGCAGTTGCGGCAACTGAAGGCGCTTCCGCAAATGTAAAATACACCAATGGAGTGATGGTCTTTACCATGCAAAAGGGAGGACTCATGTACGAGGCATCAGTTGGCGGACAAAAATTTAAGTTTAATAAAATGTGATAAAAACCAAAACGGCTGAAAAAATTTTCTCAGCCGTTTTGGTTTTTTAGTGAGTATATCATTTCTTTTTCTTCTCTAATACAATGTACTTTTTGAAGACATATTTCCAAGGCATGAAGAGTATCGGTATGATAATTCCAGAGAACATATACGCCATTTCTTCGGCTGGTAAACCTTTTAGCGTGCCTGCGGACCATAAAGGATATGCGACAACAATAAGCCAAAGTCCTTTGTAGAAAATCATAAAAAGCATAATTGGTAACATTCGCAAAGTATGGAATACTCCTAAAAGTGCCAATGTTGAATAAGCAGCCCAAGTACACCAAGCAACAGCTTTTATGGGGTCCCATGCACCTTCATGGGTAAGAATAAACGTCCAGGAATCTGTGGCAACAAAAACAAACATTAAGGCGAAAAACAGCCGCATCACATAAATATTGATTCTGCGAACCCCTTCGTAGTTTTCGTAGTCCGGAACAAAAATGTTTTTGATACTGAACTTGAATGGCTTTTGCTGTTGTGATACTTGCTCTATTGTGTTCATAGTTTTTCTATTAGGTTTTTATTGTAGAGCCAAGGTATAAAAAAAGCTACATCCTTTTGAGGCAGTAGCTTATTTTGATTTTTATCTCATTGTCTCATCGTTATGGGCACGGAAAAAATTTCCTCACCATTTAATCGATAGGAATTATGTTATTCCAAGCTATTAGGTTAGTGTTTTCTTTTAGGAGCACTTCTGGTATGAGGTCTAACATAAGTTCCATCTTTTCTTGTATATCCTTTTACGTGGACTGTTCCACCAGAAGAACTTCTTGTTGAAGGATTATTGTAATTTGTACTTGATGAATTAGACTTACTAGAATAATTAGAATTTGTTGGACTACTATATATAGGATTTATTGCCCAACCTTTATATTTTTTCCATTTGACTTTTCTGTGTTTTTTTGTCCCAGAAGATATATATGCACTATTGCCTTTTGGAATTACAACAATCGATTCGCTACCACTATTAGTATTTTCATAAATTGGGGTGTCTTCCTCAATATTTACAAAATAATAATTTGTAACACATGAAGTAAATAGGAAATACAACAAAACGAGTAATAGTTTTTTCATAATAGTTATTTTAAATAATTTATGTTTCTTGTTTATGCTATTCTTTTTTTTTGGGCATTGTGTACAACATTTTTAAGTTTTGCGGGATTATAAAAATTTACCAGAAAATCGCACAAGTATACAATTCTTTCATAAAGTTTAGAGAATTTAAAACGCAAAACAAACCCAATAATCAAGCAAAATAATTGATACCAGCCACTAACTTAATTATTTTTCAGATTCTATATTTTGTCTGTTATCAATTACAAACAAAGAAGCAACGAAAGCAGTAAATGTAATAAATAGCCCAACACCTGCAGTCATTAAAATAGTTGCAATTATCCTACCTTCGGTTGTAACTGGAAATTTATCTCCGTAGCCGACAGTTGTAATTGTAACATAAGCCCACCAAATTGCATCCTCAGCAGTTTTAATATTACTGTTTGGGTCGTTTTCAACTTGTAGAATTCCGATTGCTGAAAAGATTACCAATAATATTGCAGTAACAGAAACGGAAATAAATGCACCTTGAGCTTTATTTACAAAAATATGATCAACAACATTTTTTGTTGTTTTGAATGCTCTTACAATTCGTAATAATCGAATAAGTCGTAACAAACGTCCTGGACGTACAGCTTCAATCATTGGAATACATGAAATTAAATCAATCCACCCCCAACGCATGAACTTTATTTTGTTTTCTGCTTTTCTAAAACGAATACAAAATTCAACAAAGAAAAATATGCAAATTGAATAGTCAATATAATTTAATAAGAGAGAAGTTTCTGTAGGGAGAATACATAAAGAATCGACAATTAATGCACCTAAAACGTAAATTGATAAAATCAACACAATCAAATTTAAAAATGAAAGTTTCTCTAAGCTTTTGGGTGTTTCGTTTGTCATTTTATCGATTGTGGTAATTGGTTACTTGTATATATTCTTTGTAAAATATTCTAAATACACTAATATTTGGTTTAATTTGCACTACAATTTGTTTTTTTACGATCAGCAAAATTAATGATTTTACTTACAGAAAACTAATTTAGAATACAAAGAATCTCGACTGCGCTCAATTTTAAATTGCTTCAAATTATTTTCATAACAATAACCTAAAAAATCACTTCTTAGCTGTTTTTGTTTTTTAGAATAAATCCTAAAATCCATCATCAAAAACACTTTCTCTTCTTTCTAAATCTTAATGTGTAAACTCCCTTTTTCTTCAGGCTAAATAGTACTCCTTATTGCTGTTTGGTGCTGTTGTTTTTTAGAATTAGTTCAAAAAAAATCTAAAAAATAATGGTTTCCTGTGGTGCTTTCTTGGTTGTTTTTAGTATTTTGGCAGTAAAATCATTTATAATTAACTGATTAGTATGAAATATAGAGTCGCTACTCCGTCATTAAATCTAAGAGATTTTCCGGCAACGCAGGATAATTCCAAAATTTTACTACAAATACCTTTTAGACATACCGTTAAATTAATTGAAAAAACAGCTTCAGATTGGTGGAAAGTAAAACTTTTAAACACTGAAAAAGAGGGTTTTGTATTTTCAAAAGACATCGAGCTTGTCGATGAAACGAATCAAAAAAGTATGGATATCGAAGTACCCAATTTTGAACCGGATGCTAAAGCAAGTCTGGACAGTAAAGAGGAAACATACAAACCTATTGGTGATCCTTCAATTCCGTTTAGAGATTTAACAAGTCTGGACTCTAAACTGACATCAATTCGTAAGATAATTACTGCGCTAAATGTTTCAAAAAGTTTCCGGTATCAGAAAGACGCATCTGATACCTATTGTAATATTTATACTTTTGATTATTGTTTTTTTGCCAGGGTCTATATCCCCAGATTGAGATGGACTGATAAAGCAATCGAGCAACTGGAGAAAGGAAACGAAGTATCATTGGTTTTTGATGAAACGGTAAGGCCTTTTTATTCCAATTATATCTACGATTGGTTTTTGCAATCGGGAAGTGAGTTTGGTTGGGAAAGAATCGATGATGTTGATGAACTTCAAAAGAAAGTAAATGCTAATGGAGGAGTAGGAATCATCTGTGCCAAAAGATTTATCCTGAATAAATCAGGACATATTGTAGTGGTTGTTCCGGAAACGGATACTGATAAAGCCTTTAGGAAAGACGGCAAAGTCATTTATCCGTTGCAATCGCAAGCAGGAGCGGATAATTACAATTATTTTTCAGAAATCAGAAAAGATTGGTGGGACAATAAAGATCCGGAAAAAGGATATGCGGCTGCTATCTTTTATTATCATGATTAGCTTTAAAAAAAAACGTATAAATAAATACCCTTCTTGCGGGCTGATTGTCAGCAAGAAAGGTAGTTATATAGAGCTTATTCTAAAAGATAACTTGCATTTGTGATGCATGCTTATTTTTTAATTAGTAAAGAACTACAAAAGCCTTTTTCATAATAGGTAGTGTGTAAACTGCTGAATATTTGATCGTAAATTTCTAAAGGATCATTCGATTCTATCGTAATAGACAATATGTTTTCTAAAAGGCCGATGAATTTTGATGGTACATGCGTTTCTTTGCCGTGGATAATAGATTCGTAGACAAAGTTATTCCATTCCAAATCGCAAATAGGATTTTCGATTTCGTTTAACAAGGCATGATCCATAATAAAAACAAGAAAATTCAAAACCTCTTGTAAGTGCTTTTCATCGAAATAATCAAATATTCGAAATTCAATGCCATGATTTTTGTGCTTGTGAAAATTGATGTCTAGCCCAATTTTATCAATTTTTTCATAATCCGATATTTCAGAATAACGATTTACCCACCACAGCGGATTATCATGCATCGGATGTTCGTCAAAATTCATCTGGACGATTTTCCCTGTTTTCATCACATTGGTGTCATAAGTTCCTACCCCAATGTATCTCGACATGGCACATCGTTGTGATGCTTTTGTTAAATTAACGCTGCTGTCATTGTGCGATAAATAATCAGAAGAACCGAATTTTATCATAAATAATGGACTCAACCATTGGAATAATCGAATTGCTCTCTGGTGTTTTTTTATAAAACCTATTTTGTCTTTAATTTCACCATCTTTATTTAACTCAGTAGGAATAGTTAAATTGAAGTGATAGGTCATATTATTAAAAACAGAATAATTAGTGTTGTTTGAAATAAATATCGCAAAAGGATGGTTTGTAGAACATATTTTTATGGCGCCATATTCCGCAAATATTTTATCTTTATCAAAGGCGCTTTGTAAGTTGTTTATGAAACCTTGCTTTATTGTTGCCAGTTCAGCAATGGCCGAGTCAATATCTGTTTTGTAAAATTTTTGCGTAACAAATTCAACTGTGTCACCGTCAAAAATAAATTCTTTTTGAAGCTCGTCTATAAAATAAGGATTGTTTTTTTGTAATATTTCAAAGATACTTTCCCCTAAATATTCAGGATTTGGTTCATTATCTATGGGATCAAAAGTCTTATGCTGGTTGTTGATGTCCGTTTTTGTAAACGAATGGGAGTTCATCAGTACGGGTAAATAATATTCTTTATCGGATAATATTTTTAGTAATGAATTCTGGTAAATGTTTTCTTTGTAATTCTTAAAGTGATTAACACTATACTTTTCATGAAGTCCTTTAGTCAGTAAAAAATCTTTGTCCACGACACGGTGGTTTTCAAACTCTAAATAACATTCATTTTCGATTCCCACGCCCCAATACAAATCATTTGACTTATATTGATTCCTGTAATCTTTGTGCTTATCCAATAATTCAATTTCAAAACTAACAGCATTCATGCTATGATCCGTCATAAACTTTTTTCTCCTTCTTTTAATAAATTATGTTGATATGGGATGCTACTTTATCAGGTAGTTTTTTTGAAGTATTTTTAATCTGCTGATTTTAAGTTAAGATTCAAACAGCTTCTCAAATACTTAGTTGTTTTTTTGATGCGGTTCAGGTTTATTTTTTCGCTTGTAAAAGACCTGATAGAGACAACTCAATTTTTTTGCAAATTTACGTTTAATTTAAATCATATTCAAGCTATTTTTTCAAATCTGGAATTTTATTTTTTTGTGGTAGAAAGTATTGTTTTGCTTCACTGTAAAATACTCATAATTATACATTTAAAAGGGAAGTGTAAAGTGGTCGTAAAATTGTTTTTTTGTTCCAAAATAAAAGTTTACGACCACTTTATAACTAGACTTATTTAGACACAAAAAAAAACGACTAATATTGGATTTTTAGTCGTTTTCTATTTGTTAAAACAGGTATTTTTATCCTAAAAAAGCTTTCAATTCCTCATACGTTTTAATTTTTACGCTCACTTTTTCTTTTCCCAATACGCTTTCAATTTGTGTAGGAATCGGCAGTTTTACCTTTAATGTTGGTTCGACGGTGTCTAAAAACTTAATTGGGTGAGCAGTTTCTAAGAAAATACCAATCGCATTTGGGTGGTTTTGTAATTCTTTTTTCAATCCCAAATAACCAACTGCTCCGTGCGGTTCTGTGATGTAACCGTCGGTATTGTAAATGGTTTTCATGGCTTCAATCGTTTCTGCATCAGAGAACGTAAACGAAGAAAAATCTTTTTTGAGTTGTTCCAAATCATTTTGGTACATTTCCTGAATTCGGATAAAATTACTTGGATTCCCCACATCCATCGCATTCGAAATTGTAGCTTTGGAAGGTTTTGGATCATAAATTCCGTTTTCTAGAAATCGGGGGACCGTATCATTTACGTTCGTAGCCGCAACAAAATGTTCAATTGGCAATCCCATCTTTTTTGCAATAATACCCGCGCAAATATTTCCGAAATTCCCACTTGGGCATGAGAAAACTATCGGTTTGTTTTGTTTCTTCAATTCTTTATACGCAAAAAAGAAGTAAAACATTTGTGGCAACCAACGCGTAATATTTATCGAATTTGCCGAAGTCAGGTTTTTATGCTTTAGACTTTCGTCCATGAACGCTTTTTTGACCATCTCCTGACAATCATCAAAAACACCATCCACTTCAAGCGCTTTTATATTCTGTCCTAAAGTGGTCAATTGTCGTTCCTGAATATTGCTCACTTTTCCAGATGGATAAAGTATAATCACTTCTACACCTTTTACGCCAAGAAAACCACTGGCCACAGCACCGCCAGTATCGCCCGAAGTCGCTACAAGAACCGTGTTTTTGCTGTCTTTGTTGTCTTTATTGAAATAACCCAAACAACGCGACATGAATCTAGCGCCTACATCTTTGAAAGCCATCGTCGGGCCGTGAAACAATTCAAGGGAATAAACACCTTTTTCCACTTCAACCATCGGGAAATCAAAACACAACGTTTCGGCAATGATTTGTTTTAAAGTTGTTTTCGGAATTTCGTCGCCCACAAATTGTTGAATCGCTTCAAAAGCAATTTCTTCATTGCTCATATTTTCTATAGTTTCAAAAAAAGCAGGAGGTAAAGGTATTATCGTTTCCGGAAAATACAATCCTTTATCGGTTGCCAATCCTTGTAATACGGCTTCTTTAAAAGAAACTTTAGGTGCGTTATGGTTTAAACTGTAATATTTCATTGTGAGTAGTAATTGTAGAATCCGCATCCCAACCCTCTCCACAGGGAAGGGAAACGAAACTGGATTTAGAATGTATTTATTGTAATTTTAAAATCGCTGTGTTTTTTCTTTTATTCCCTTTTCGGGGGTTAGGGGGCTATTATTTTCATTCCTTCATCATTCACCTTAGAAACGTGAATTTCATACGGTAAATTCATTTCGTCGTACACGGCACTCATGGCTTTTGCGATTTTATCAGCAGTTTCCTTTCCTTTGCTTAAAGCAAAAATAGAGGGACCTGAACCCGAAATCCCAGAACCCAAAGCTCCGTTTTCTAAAGCAGTTTGCTTGATTAGATCAAATCCGGGAATCAAAACACTTCGCAGTGGTTCCACGATTTCGTCATGCAGAGAACGCCCGATTAAGTCATAATCTTTGGTGTACAATCCGGCAATCAGTCCGCCCACATTTCCCCATTGTATAATAGCACTTTTCAAGGAAACCGTTTGCTTCAATACCGAACGCGCATCCGAAGTTTTCAATTCAATTTGCGGATGAACCACGGTGGCATACAATTCAGATGGGCTTTCAATTTTTATAATATCTAATGGATTATAACTTCTTACTAAAGTAAATCCACCCAAAAGAGCAGGAGCGACGTTATCGGCATGGGCGTTTCCACTGGCTAGCTTTTCGCCTTGCATGGCAAATTGCACCAATTCTTTTCTTGTAAATGGACGTCCCAATAATTCATTGATTCCAAAAACAGCTCCAGCTGAACTGGCAGCACTACTGCCAATTCCACTTCCGGCTTTGATGTGTTTGTAGATTTCGATTTCAAAACCAAATTCCGTTTCAATGGCTTCCAACATCGCTAAAGCAGATACACCAGCTACATTTTTTTCGGTTTCCAAAGGCAAGTCGGTACCCACAATTTTAGTGATACGAATCCCTTTAATATTTGATTTTCGAATAATCATTTCGTCACCTGCAGTTTCTAAACACAGTCCGAGGACATCAAATCCGCAGGAAAGATTGGCTATCGTAGCAGGACAAAATATTTTTATTTCATTCATAATAGTAGTCTTAAAGTCTAAAGTCATAAAGTGGTAAAGTCGTAGAAATGAAAATAAAATCAAGTTGCTATCTTTCAAACTTTACGACATTTGACCTTACGACATATTTATAGGTTTCCAATTCTGATTACATCAGCAAATATTCCTGAAGCCGTTACTGCAGCTCCCGCACCAGCGCCTTTTATTAATAAAGGTTGGTCCACATAACGGTCCGTAAAGAATAGTACAATATTGTCTTTTCCTTCCAGATTATAAAAAGGATGGTCTTTCGGAATAAATCTTAAACCAACATTTGCTTTTCCGTTTTCGAATTGCGCGACGTATTTTAGTCTGGATTCTTTGCTTAACGCTTCTTTATAGATAGTTTCAAAATGTGTTGCATGTTTTTTCAGTGATTCGAAGAAAGCTTCATTTGAAGTAGTATCTAGACATTCTGCCGGCATAAAAGATTCATTGACAATTTCATCGATTTCCATTTTGTATCCACTTTCTCTGATCAGGATCAATATCTTTCTGGCAACGTCAATTCCGCTTAAATCAATCTTAGGATCCGGTTCTGTAAATCCTTGTACTCCTGCTTCTTTTACGACATCATAAAAAGTATTGTTTTCGTCAAAATTATTAAAGATAAAATTCAAACTTCCTGATAAAACAGCTTGAATTTTATTCACTTTATCACCTGAGGCAATCAGATTTTTTACGGTATCAATAATTGGTAATCCAGCACCAACGTTGGTTTCAAACAGGAACGGAGCGTTAAATTGTCTGGATAATTTTTTTAATTTTTTATAATTATCGTACTCCGAAGCACAAGCAATTTTGTTACAAGTTACTACGGCAATATTGCGTTTTAAATACTGTTCGTAGGTTTTGGATACACTTTCATTCGCCGTAATATCAACGAAAATGCTGTTTCGTAAATTGAGTTCTTTTACATTTGCAATGAACTTTTCTTTATCAGCTGGTTCTCCGGTTTCTAGTAAAAATTGCCACTCTTTTAAAGCGATTCCATCCTCATCAAAATACATTTTTCTGGAATTGGACAAAGCAATAACGCGTAGGTTTATTTTCAGATTGTGTTTAAGGAATTTTTTTTGTTGGTGAATTTGCTCGATGAATTTCTCTCCCACATTTCCAACGCCCATCACAAATAGGTTTAACTGTTTCGTATTTTCTTCAAAAAAGTTTTCGTGTAAAGTATTTAGTGCTTTCTTAACGTCTCTTTCATTGATAACCGCCGAAATATTTCTTTCGGATGCACCTTGAGCAATCGCTCTGATGTTGACGTTATTTTTACCCAAAGTGCTAAACATTCTTCCGCTTAAACCTTGATGATTTTTCATGTTTTCGCCAACCAAAGCAATGATGCACAGGTTTTTTTCAACAATACAGGGATCAATTTTATTTTGTAAAATCTCTACTTCGAAAGCTTTGTTGATGGCATCTTCAGCCACATCAGCATCCGAATTTAAAATTCCAATGCAAATTGAATGTTCCGATGAAGCCTGAGTAATAAAAATAACATTAATATTTTTATGTGATAATACTTCAAAAAGTCTTTTAGATGAACCTGTAACACCAATCATTCCTGATCCTTCAAGTGTAATCAAAGTTATATTATCGATATGACTAATTCCTTTTACAGGGTTAGTGTGAGCCATTTCCTGATTTGAAATATAAGTTCCTTCGGCTTCCGGTTCGAAAGTATTTTTAATGAGAATTGGAATATTCTTTCTTAATACCGGTTGAATGGTTGGCGGGTATAAAACTTTGGCACCAAAATGCGACAACTCCATTGCTTCCTGATAAGAAATGAAAGCAATAGATTGTGCTTGTTTTACAATTTTTGGATTTGCAGTGTACATTCCGTTTACATCAGTCCAGATTTCTAAGTCATTTGCATCGAGAGCTCCGGCAAGAATAGCAGCTGTATAATCCGATCCTCCGCGACCTAAAGTAGTGTTTATGCCGTCAAGTGAAGCGGCTATAAATCCCGGAATAACTACCACCTGATTTTCATTCGAAGCAAAGAAATCAGCAATTAATTGGTTCGAAACTTCAAAATTTACGGTTGCTTTTCCGAAATGATTATCGGTTTTTATCAATTCGCGACTGTCTTTATAACCGCTATTTTTTAGATTTTGTTTTAAAGCTTCTGCTACAATGTAAGAAGACAATAATTCGCCAAAACTCAAAATAGTATCTGAAGTTCTGGGAGATAATTCGCCTAAAAGGTAACATCCGTCCAGTAAGGTTTCCAGATGATTGATGATTCTTTTGATGTGGCTCAAAAGACTGCTTTGTTCGCTAACGGGAATAAGTTCTTTTAGAGCATCTAGATGTTTTTTCTCAATATCGGCAAGAATATTTTTGAAGCTTTCGTCACCTGCAGCCGCGTTTTGGGAAGCAAGTTGAAGCAAATCAGTAACTTTGCTAAAAGCAGAAACCACAACGATTAATTTTTCCTCTCTAGCTTTATTACTAACAAGGGTTAAAACCAGTTTTATATTTTGTGCATTGGCAACCGAAGTTCCGCCAAATTTTAATACTTTCATAACGAAGTTATTTATTTTTTATGCACCTGTGAATCGCCATTTTCGTGATTAATAGAATGTGGGCGATGTATTGGTGTGTGTTATTTTTTATGAAAAAGGTAATGCTTATTATACATCCAAAGACTGCCTTTCTTTCGAAAAAAAATATAATAAAATAGGATTATATGTAAAATGTTTACCCCAAAGGGGTGATTGTAGTTGTTGTAGTAAACGTAACATTAGCGCTAACCCAGATTTGAGTTGTTATAGAGGAGTGATATGTAGCTTTGTTGTTTACCATTTTGATATTTCAAAAATACGAATTTTTATAAAAGACAAATCATTCAATCATGTTTTTGCGAATATTTGAAAATAATAGATGCTATTCGAGGATTGTTAAATATTGTATGATTTGCGAAGGCGGTAATGGAGTTATTCGTATAAATCTTCAGATTTTTCGAATAATGTTCACGGTTACCGCATAATTTTATTAGAGATTATGAATGCAAATCGGCCCTTGTTTTTTTAAAGTGATCAAATTTACTTTTCTCTTGTTGAAAAAAAGTTCACTTTTCGTCATAAAGGGAGGATTATGTGACAATTATAAAATGCTGCATTGTAAGTCGCATAAAAATATTTGCATAAAATCAAATTTTTGGTTTTGTTTAACTGTAAGTTTAAATTATTGGCAATAAATGTTGTGTAATTATAAAGATTTATTCAATTTTACCTTTCAAACACCTTCAAAATGGACAATACGCATTATATTAGTAATCAATTGCTTAGCCTGGAAACATTGACTGAAATTGTTTCGCATCATAAATTACTGGCTTTGTCAGATGAGGCGAAAATAAATATTCAAAAATGTCGCGATTATTTAGACAAAAAAATGGCTTCGCATTCGGATCCTATTTATGGGATCAATACAGGTTTTGGATCGCTTTGTAATGTGAAAATATCCAAGGAGAATTTATCAAAACTACAGGAAAATTTAGTAAAATCACATTCTTGCGGAACGGGGGAGGAAGTGCCAACCGAAATTGTAAAATTGATGTTGTTGCTCAAAATCCAGTCGCTGAGTTATGGACATTCGGGAATTCAATTGCAAACGGTCGAGCGATTGATTGCATTTTATAATAATAATATTCTGCCGGTAATTTATACACAAGGTTCATTGGGAGCTTCGGGAGATTTAGCGCCTTTAGCACATTTATCACTACCGTTATTGGGAGAAGGCGATGTTTATTTTGGAGGGAAAAAAGTCCATTCCAGCGAAGTTTTGAAACATTTTGATTGGGAACCGATTGTTTTGCAGTCAAAAGAAGGATTGGCTTTGTTGAATGGAACGCAATTTATGACTGCTTATGGCGTGCATATTTTGATGAAAGTGAGCAAATTTTCTTATTTGGCTGATTTGATAGGAACAATTTCACTTGAAGGTTTTGATGGGAGAATTGAACCTTACAACGAATTGATTCATTTTATCAGACCTCACAAAGGACAAATTGTAACAGCCAATCGCATAAAAGGATTTTTGGAAGGAAGTCAAATTATTGAACAGCCCAAAAATCATGTGCAGGATCCGTATTCGTTCCGATGCATGCCGCAAGTTCATGGCGCTTCTAAAGATGCGATTGATTATGTCAAAAAAGTATTCAAAACAGAAATCAATTCAGTAACAGATAATCCTAATATTTTTACAGAAAGCGACCAAATTATTTCCGGAGGGAATTTTCATGGGCAACCATTGGCTTTGGCTTTAGATTTTATGGCAATCGCTTTGGCCGAATTAGGAAGTATTTCTGAGCGAAGAACCTATCAATTGATTTCAGGAAATCGAAATCTTCCGGCATTTTTGGTGGATAATCCCGGTTTGAATTCTGGTTTGATGATTCCACAATACACTGCCGCCAGCATTGCCAGCCAAAACAAGCAACTGGCAACTCCCGCCAGTGTCGATAGCATTGTTTCCAGCAACGGACAGGAAGATCACGTCAGTATGGGCGCAAATGCCGCTACGAAAGCATTACGTGTTTTGGATAATCTGGAACGCATTTTAGCGATCGAGTTAATGAATGCTTCGCAAGCCATTGAATATCGAAGACCATTGCTATCAAGTGATTTTATTGAAATGTTTTTACAAGCGTATCGCGAAGAAGTACCTTTGATTAAAGAAGACCGAATTTTGCATTATGATATCGAAAAGACAGTTTCTTTTTTGAACACTTTTCAAATAGAAAATAATTTGTTAACAATAGCTTAACATTAGCAGGTAATAATGAAGTAATTTTGCAAAACTAAATTTTAATGAAATGAACATAAATAATTTTTTCCAATTTTTGGTTCCTAAAGACAAAAAGTTCTTTCCACTTTTTGAAGAAGCGTCAAGTAATTTAATTGAAATTGCTACAAATTTGCATGAAGCTGTAAACCTTCCTTTAAAAGAACGTGAAGTTCTTTTTCAGAAAATTGATGTTTTAGAGCAAAAAGGGGAGGATATAACGCGTCAAACCAACCTTGAGTTGAGTAGAAATTTTATTACTCCATTTGACAGAGAAGATATTTACTCATTAATAAGTTCGATAGACAACGTTGCCGGTAATCTTCATGGTGCAGCCAGTAGAATGCGATTGTACCAAGTGGATAAAATTACAAAATCTATCAGAAAACTGACCGAAATTAATCTTGAAGCTTGTCAGAACATTGATGTCGCGATAAGAGAATTGAGAGATTTGAAAAAAATGAAGAACATCACTGATGCTTGTCTTCGAATTAATAAGTTGGAAAATAAATCAGATAACGTTTATGATAAAGCAGTTCTTGATTTATTCGAAAATGAAACTGATGCTAAAAACATTATCAAATACAAAGAAGTATTGTCAGTTTTAGAAACTGCAACGGATAAATGTAAAAGTGTAGCGAGTGTTTTAGAATCAATTTCTGTAAAACATTCTTAATTCAATCACTTTTCTTCTGAAATTATAATTATGGAATTTACTCTACTTATAGTTATTATAGTTCTGGCATTGATCTTTGATTACATTAATGGTTTTCATGATGCTGCCAATGCTATAGCAACGGTCGTTGCCACAAAAGTATTAAGTCCTTTTCAGGCAGTTGTGTGGGCAGCTTTTTTTAATTTTTTGGCTTATTGGGTTTTCGGTTTTGGAGTAGCGGATACTGTTGCGAAAACAGCTAACACGATGGATATCAATTTAGTTGTGATTCTAGCAGGTGTTATTGCTGCAATTATTTGGAATTTATTTACTTGGTGGCAGGGAATTCCTTCAAGTTCGTCCCATACTTTAATAGGCGGATTTGCCGGAGCAGCAATTGCTCATGCAGGTTTTGGTGTTGTTTCTTGGTACAAAGAAGGAAAAGATGGTGGCATGCCTTCAGGAGTTTTAATCATTGTTGCTTTTATTATTTTAGCACCCTTGTTAGGAGCTTTAATTTCTTATTTAATCTCGATTTGGTTGCTTAATGCTTCTAAAAAGAGCATTTATCCAAAGATTTTCACAGCTTCTTTAATGATTTTGACAATCTGGTTTGTAGAAAGCCAGATGATATATTACGATCAAATCACAAAACCACGTTTCGACTCCCATTTTTGGAGTGTCGCGTTAGAAGCACATAATATAAAATGGTTTTTAGTTGCATTTATTGTTCTTTCCATCAGCACATTCTGTTTGATATTTAGTAGTTTAAATTTAAATCAAGCAACGGCATGGCTGAAAAAAATGCAATTGCTATCTTCTGCAGCTTTTAGTTTAGGACACGGTGGAAATGACTCCCAAAAAGTGATGGGTATCATCGCCGCAGCGGTTGCTGTTTATATTAATACAAGTGGTGTTGCCCAAGAAGCATTGCCTAGTTGGTTAGATGTGGTGTTGCCAAATGATGAAGGTGCCTTCAAAATGCCGACTTGGATTCCGCTAGCGTGTTATTCTGCAATTGCAGCTGGAACATTAAGTGGTGGCTGGAAAATCGTAAAGACGATGGGTTCAAAAATCACAAAAGTAACTTCTTTTGAAGGTGTTGCCGCAGAAACTGCCGGCGCACTGACCTTATATTTTACGGAGCATTTTAAAGTGCCTGTAAGTACAACACATACGATTACCGGATCTATCATTGGAGTAGGACTTACTAAAAGAGTTTCTGCAGTACGCTGGGGAATGACGGTAAGCTTATTGTGGGCATGGGTTTTGACCATTCCAATTTCAGCAATATTAGCTGCAATCATTTATTATACTTTCAGTATTTTTATTTAATATGTGAATACCATCCATAAAAAAACCATTCTTCAGGAATGGTTTTTTTATGCACTAAAATTAAGTTGGCTAAAACTGGAGATCTTGAATTTCTTTTGTTTTATCAAATATGCTTTTCGCAAATGAACATGTGGGCACAATTTTAAAATTGTTTTCTCGAGCGTATTGTGCGGCTTGTAATACCAGTTTTTTGCCCACATTTTGTCCCGAAAAATCAGGATTTACTTCGGTGTGGTCAATGATAAATTTATCGGTTCCCGACCAAGTATATGTCATTCTTCCGACTTCTACTTGATTGACAACCGCTTTAAAATGGCCATTTTTAGTTTCGTTTAAATGTTCAATTGTCATAAATTTATAATTTAATTTGTTACTATTTCAAAGGGAGGTATGATTAATTTATTCCACTTAAACTTTTGTGAATGTGTTTTCGTTTGTGATAGGTTTGTTTTAAATTTTGATTGCCGGAGATAATGCTGATGTTGCCATCTATTTCAAGCATTGCGAGTTTTACATCTTTAAAATATTCGATTCCATGTTCGCGCATGGCTTCTTTCAATTCATCAGAAGAAATGTTTAATTTACTTAATGTTTTAAAATCCAAATTTCCGTCATGGATTAAGATTTCTGGTTTTTCTTGCATGAAATCACTGAATTTGGGGTACTTAAACATCAATTTCTTTAAAATAAAATTAGTGATAAATAGGACTGAAGCTGCGGCCAAACCTCCCCATAAACTGGTGTTGTTTCCAACCATTGCATTTTGAACGGCGTTGCTGATGAGCAGAATCAATATTACATCAGCGGTGTTCAGCTGTGACAATTCTTTCTTGCCAAAAAGACGTAATGCAATAACCATAAAAAAATAAACGGCACTACTACGGAGAATTATCACTAAATACTCGTTCATTTTTTTAGGTTTAATATATTTTTAAAAAGTACTACAAGGACAATAATTCAATATATTGTATTTATAGTGATGCAGAATTATTGGTTATTTCAACTCAGTTTTTTGTTTGAAATTTTTTTCAATTGCTTTGATCATTTCTCCGGCTATGTCTTTATTTGTAGCTCCTTCAATTCCTTCTAATCCCGGTGATGAATTTACTTCCAGCAATAATGGTCCTTTAGCGGAACGAATAATATCAACGCCAGCTACTTTCAAGTCCATTGCTTTCGTTGCTTTGATCGCAATCCGTTTTTCCTCTGCAGTAACTTTTATGACAGATGCCGTTCCTCCAAGATGGATGTTGGCTCTAAATTCGCCTGGCATCGCTTCGCGCTGAATGGCAGCCACTACTTTTCCGTCAATTACAAAACAACGAATATCTTTTCCGTTGGCTTCCTTGATGAATTCCTGAACTAATATATTGGCATTTAAACTTTTGAAAGCATTGATAACGCTTTCTGCGGCTTTTTTTGTTTCGGCTAAAACGACACCCTTTCCTTGAGTTCCTTCCAATAATTTTACGATTAAAGGAGAACCACCTACCATTTTTATTAAATCATCGGTATCCAAAGGCGAATTAGCAAAACCAGTCGTAGGAATTTCTACACCGTGATTTAGCAGTAATTGCAAAGAATATAATTTATCGCGTGATTGCGTAATGGCGTTCGATGAATTTAAACAATATACTTTTAAGGCTTCAAATTGTCTCGTCAAAGCGCAACCGTAAAAGGTAATACTTGGTCTGATTCTAGGAATGATGGCGTCAAATTGATTTAATATCTTACCTCCACGATAATGGATTTCAGGTGTTTTTGCATCCAGTTTCATATAACATTCCTTGATGTTTAAGAAATGCATTTCATGGCCTCGCATTTCTCCAGCTTCCATGATTCGCTTGTTGCTGTACAATTCAGGATTACTGGCTAGAAGCCCTATGCGTAAACCGGATGTCGCTTTTTCAGAATTTTTATATAATTCTTTTAAAGTATCTGTTGTAGGTTGTCCTAAAAGATATTTTTGTTCCGGATCCACTAAAACTCTTCCACTCATTGCTTCACGACCCAAAAGCATTCTGAAACCCATAGAATCTCGATTAGTCAGTGTCATTTCTATTGGCCACTGTGAATTTCCAATTTGTAGATTTGTTTGAATAACATAGCGTTGCTCTCTAAAACCACTGGAACTTTTCACAATACGTTTATCAATTAAAGCTGCTTCACAATGAATTACCGTTTTTTGATTATTTTGTATCGGATTAATGTCAAATTTTACCCAGTTGCTCTCATTTTTTATAAATGGAGCGATGTTGATAGCGTGTAAAGCTGATGTTTTTGCACCCGAATCCACTCGGGCTTTTATCGTGGGAATTCCTAATTCAGGAAAAGAACACCATTCTTCACTACCTAGAATAACTTTATTATCTGACATAAAACAATTTTAATTAACCTTTTTTATAAAGACCAAATGTAAATATTTGTTTTCAAAAAAAGTGTGTTAATCGTAAAGAATAAACCCGCTATGTTATAAAAACGTAACGGGTTTACATTATATATTCCTACCAGAATTTAAAGGTTGGTAGGCTCTCCGGCTTTGTGAACCTTAACTGTTAATTCTTGTGCACCATCTTCTATATCCATGAAAATCTCATCTCCAATTGTAATTTTTGAAGTAATAATTTCCTCAGCCAGCGTGTCTTCAACATATTTCTGAATGGCTCTTTTTAATGGCCTTGCGCCAAATTGCCTATCGAAACCTTTATCCGCAATAAAAGCTTTGGCTTTGTCAGAAAGATTCAATTGATAGCCTAATTCTGCTACTCGAGCATATAGTTTTTTCAATTCAATTTCAATAATCAAATCAATATCATGTTTTTCTAAAGCATTGAACACAATTACATCGTCAATTCTATTTAAGAATTCTGGCGCAAAAGTTTTTTTCAATGCATTTTCAATGATACTTTTTGAATTATCATCTGCCTGAGCCACTTTGGCAGCAGTGCCAAAACCAACACCTTGTCCAAAGTCTTTTAATTGTCTGGCTCCAACATTTGAAGTCATGATAATTATAGTGTTTTTGAAATCAATTTTTCTACCTAAACTGTCTGTTAAATAACCATCATCCAAAACTTGCAACAACATGTTGAAAACATCAGGATGCGCTTTTTCTATCTCATCTAACAATACAACGCAATATGGTTTTCTGCGAACTTTTTCCGTTAGCTGTCCACCTTCTTCATATCCTACATATCCTGGAGGCGCTCCAACTAAACGAGAAATTGCAAATTTTTCCATGTATTCACTCATGTCAATACGAATTAAGGCGTCTTCAGAATCAAATAATTCCTTCGCCAGAACTTTTGCTAATTGGGTTTTACCAACACCGGTTTGTCCCAAGAAGATGAAAGAACCAATTGGACGATTCGGATCTTTTAATCCCGCACGATTTCTTTGTATCGAACGAGCAATTTTCATTACTGCTTCTTTTTGTCCAATAACCTTCCCTTCAATTAGTTCTGGAAGTTTAGCTAGTTTGTTACTTTCTGTTTGAGCAATACGATTTACGGGAATCCCGCTCATCATAGAAACTACATCGGCTACATTGTCTTCTGTAACTTCTATTCGATTATTTTTAGCATCTTCTTCCCATTGTTCCTGAGCAACAGCTAAATCTTTTTCAATGCGTTTTTCATCGTCACGAAGTTTTGCGGCCTCTTCGTATTTTTGTTTTTTCACCACAACATTCTTCAATTCACGTACGTCTTCTAATTGACGTTCGAGATCTAAAATTTGTTTTGGAACTTCAATATTGGTAATGTGAACTCTAGAACCTGCTTCGTCTAATGCATCAATCGCTTTGTCTGGCAAGAAACGTTCAGACATATATCTGTCCGTTAGTTTAACACAAGCCTCTATTGCTTCTTGTGAGTAGGTAACATTGTGATGGTCTTCGTATTTGTTTTTGATGTTGTTCAAAATAGTTATTGTTTCGGAAACTGATGTAGGTTCCACAATTATCTTTTGAAAACGTCTTTCTAATGCACCATCTTTTTCTATGTATTGTCTGTATTCATCTAATGTTGTGGCACCAATACATTGAATCTCTCCGCGAGCTAACGCAGGTTTAAACATATTAGAAGCATCAAGTGAGCCTGTTGCGCCACCGGCACCCACAATCGTGTGAATTTCATCTATGAAAAGAATGATATCGTCATTTTTTTCCAATTCGTTCATCACCGCTTTCATGCGCTCTTCAAACTGTCCACGGTATTTAGTACCTGCAACAAGACTGGCTAAATCTAAAGTAACCACACGTTTATTAAATAAAGTACGTGATACCTTTTTCTGGATTATACGTAAGGCTAAACCTTCGGCGATAGCTGATTTCCCCACTCCTGGTTCCCCAATAAGTAATGGATTGTTCTTTTTTCGACGGCTCAAAATTTGAGAAACACGTTCAATTTCTTTCTCGCGTCCTACTACAGGGTCAAGTTTTCCTTCTTCGGCCATTTCTGTTAAATCTCTTCCAAAATTATCTAAAACAGGAGTCTTCGATTTTTTATTGGATTTATTGGCTGGATTATTGAAAGTTCCTTCTTTTAGACTGTCATCTTGTCCTGAATCGTCATTGTATGATTCGTTTCGGGGCAAATTTTCTATAAAATTTTCTTCGTTTGGAGTCATGTTTAAATATTGTTCTTTAGCAACGTCATAATCGATTTTCAGTTTATTCAGTAGCTTGGTTGTTGGATCGTTTTCGTTTCTTAATATGCACAATAATAAATGCGCGGTGCTAATGGACGAACTTTGAAATACTTTAGCTTCTAGGAAAGTGGTTTTCAATGCTCGTTCTGCTTGTCGTGTTAAGTGTAAGTTTTTCTTTTCAACATTTACTTCCAAGCTTGGACTCGCTGGGCTCAGGATTTCCACTTTTCGACGTAAGTAATCTAAATCAACATCCAGGTTGTTCAATATTTGAATTGCTTTTCCGTTTCCGTCTCTTAAAATGCCTAACATTAAGTGTTCCGTGCCTATAAAGTCATGCCCTAATCGCAAGGCTTCTTCTTTGCTGTAAGTAATAACGTCTTTTACTCTTGGTGAAAAATTATCATCCATAATATATATTTGATATCGTAAATTTAGTGAATTAATGATAGAGGAACAAAAACCATTCCCATAAGAAGTCATGTCAGCTAAGAGACAAAAATAATCATAATATAATAGTTAATTTTCCCTTAAATTATTAACTAAAAACGAAGTTTAATTTGTTAATAAATCATTGAAATAAGTATTTTAAAATTAGTTTAAAAATTTCAAAAAAGCGTATATTGGCACGTTTTGAAACTAATATAATTATTTAATATAACAACCTATGTCTGAAGGAGAAAAGTTAATTCCTATTAACATTGAAGATGAAATGAAAACAGCTTACATTGATTATTCGATGTCAGTAATTGTATCAAGAGCACTTCCAGATGTCAGAGATGGCTTGAAACCAGTACATCGAAGAGTACTTTATGGAATGCATGATTTAGGAGTAAACTCCAGATCTGCCCATAAAAAGTCCGCAAGAATTGTCGGGGAAGTTCTTGGAAAATATCACCCACACGGTGATACCTCTGTTTATGATGCCATGGTTCGTATGGCACAAGAATGGAGTATGCGTTATTTATTGATTGACGGTCAAGGTAATTTTGGTTCCGTGGATGGGGATAGTCCTGCAGCAATGCGTTATACGGAGGCTAGAATGCGTAAAATTTCGGAAGAAATCTTGGCGGATATAGATAAAGAAACTGTTGATTTTAAATTAAATTTTGATGATACTTTAGAAGAGCCAACAGTTATGCCAACGCGTGTTCCTACCTTATTAATAAATGGGGCAACAGGAATTGCAGTGGGTATGGCTACAAATATGCCTCCTCACAACTTAACCGAGGTAATCAACGGTACGTTAGCCTTCATGGATAATAATGATATTGAGATTGATGAGTTGATGACGCATATCAAAGCCCCCGATTTTCCTACAGGTGGTATTATATATGGATATGAAGGCGTTCGTGAAGCATTCAAAACAGGTAGAGGACGTATTGTAATGCGTGCCAAAGTAGGTTTTGAAGAAGTGGACGGAAGAGAATGTATTATTGTTACCGAAATTCCTTATCAAGTTAATAAGGCCGATATGATTAAGCGTACGGCTGATTTGGTTAATGATAAAAAAATTGATGGAATTGCGAATATCCGAGATGAATCGGATAGAAACGGGATGCGTATCGTTTATATTTTAAAACGTGATGCTACGCCAAACGTAGTTTTAAATACACTTTATAAATTTACACAATTACAGTCTTCTTTCAGTGTAAACAATATTGCAATTGTAAAAGGGCGTCCGCAAATGTTGAATCTGAAAGATCTGATTCATTATTTTATAGAGCACCGTCATGATGTGGTGACTCGCAGAACGCAATTTGAATTGAAAAAAGCGGAAGCTAGAGCACATATATTAGAAGGTTTGATTATCGCTTCGGATAATATTGACGAAGTAATTGCTTTAATCAAAGCTTCAAAAAGTACCGAAGAAGCAAGAGAAAAATTAATCGAAAGGTTCAATTTATCCGATATTCAATCTCGTGCAATTGTTGAAATGCGTTTGCGTCAATTAACAGGTCTTGAACAAGATAAGTTAAGAACAGAATACGAGGAAATCATGAAGTTAATCGAGCATTTAAAAGCTTTATTAGCAGATGTAAACTTAAGAATAGCCTTGATTAAAGAAGAACTAACGGAAATTCGTGATAAATATGGCGATGAACGTCGTTCTGTTATTGAATATTCAGGAGGAGATGTAAGTATTGAAGATTTAATTGCCGATGAAAATGTAGTTATCACGATTTCTCATGCAGGATATATTAAGCGTACGAACCTTACAGAGTACAAAACTCAGAATAGAGGAGGAGTTGGACAAAAAAGCGCTGGTACAAGAGATCAGGATTTCTTGGAGCACATGTTTGTGGCAACGAATCACCAATACATGATGTTCTTTACCCAAAAAGGAAAATGTTTCTGGATGCGCGTTTATGAAATACCAGAAGGAAGTAAAACGGCTAAAGGTAGAGCGATTCAGAACTTAGTTAATATTGAAAGCGACGATAAAGTAAAAGCATTTATTTGTACCCAAGATTTAAAAGATCAAGATTACATCAAAAGTCACAACCTTATTATGGTAACTAAAAAAGGTCAGGTTAAGAAAACTTCTTTAGAGAAATATTCTAAACCGAGAGTTAATGGTGTTGCTGCAATTACTATAAAAGAAGGCGATGAATTATTGGAAGCGAAATTAACTAATGGTGAAAGTCAAATTATCTTGGCACTTAAATCTGGGAAATTAGTTCGTTTTGAAGAAACAAAAACCCGTCCTATGGGAAGAACAGCTTCTGGAGTACGTGGAATTACTCTTAAAGATGAAACAGACGAAGTTATTGGCATGGTTACTGTTGATAAGGAAAATATTAACGATTCACAAATTTTAGTTGTAACTGAAAATGGATATGGTAAACGTACCAAATTAGTCGATGAAGATGGTGAAGATGTTTATAGAATTACTAATCGAGGAGGAAAGGGTGTGAAAACACTTAACATTACAGAAAAAACCGGAAAACTTATTTCGATTAATGCAGTTACTGATGCTGATGATTTGATGATTATCAATAAATCTGGATTAACAATCAGAATGGCTATTGAAGATTTGCGTGTAATGGGACGAGCAACCCAAGGAGTTAAATTGATAAATCTAAAAGGTAAAGATTCGATTGCTGCAGTAACTAAAGTAATGAAAGACGATGTTGCAGAAGTGGTCGTTGACGAAGAAGGTAATGTCATAGAAACAGAAGCTATCGAAAGAGTGAAGCCTATTTTAGAAGTTCTTGAAGATGAAGGTGCAGATGAAGATGATGAAGAAGATGATTCTGAACAAGAGGAAGTTGATGACGAGGCTGAAGGTGACGACGAAGATGATCAAGCATAAATAAAAATAGATAACAAGAATAATTATAAAACAAACTTAGAATATTATGAAAAGTAAATATGTATTACTAGCATCAGCGTTATTGATATCAGTAGCTACTTTTGCTCAAAAAGATCAAATAAAAGCTGCTGAAAAATTATTAAAAGGAGGTAAATCGCAGGAAGCAGCAACCATCTTGATGGAAGCAGAGTCGTTACTATCTAATGCGACAGATGCTGAGAAAGCTCAATTTTTCTTTTTAAAAGGAAATGCCTTATTAGATTTGGCAAACAAAAATGTTGATGCAAACACGAATCTTTCGCTTGCAGCAAAAGCTTATCAAGATTTAATTGCTGCCGAAAAAACTTCTGGAAAAGCTAAATTTTCAACACAGGCAGCTGCTTCAATTACTGATATTAAATTTAAATTGATTAACGGTGCAATTGCTGATTCAAAATTGGACAAGCATTCAGATAGTGCTAAAAAATTATCTGACGCTTATTTGCTAGATAAGAAAGACACAATCAATTTGTATTACGCAGCTTCTACTTATGTTAATGCAAAAGAATATGACAAAGCGCTTGAATTGTATGATAATTTAAAAACGCTGAACTATTCCGGCAAAGGGACGAGTTATTTTGCTGTTAATAAATTAACTACTCAAGAAGATTTTTTTACTACTGCTCAAGAAAGAGACAGAATGGTGAAACTTGGAACGCATGAAAAGCCAAGAACTGAAGTTGTGCCATCTAAAAGAGGAGAAATTTATAAAAATATGGCTTTAATTTTAGTTGAAAAAGGTAAAACGGAGGAAGCTAAAAAAGCAATCTCTGAAGCGAGATTGGCAAATCCGGAAGACACATCTTTGACTTTGACAGAAGCTAATCTTTATTTAGAAACGAAAGATTATGAAATGTATAAAAAATTAATCGCTGAAGTTTTGCAAAAAAATCCAAATGATGCGGATTTGATTTTTAACTTGGGAGTATTAAGTGCAAATGCAAAAAATGTAGCAGATGCTGAAAAATATTACAAAAGAGTTATTGAAATTAATCCAAAATATATCAATGGTTACATCAATCTTGCTGCAATGAAGTTAGAGAATGAAAAAGCAATTATTGACGAAATGAACAAATTGGGGACTTCTGCAAAGGATATGAAACGTTACGATGAATTGAAAAAGAAAAGAGAAGAGCTTTTTAAAGCAACAATTCCTTATCTTGAAAAAGCGGTTGAATTAGATCCTAAAAACGTAGATGTTTCTAAAACTCTTTTAGGCGTTTACAGCGCGTTAGAAATGACTGCGCAATACAAAGCATTAAAAGCAAAAATGTAAAATTTGCTTTTGAAATGTACAAAAAAACCTGTCTATATTTAGACAGGTTTTTTTATACTATTTTTTTAATGACTCTCAATTTGTGTGTATGCTTGTTTGTTTCAGCATTAAATATTCCTAAATGATCCAAGCGGTCTATCCGAACTTTTCCACTGGCGTGAATGATATAATTGTCGGCCATTATAATTCCAACATGAATGATGTTGCCTTCTTCATTATCAAAAAAAGCTAAATCTCCAGGTTCGCTCTCTTCAATAAAACTTAAGGCTTCTCCTTGCGTTGATTGTTGCGAAGCATCTCTCAGCAATTTGTAGCCATTGAGTTTGTATACCATTTGAGTAAATCCGGAACAATCTATACCAAAAGGAGTTTTTCCTCCCCAAAGATAAGGAGCATTCAAATACATAAAGGCTGTATTTAGTAGGCTTTCTTTAGTTTTCTCGCCGCTGGTTTTAGTTCCTTCAAAGTCAAAATTTGAAATATTTATCTCATTGTGATTTATAAACGATATCGAAGAACCAAGCGGAATCGGTATCAACAAACTATTTGGTGTCGTGATATATTCTATTAAATCGGCATTTAAAATTATGGCCTCGTTCGATAATTGATTAAAATTGGCTTCGGAAATCAGTTGTAATTGTTTTGAATCTATCCATCCTTCGTAACCGTCATATTGCATTCTGATTTTAGACCACTGCTTTAGTTGTTCTAAAATTTCAAAATGTTCACCAAATAAAACTTGAGAAACGGTTTCGCTTCTGTCATTAGGTTCAATTCTAAGTGGGATTATGGCTAGATTACAAATTCCGAACATTTAGATTCTTTTATGAGTTAAGAATTAAGAGTTATAAGTTTTTTAAGCCGATAACTCTTAAAATATAATTATTTAAGCTCTTTCAATTACAATTGCTGATGCACCTCCGCCACCATTGCAAATTGCGGCAGCACCGATTTTAGCATTGTTTTGTTCTAAAACATTTAATAATGTAACGATGATTCTGACTCCGGAACAACCTAGAGGATGACCTAAAGATACGGCACCACCATTTACATTTACGTTGCTGTCACTTAAACCCAAAATTTTTGAATTAGCTAAACCTACAACAGCAAATGCTTCATTGAATTCAAAATAATCCACATCATTGATTGTTATTCCAGCTTTTTCCAATGCTTTTGGAATCGCTTTTGAAGGGCTTGTAGTAAACCATTTTGGCTCCTGCGCCGCATCAGCATATCCGTTGATATACGCCAATGGTTTTAGTCCTAAAGCGATTGCTTTTTCTTCACTCATCAAGATTACTGCTGCTGCACCATCATTTATTGTTGATGCATTGGCTGCGGTTACAGTTCCATCTTTTGTAAAAACGGCGTTTAGTGAGGGTATTTTATCTAATTTTACATTAGTGAATTCTTCATCTTTGGAAACTATGATAGGATCCCCTTTTCTTTGTGGAACAGGAACAGGAACTATTTCATTGTCGAATTTTCCCGAATCCCATGCTTTTGCGCTACGCTCATACGATTGAATTGCGAAGTTGTCTTGGTCTTCACGCGTAAAGTTATATTCTGATGCACATAAGTCCGCACACACTCCCATAGCGCTGTTATCATAGGCATCAGTAAGTCCGTCTTTCTGCATTCCATCAATCATGGTTGCGGGGCCAAATTTAGTTCCGTTTCTCAAATGCATGTAATGTGGAATCAAACTCATGTTTTCCATTCCACCAGCAACCACAATTTCGGCATCGCCACATTGAATAGCTTGCGCACCCAGCATAACTGCTTTCATCCCGGAAGCGCAAACTTTATTTATTGTGGTGCAGGCAACCGTATTCGGTAAACCGGCAAATATAGCAGCTTGTCTGGCAGGAGCCTGTCCTACACCAGCTTGAACTACGTTACCCATAAATACTTCATCAATCAAATTTGGATCTAAATTTATTCTATCCAAAGCGCCTTTAATAGCTATTGCGCCTAATCTTGGAGCGGTAACTGTAGACAGTCCCCCCATAAAACTTCCGATAGGTGTTCTAACGGCAGAAACGATAACAACTCTTTTGTTCATGACTTTCATAATGTTAGTTTATGTAGCAAATTTAATCTTTTTTAAACAATTTCATATTTTGATGTTCAGATTATCTTTTTTAAATTTATTTTTATTCTATATGTTTGATTGTGAAGCTTTTTTATAAAAATGATGAAAAAGATTAAAAAAAAGAAGTAAAATAGTTGTGAGAAGTGTAAAGATGTCTTATTTTTGCAACCGCAAAACAGGTCACGTTTCCTTGAGCTTGGAGGGGTGCCAGAGTGGTAATGGAGCAGTTTGCTAAACTGTCATCGAGCAATCGGTGCCAGGGTTCGAGTCCCTGTCCCTCCGCTGTTATAATTTTGTTTTTCGGGGTGTAGCGTAGCTCGGTTATCGCGCCTGCTTTGGGAGCAGGAGGCCGCAGGTTCGAATCCTGCCACCCCGACTGAATTTTTTACATGAGCAATGGAGGCATAGCTCAGCTGGATAGAGCACCTGCCTTCTAAGCAGGCGGTCGAAGGTTCGAATCCTTCTGCCTTCACAACAAAACCCACTGAATTCAGTGGGTTTTTTGCATTTAGTGATTTTTGTATTTCTTATTTTCCTACATTTACAACAACAAAACGCAACTTTTTGCGACATTTTCACGAACAAATCACGAACATCAAAATTGAAATTAAACTGATCACTTTCCGAAAATAATTTTTTGAAGGTTTTCCTTTGATAATGGAAATTGCGCACCAAAACAAACGTAAATCCAAAACGTTTGCTTTTTGTGCAGTTAATCATTTTATCTAGGACAGAAAAACGATATTTGATTAGCATCCTGATTATGATGTTTTGGTTTCTAATTAATATTGAATTGAAAATTTGAGCACGCAAATTGATTTTGAGTGGTGTTACGGATGTTTAAAAAACGTATCAAGTTATGTTTGCACTGGATTTTTTGCAAATTGTACTTTTGGATGATGCTAATTATCGAAGTCCCTTAGAATTGATGAGTAATAAAAACTTATTTTTTTTCATTTCAAATCTTTATTTGAATTCATCTTTTTTTTTAAAGATATAATATTTTAATATTGGATTGTATTCTCTTCTAAAATTCTTTTAAGTCGTGCTATTTCTTGTCTTAATACAAATGCTTCTTTAAACGTGCTTGTGATCTGCTGTTGCAATGCTATTGCTTCTGGAATTGTTATATTTTTTTTAAGCTCTTCAACTTTATCCTTATCTTTTCAATTTACGGAAGCAAACAACCGTAAAACAGATACAACTGACAACAATTATGGCATTTTTGGACAAATCTCAGCCTGTTACGTTAATGATTTTTCAACTTCCTACAAATGGAAAAATCGGAAATGGAAAGTTGTAATTACTAATTTCAAAAACAACAGTTATTTTACAAGTAGCGCTGTAGGTTATCCAAGTCCAGATATAATACCTTCTGATATTAAAACTTTTTACACAAATTAAGAATTTGTTTTTTAATGTTTTAGAGTAAAAAAGGCTACCTGGCTTTTCTCCTAAAGTTAATGGTGAACATTAAAATTAGTAATTACTAGAAGTTGCCTAATAGTATTTTACCGTTCTTTTTCATCTCGCCATTTCTGGCATTTATATTTTATTAAAAACGAGCAACGGTATTTTGGCTTTGAAGGAATAATTGACTGAGTTACTGGAGAAAAATATTTTATCGAAAAAACTTCTGTTTTGTTGCGTGAACATGATTATCATGGCAGGTTTTGACTGCTTGATTACCGCTTCTATATTTGAAATTAAACTTTCGGCGAGATTGATCTTTTCGACATGCAGTTTGATATTATGCTTTGAATTTTTTTTTACCAGTTCATTTATGACGTTTTTATTGGTTTTTATTTCGGTTGGGTAATTGAAATGGAGTATTTCAACTTTTGCCTTTAATGGCTTTGTGAATTCAACTACTTTAATCAGTTCATTTTCAAGATTTACAAGGTCAGAGGCGTAAAGGATATTTTTTATTTCACTTCTGCGATAATTGTGCGGCACTGCTATAACAGGAACCGTGGAATGAGTGATTAGACTGGAAGTGTTTGTCCCAAATATTTTTTTTAATTTTCCTAAGCCTCTCGTGCTGATGCAGATAAAATTGAATTTATTTTCCTGAGCATATTCCCTGATATTGCTATCTGCAAAAACAGCACTATTTATTACACAATCTTTTTTTTTGGAAACAACATCCATGTCTCTGTAAACCGATTCTACAAATTGGTTTAGTTTTTTTTGAATTTTATCAGCTTCTTTCCTTTCACAATCAGCGAAGGCGGAATCGCTCATTGACGTAAGATTTGCAATGTAATAGGAATGAAAAAAAGTCAGCTCAAATTTATTTTGTGATGCCAATTGAATGGCAAAACGCAAACCTGCTTTTGAGTTAGAAGAAAAATCGGTGGTAACAAGAATTTTATCCATAATCGTTTATGTTAATTATTATTTTGACAAAATGCAATTCAATTGACTGATTAAACCTATTATATTCTCCTGCTTGATATTAATGATATTGCAATGCTCAAGATTGAATTAATAACTATTACCAACAACACAATTTGTATTGGCAACTTGCAGAAATCAATCACCAACATTTTTAATCCCACAAAAATTAATTTAAAAGCAAGCCCCTTTTATAAATACCAGAATTTATCCATCATACCCGTCAGTGGAAAATACGAAGAACGCAAGCCATGTATGGCGTACACATTTCAAGTGTGAACAATAAAATGCTCTTGCGTAGAGGCCAGTATTACACGAATGCTATCTGCCGAAAAAATCAAATCGGTGGTTTCAATCAAGACCAAAACTAAAAATAAAGACGTTGCAAACGGTTTCCCGTCTTGTTTTATAAAAATTTTTCACTCATGCATATCATTGCTAACAGGCATTGCTTTACTGAATAATTTTTACAGGGAATTTTTTTTGACTCAATTATTACCTCTTTTTGTGTAATCATCTTATATAATCTAAAAATCAATATCGCTCCAAAAACATAAATCGTCGAATAAAATTTCTCGCTTAAGGCCACTCCCGCAAAAATAAAAGCAGCTCGCATTATCAAATCCCCGATCATTCTCCAAAACAGAATTTTATGCTAATGAATAGCAGGAGTGTTAAAATAAAAGTGAATACAAAAATATTATATATGCTCCATGCTTTTTCGATCACATAAACCGTAAAAAACTCCAATGCTTTTGTCTCACCTTCACAATAATAGAAAAGCATATCGAAGCACAAAGCAAGCGTCATCCGAACCCCTATCTAAATCAAAGATTTTAAAACGCTTACTTCATGAGATTTACGATTAAATACCCCTAAATTTAATGCCGGAATCAGCAGTGCAAATTCATTAAAACCAATCCAAAAACTCAAATCCGTTTGCATATTCACAAAATGTTTAATTGATACTCTATGCTTATTTTGTCAAATTCAATTAATCAATTTCATTATTTACCAAAATGTTTGTCTGTTACCAAGATATGCACCTTTAGTGATTGTCTGACGGTTTGCGTTTAAAAGCTGTTCGGGATTTACATGCGGAAATTATATTGAACGAAAATATTTACTAAATATAATAAACTTTTTGTCAAATGCCTAACAAAATTTTATACAATGAAAAAAACTTTAGCTTGTATAAATCTTTCACTGATTATCAATCTTGTAATATTAACTTGTAGTCCTATTTAAGATTTTTTTGTTCGTATGCGGTTCCTTTTTTTTATCTATAATACTCTGTCATTTTGATCCAGATGTTGTGTTGAAAAAATCTTGTTAAACACTCCAAACCTCGTGATCATTAACTAGTTTTAATGGTTCTTATGTTGTTTTGCACTAATTGTCCAAATAGTTTGATGAGTTTAGTCTGTTTGTTTTTTTATTTCATCTCGATAAGGATTGCATTTATTTTGTTTTGGATTTTCTTTGATTGGTTCGCAAGATATTTCATTTACTATGCTACAACCCACATTTCATATTTGTCAAACACTTCTTGATTACGAGTTTTACTTTTTCACTGTAATATTACATCTCAATATTTTTAAAATATTTTCTTTGAATCCATTTTTCAATACTGATGATTATTAGAATTGAAAAAGCGACCATGGCTGACACCCCCCATGCCTCCGCTTTTAATGGAGATGAATGAAACCAACGATTCATAAATGGAAAATAAACAAAAGCGGTCTGAACAAACAGTACTGTTGCAATTCCGATATAAATAAATGGATTAGAAAAAAGCCCGATTTTATTGACTGAAAAATGAAGAGATCGGCAATCAATAAGATAAAACACCTGAAATAAAACCATTGCTGTTACAGCCATTGTTTGAGCTTCCGAAATGGCCAGTGAATGTGCGATGCCCCTGGACAGCTCATTATTATATTCCCAAAGAAATAATCCAATTGTTCCACCTGCCATTACCAAAGAAACTAGGATCATCCTGAAAATTATAAAGGAACTTAATAAAGGCTTCTTGGGCTTACGTGGAGGACGATTCATTACATCGGGTTCCATTGCTTCAAGCGCAAGCGGCAATGACAAGGCAACGGCAGTTATAAGATTGATCCACAATACCTGAACAGGTTGTATTGGGATGAGTAAAATTCCGTCTTTTGAGGGAAAAAACAACACAGCAATAAAAATAACCAATCCCAATCCTATACTTGTAGGCAGAAGAAATACAATAGATTTTAATAGGTTGTCAAATACTCTGCGTCCTTCTTCAACAGCCGCCTTTATACTTTCAAAATTATCATTGGTCAGGATCATGTCTGCCGCCTCTTTGGCAACAGCCGTACCACTGATACCCATAGCTACACCAATATCTGCACGTTTTAGTGCTGGGGCGTCATTTACACCATCTCCTGTCATGGCTACCACTTCCTCGCTGGCCTGAAGGGCTTTTACTAGATTTAATTTATCTTCAGGGGATACCCGTGCAAAAATATTAGTGTTTTTTACTACTTCTTGAATCTCTAGAGCATTCAAATTCTGAAGCTCCTTTCCGGTGATAACCCGATCTGCATTTATAAATCCAAGTTCCATGCCTATTGCTGCGGCTGTTGCAGGATGGTCGCCGGTAATCATTTTCACTGTAATACCTGCATTATGACACGATTTTATCGCTTCTTTTACTTCCATTCTTGGAGGGTCACTTATGGCCTGTATTCCTAAAAAAGTAAAATCGTAAAGATCCTCTTCCGTAATGAGTGATGAATGTTCGCTATCTAAGTTTCTGAAAGCGAAAGCCAATACTCTCATTCCTGTTCCTGCTAACTGTAAAGCCTCCGCTCGCACCATTTCTGTGTCAAAGACAATGGATGAATTTTCACTTTTTAATAAAAGTGGAATAACTGATTCAGGGGCGCCTTTTAGGTAAATTATTTTTTCTCCCAAAGGGGAGAGATGTAGCGTAGTCATTATTTTTTTTTCAGAATCAAAGGGTAATTCATCCATCCTCGGCCATTTGCTTCTTAATTCGTCTTCGTTTATTCCAAACTTCCCGGCTACTGCTATGAGGGCAACCTCTGTGGGATCTCCTACTGCTTTCCAAAGACCCTCATTATTATGAAGTGTTGCGTCATTGCACAATGCAGCAGCCCTTATCAGTTCTCCAATTTCATCATCTGTTCCTTTTTCACCTGAATTATTTTTTAAAATTTCACCATCAGTGTTAATGCCTACTCCTGTGACATTGAATTTTTGCTTTCCATTCCAAAGAACCTGAACGGTCATTTCGTTAAGGGTAAGCGTTCCCGTTTTGTCTGAGCAGATTACAGTGGTGCTACCCAAAGTCTCTACAGCGGATAAATGCCGGATAATAGCTTGTCTTTTTGCCATTCGCATAACACCGATAGCTGATGCGATAGTAATTACGGCAGGCAGCCCTTCGGGGATAGCTGCGACCGCAAGAGTAATGGCAAAAAATATTGCATCAATAAGTGTGTAATTACGAAATATTCCAATTAGAAAAACTAAGACACCAACAAATATGATGGAATACGTAATTCCCCGTGCGATTTTTTCAAGAGATTTTGTCAGTGGAGATTTGACTGACGTGGTGGTTTGAAGAAGTACGGAAATTTTACCGATTTCTGTTTTAACACCTGTTAAAACAACTACGCCTTCCGCAGTACCAGAAGTAATCATTGTACCGCTAAAAACCATATTCTTACGGTCAGCAACCCCTACATCTGAGTCAATATTATCCGTGTGTTTTTCTACCGGGAAGGATTCGCCGGTAAGGATAGATTCATTACACTGCATGTTTTTTACGAATGTAAGCCGTAAATCTGCGGATACCTTGTCTCCAGCCTGAAGCAATACATAATCCCCTGGTACAAGGTCAGCAGCCTGGATGTTTTTTTGCTTTCCGTCTCTCATTACCGTAACATTCTCCGGTATCAATTGCAGAAGCCCCTGAATGGTTTTACCGGCTTGGTATTCTTGAACAAATCCGATAATAGCATTAATAATTATAACGCAAAATACCACTATTCCATCAGTGATTTTACCCATAGCTATGGCAAGGGTGGTAGCAGCAAGGAGAACATATATAAGCGGGTTAAGAAATTGCCTCAGCAAAATTTTAAAGGCACTTTCTCTATTTTGCCTGTGCAGAATATTGGGTCCTACTATTTTTAGACGTTTCTCTGCTTCTGTCGTATCAAGACCTTGTGAGGAAGCATTGAAGTTCTCTAATACATCATTATAAGAAACTGAATGCCATTTTTTATTTTGCAGTAATTGATCCATAATAACTTCATTTTATAGTTGTTATATTTTTAAGTACAATTAAATAATTAAAAAACAGCGCGCTACTGGCTTTGTTCAGGGCTTGTTTTGTGGTTTCTTACAATATTTTAACAAAAAATAAGCAAGACCGAGTGCAGCAATCATTAAAGCTAAACTCGTAATAATATTACTATTTGTTTGTTGTATATCCAGTGTGATTATTTTAGTTGAAATAGCAATAATTGAGATTTCTATAATTTGAATAGTGGGAATTGTATTGGACGAAATAATTAATAGCAATGCTTTTATAAGCTCATATCCTATTGCTATGATCAATATTAAATTAAATACTTCGAATAAGGTGGAAACTTCAATCAATAGATAAGGAGGGGCGATGATTTTTTTTAATTCTAAATAGATAAGATGTACTGTTCCCAAAATTAAAATTAAAGTCATAATGCTAATTAAAACACGAATTATATTTTTATTAGTGGCTATAATTATTCTTAAAAATTTATCATCGCTCTTCATAGTATTTATTTTAACAGATTGAAGTTGCAGATTAATTATTTCAACTTTTAAGCGAGAACTTGTCAAATTGACAGAAAGCCCGCCGAAAATTGATTTTTTGTTTTTGATATTTTATGTTTTTCCTCTGTGTCAATTTTATCAGGGTTGTCTTTTACACTATAATGGTCCTATTATTACCAGTAAATTTAGTTATAAAAAAGTGTCTCTTTAGCAATATAATTATTTTTATTTTTTGTTTTTGTTGATTGTTAGAAAAAAATAGAAAAAAAGTAGCTTGTTGTTTATCAGAGTGTTAATCTTAATTTGTCATTGTTTTATGTTCAATAATTACAATACATTTGTAGGATCTCTATTTTTATGCGTAAAATTTACTTTGCCACTTTCCACATTTTAATTGTCAGGTCAAATTCGAGGGTTTAGTTTTTTTACCTCTCTATTTCTCACTTTCCAAATTTCTTTTTTTGCGTTACTGCTTGCTGATTAATATGATTTGCTAAAAGGGAAAATGCCTAACTATTTTTCAATCGGAAATACTTGTTCGTTGTTTTCAGTTAAACTTTTAATCATTGACCGCTCTTTGGAAAAATGCTGATTAGTTTTTACGTATATCACGCTCTGAATCAGATTCTTGGAATTTTTTCTCCAGTTCATGGATTTTTTATTGCTGAAAACTTATTTAAAATTCCATTTTTTAGGAAACCTTCCTTCTTTAAACTCCTCGAACTTTTAGCGCCATTTACACAACTATGGCACTGTTTTTCCTAAATCTCTTCCAAACTCTGATTCATTATGTTTTCATAATTTAATTATAAAGCTTTTTCTATAAAGGCTTTATCATAAATTTTGCACACTTTTTTTATAGGTTAAAATTGAGGTTATTTCTTAGTTATCTGTGATTACTAAGTAAGCATGTACACTATTATGTTGCTAATCTTTGATTCTAATAAAAATGGAAACTGCTATTCGAAATCCCCAATTTTACAAATAAAAGTTATTTCAACAGCAGACCAACAGGTTATCTGCGATCAAGAATAATACATTCCGACGCAAGAACTTACTACATTACCCTTAAATTTGTTTTTTAACTTATTTTTAAATCTGATTTTTTGGTGTTTTTTTACAAACTAGGCAAGTGACGCTGCTGCAACAATGCAATTTTTTACAGTTCTTACTAAACTAAATAGGGGAGTAAGCAGATACATGGTTTTTTAAAAAATTGTTACAATTGAGTAACACTGGTTAATTTATTCAATGATATGGAATTCGTTTAATAAGCTATTCTAAAACTTAAATTTGGAGTGCGTCGAAGTGAAAAAGTTTTTACATCTTCTATAGAATTTGTGACCGTATTTATTTTATAATATTCGTTGATTTCATTTTTTCGATTCAATACATTCAACAGAGAGAACCCCAATTTATATTGAATTTGATTTAAGCTTTCCCATTTGTATGTTGTTGAAAAATTAACTTGAAAAAAGTGATCTAGTATTTTATTGTTTGGAGTATTGTAATCAATCTTTGGATTAGAGAAATTACTGTAATTTATTGTCGAACTTATAGGAGTGGTCTCTGGTTTTCCAGAATACCACTTTGAACCCAATGCTATTTTTAGATTTTTTCTTTCATAGATTCCAGCCCAGGAAATAATATGGTCTAATTTAAAGTTATTTGGAAATACAGGTTGTTCTAAATTTGGAAAGTGATAATTATTAGTATTGTAAGTGTAACTAAACCAGGTAATAAAATGATTTATCTTTTTTTGAACCAGCATTTCCATTCCTAAAACTTCATAATCGCCATTCGTTTTTACAAATTCTAATTGGTTTTGAAATTCTTGACTCGAACTATTAATTCCGGTTACTTTTTTATAAAAATTATCTAAAGTAAATAACCAATTATTTTTGTTGTAAAACAAACTAATTGATGCTTGCTTACTTCTTTGAATAGGTATCGTTTTGTTGTTTGCCAATATCCACCTTCTTTTTTCAATACCAAAATAATCGTTTTGCAAATCAATAATCTGATAAGAATTTTGACTTTTAAATTCTCCTAATACTTCTAAATTAAAATATTTTGTAATGGCATAATTAAACTGTAATCGTGGTTCTAAAAGGCTTTTTTTGAATTGTTCAATGTAGTTTAATCGCAATCCTGCATTAAAATATATTTTGGATAAAGTATCATTATATTTTGCTTCAGCTATAAGTGCATGAATTCGTAAAACTTCTTTAATTCTTCTGTAAAATATAGGACTATTTACTTCATCTGAATTTATGGTGCCAATTTCGTTAAATTGATATCCATTTTTAAGAGTAAATTTCGAATTGATTGTATGACTATTTTCAAGCTTAAAGCCATTGTCTAGCACTTCATTTTTTTGTTTTACAATTTGATTGTCTTGTATTTTGTTTTTTTCGGCATTGAGTACATAAGACGATGTGTAAACATTCAAATGAGTGCTATTTTTAGTATTCCAGTTTCGTATCCATGAAAGATTACTTCCGTAATTTTTTTGGTATAAAATATTATTTTCAGACTGAATTTGAGAACTGGCGTTGGTTGTTTGAAAAATTTTAAGTTGATCGTTAATTGTAATAAAATCGAAAACAAAATGGTTTTTTTGTCCGATTTGTTGAGAATATTTAGCCGTAATATCGTAAAAATTAAATTTTTCGTCACCTAAATAATCTATATTTTGATTATTGGAAAAATTAGTAATACTTGTATTTTGAAAGGCTTTATTATAATATTCTTTGTAAGTCGGTGTTTTTACAAAATCGGTTATGGATTTTCTTCCTGAAATTTCTACAAAACTGTTTTCGGAGATTTTGAACTTTGAATATACATCGGCATTTATCATGTTTATTCCTGCACTAAAACTGTTTTTTTTAAATGCATTGGAGTTTGAGGAAATATCCACAACGCTTGAGACGCCTTCTCCAAAAAAAGCAGAAGTCCCATTTTTAATTATAGAAATGGTATGGGCTAAATTAGGGTTGAAAGCCGAAATTAATCCAAAAAAATGTCCCGTCTGATACATTTTTATTCCATTCCATAAAAACAAATTTTGATCATGCGTACCTCCTCTTACATTAATACTTGAAATACTTTCATCAGCACTATAAATACCGGGAATTTGCAACATGGTTTGTAAAACATCGGGTTCAATTAAGCCAGGTAATATTCCAAGTTTTTTAGGTTTAATTTCAAATGTTCCATTAATTTTTTTTGAGATTCCAGATGTTAAAAGTTGATTCGCAATTATATTATTTAATTCAGAAACTTCCACTTCAATAAAAATCTTTAAACAATTTTTATTTTGTAAAGCAGAGACAGAAATTTTTTCAGTGGTATACCCAATGTTACTAATTAATAAATCAGTTGACTTTTCTTTTTTTAGTTCAAAATATCCTTTTTTATTGGTTGAAGTACTGGAACCATCTTCAAACTTAATATTCACATTTTCCAGTGGAGAATTATCTTCTTTAGAATATACATATCCACAAATATTCTTTGTGTCAACCCTATTATCACTAAAGATAGTAATGAATTTATTATCGATATTTTTAAAGAAGAGGTTCGTTTTTTTTTCAAGATAACTGATATTCTTGTTCAAAGGCAACGATTTTTTTGGAGGTACAATTTTAAGAGTAACTATTTCATTGTCAATATAATTAAAATAAATAAGATGTTGTTTTTCAATAGACTGCAGAATATCTTTTAATGCAATTGCTTTACTTCTGTTTTGAGCCGTCATACTCAAGACAAAAACAAGGCAAAAGAATAAAACAGAAGTGTATTTCATTTAAAAAATTTATTTTCCTTCAAAAATTATTTTGTTTGCAGTAATTTTTTTGGCTTCTAAATGATAGGTTGTGGCAATAATTTGAAGGGCAACATCAAGATTGTTAATTGGGATTTTTCCAGTAAATAATTCACTCGAATATTTTGTTTTTACTTCAATAGAAACATTGTATTGTCTTTGAATTTCATCTAGGATGTTGCGTAAATTTTCTTTATTAAAAGCAATTGTGTTTTCCATCCATTCTGGTTGAGCTGTAGCAATGGTTGTGTTTATTTGTTTTCCATCTTCAAAATAAACACTTTGTCCCGGAGTTAAAATCAATTCTTTTTCTTGGTACTTTACAAGTACCCTTCCTTCAAAACAAGTTACATCAAAACGATTTTTTCGTACTTTTACATTAAATTGGGTTCCAAGAACAGCAACTTTTCCAAGAACAGTTGTAACCTCAAATTTTTTACCTTTTGCTACTTTAAAATAGGCTTCGCCCTTCAACTCAAGGTTTCTATTATTGTCCCAATTCCATTTTTTATATTTAATTTCAGAACCGGCATTCAACACTACTTTAGAATTATCCGGTAATAAGAAAGTGGTTTTTTTACCATTGAAAGCATATTGTGTTTGCAACGAAAAATTCTGCATCAAAAATAAAATTCCTAATCCAATAACAAAGACGGCAGCCACTTTGAATAACCATTTTTTGTATGAAGGAATAATTTTAGGTGTTGTTTTTTTGTGATTAATAACATGCTCTAAAACTTTCTCTTCATTGAAAGGAGGTACTTCTAAATGTGCAGTATAGTTTTTAATTTGCTCGTATTTTTCGTTGTCAGGATTAGCTTTGAATTCAGCTAATTGATCTTCTGTTAATTCGTTGTTTAGCCATTTTGCCAAAATGTGGTTCTTTTCCATTGCATTAATCGTATTATATTTAAACAAGTAAAAACAAATTTACCCTACTTTATTGTATCAATTTCTTTGCGTAATTCTAATAAAGCCAAGTGTATGCGCTTTTCAACTGCTTTTACACTTATATTTAACTCAGCTGCTATTTCACTATATTTCTTGCCGTCTATTCGATGCATCAAAAAAGCAACTCGCTGTGTTTCTTTCAAATTCTCAATAGATTTCAAGAGTTTACTTTTAAATTGCTTTTCTTCGAGTATAAATTCTGGAGTTTCATTTGTATTCTCATGACCGACAAAATTTTTTTCATATTGCAAAACTACTTTTTGATGTGCAATTTCGTTAAGAGAGCTATTATTAGCAATGGTGTAAATATAAGATTTAGCTTTTTCAATTGGGACTGCAGCACAGTTTTGCCAGAGTTTAATGAAAGCTTCTTGGGTTATATCATCGGCTTGGTCTTTATTTCCGTATTTGTAAAAAAGAAAATTGCGAAGCGCTTTCGCATGACTTTTAAAAAATATTGAAAAAATAATTTTATCACAAGTACTTGATAATGAATGTATGGTCATTTAATTCGTAAATTTTTGTGTTACAAAGATATATTTATTTTTAATTTTTGGTAGGGTAATATAAATGTGAACTGTTTTACTATAGAATGGTTGTTATTTTAATGGGAAATATGTGAAATGAAATCGGTTTGCAAAGATTGAAACGCACGTTTAAAACAGAGTTTAATGTCACGGAAAACAATATAAAAAATATCATTTCAATTGTCAAGATATTAAATAGTAGCTACATATGAAAACAATTAAATATTTAATGATGTGCGTTGCTGTAGTAATATTGATTTCGTGTCAAGATGAGGAAAAATTGGTTATTCAAGACATTAAACAAAACTTGTCAGCTAAGTCTCCTCTTGCGAGTTTGATATCCAGGGTATCACAAAATGCTACATCTAAGGATAATATTTTGGACAAATCAAGTTGTTATAATGTTCAGTTGCCAGTTAGTGTTATTGTAAATAATAAGCAAATTACAGTATCTAGCCAAAATGATTATAAAGTAGTTCAAAACGCTTTAGATGCTTTTTCAAATGATGATGATGTAGTAAATTTTGTATATCCAATAAAAATCCAGTTTCAAAATTACAAAACAGAACTGATTGCAAATCCGGATCAATTAGAGGATATTATTGATAAATGTGATGATGATGACGGGTTTGATGAGATTGACTGCCTGCAGATAAATTATCCTATAAAGATTAACATTTATAATGCAGATAATCAAATAGCAAACAGCATTACTATCCAAAACGATAAGGATTTATATAACTTTTTAAAAGATTTAGTAAGTAATGTGTTTATATCCATCAATTATCCAATTTCGATTATAAATTCTAAAGGTCAAAATGTTGTAATTACAAACAACTCTAATTTTGAAAATAGTATCGAAGAGGGAATTAAAGATTGTAACACCAATTCAGGCTCTGTAGGGAATCAGAATTTTGTTTTGATTGTGACAAATGGAACTTGGAATGTATCTTACTATTTTGATGATAGTGATGAGACTTTAAATTTCAAGGGATATAATTTTACTTTCAATTCTAATGGAACTATTATGGTTGTAAAGGAAAAAAATACTATCGCCGGTAATTGGTCCACTTTTGTAAATAGTGGTCAAAATATATTTCTGTTAAAATTTGATGACAGTAAATTAGATGACTTGGAGGACGATTGGAAAATTACAGAATTTACAAGCACAAATGTTAGACTGAAAAATAAAGATGCCAGCGATGGAGCAACTGATTATCTTTATTTCACGAAGAATTAATTAAGACGGAATATAATACTTACAGTAAATTTTAAAGAACTTTTTTATAAGTACAATTAATAAAATTGTATTTCAAACCATTAATTATTAACCCCTTATTATATATTACTAAACTTTTAAAAAAATGAAAAAAATGAAAAAAACATCAATTTTAGCATTACTTGTTATCATGATGAGTTCTTGCACAAATGATCCAGCTACAAGCGGTAATGTTACTTTAAAAGCTTCATCCGTTTCTGCAACAGGTAAAACTTCTACAACTGCACGTATTGCTGCATCAACAGTTGTGTTCACGGAGTTTAGAATAAACATTGGAAAGATAAAATTTGAATTAGATGAAGAAGATGATAATTATAATCTTGTAGATCCTTTTTATGATGATGATGTAAAACTGGTAGGTCCTTTTTTAATAGATATTTTAGATCCTAACAAAACTTTGACCCAGTTTATAACTTCAGTTAATATTCCGAATGCCAAGTACGAGGAAATTGAATTTAAATTTGAAAAAAGTATTGTGCCGGGCGAAATGTTAGGTAAAACTTTTCTAATTAAAGGGACAATAAACGGTAAAAACTTTGTTATCTATAGTGGAAAAGATGCTGAACTTGAAATGGACTTTAAAGATCAAACTAAAGATTTTATAGTTAATGGTAACGATATGTCACTTAACATAAAAATACATCTTGATGCCATAATGGCAAGACTTGTTACTTTAGCCAATCAAAATTTATTGATAGATACAGATGGGGATGGAGTAATTGAAATTAGTACTGATAACGATGATGGACATCATGATATTGGAGAGCAAATAAAAAACTTGCTTGAAAATGAAACAGACTTAGATGACAAGGACTAATTAAATTAAAATGAATGAATTAAAAAAGAGGCTACCTTTAAACAGTAGTCTTTTTTTACTTATTTTGGTTAGTGTTTCATAAGTCTTCTAAACAAGCTACTGTACAGTTACCTCTTTTAGCATCATTAATTCTGCAAAGAAGTTCTCGATTCGTTAAGATAATGTTTAAAACAGTCACTAGAGTGTTTATTAAGACTTTATAATATTTACTTTTGCCAATTTCATAATCTTTCTTATGGGCGAGTCCGAGGCAATTAGATGTAAATTCGTTTGTATATTTCCAAAATATTTTAGTTTTGTACAACTGTCTTAATAACACTGACACATATTTTAAGAAAACATTTTTTTTTAAACACTTAATTTACAATAATTTAAATACATATAATTATGAGAATGAAATATTTTTTTATTACTGCAATATTCGTTTTAGCGAGCGGATTATTTTTGAATTCATGCTCAAAGGATGATGCTGCAGTTCCAACAATAACTTTTAATCAAACCGAGGGCAAAGCTAATTCACAAGGCGAATATACAGTGAGCGGCCGAATCCAATCTGAGATTGCGCTTTCTAAGGTTATAATTACAAAAGAGGGATCAAATATTCCCTTTTTAACTGATGATACGACAGCGAAAAATAAAACTGACTACAATTTTGCGTATTTAATAACAGGTGTTACTACTAACACCTATGTAATAGTTGATATTTATAATCAAGCTAATGATAAAACAACAGTACGATTTTTAATTCGTCCTTAATTAAAGGAATTAACTTTTACAATTACATTTGATGGAGATTTTAACCCGCGCTTTGCACAGGTGTACTTTCCAAAAAATATATTTTACTGGAAAATGCGCAAGGTAATAAACTTTGCGCTTTTTTTATGGGAGCTAGTATGCTGTACCCATTTTCCAGACAGAAATCTCAAAGATCTAAGATAGGTTTTTTGTTTGAAATTCTATTATCTTGGTTAAAATCGGATATTGCTTTTTTGGCTAGCTAGATTCAAGTTACAAATGAAACTTTTTGATTAAACATATAACTAGGTGTTTCAAAATTAAATCTTTTTCTTGGTCTATTGTTTAATTTCACGTATTACTGTAGCAATTTTTTGATTGTAAATTGTTATTATAATATCAATTCTAAATTTATTTAAAACCTATTTTTATATAATTCTAATTTAATTTTATTTAAATGCAATTAAAAAAACTCCTGTTATTTTTATTTATTTGCTTAAGTTTATCATGTTCGACCCAAATATTAGATATAAATCATACTTTTATTTATTCTGGGAGAGTTGAAAAGCTAACCGATAATAAAGTTATTTTGATTGGTTCTGGTTCATCAGTTTCATTTAAATTCAAAGGAAATCAGTGTTCTATTTCATTGCAGAGCATTGAAGAACATCAAAATTATGTTTCATTAGAATTGGACGGAATTTACATCGGAAGAATTAGAATTGAAAAAGGAGCTTTACAATCCTTTCCTATTATAATTTCTAAAAATAGAAAATTACATAGTCTGACGATTTATAAAGCTACAGAGGCTGCAAATGGCGGGGTTTTATTTAATGGAACTAGCGCTAAAATAACAAAGATCAATCCTGTAAACAAAAAGAAAATAGAGTTCATAGGTGATTCCATCACATGCGGAATGGGTAACGACTTGGCATCAATTCCTTGTGGAGCCGGAGAGTGGTTCGATCAGCACAACGCATTTTTGGCGTATGGTCCGGTAGCTTCACGAGCTTTAAACGTAGATTTTATGTTGAGTTCCGTTTCTGGAATTGGAATGTACCGCAATTGGAACGATGAGCATACAGACGAATCCATTATGCCGGAAGTATATGGAAATCTTTATTTGAATACTACAGTTACTAAAAAACCGTACGATTTTACTTTCCAGCCGGATCTGGTGAGTATCTGTTTAGGTACGAATGATCTTTCGCAAGGAGACGGGAAAAAAGAACGACTGCCATTTAGCGAAGAAAAATTCATTTCCAATTATATTAGTTTTATCAAAACAGTTTATCAACATTCGCCAAATACTAGAATTGTGTTATTGAATAGTCCGATGGTTGCAGGCGAGAATAATTTAATTTTAATGTATTGTTTGAAAAAGATAATTCAGGCTTTTGAAAATGACAAAGCACATAAAAAAATTACCTTATTCGAATTCCAAGCTATGAATCCTAAAGGTTGCGGATATCACCCTGAAATAGCTGATGACAAAATACTAGCAGACCAATTAACACCTTTGTTTAAAAAATTACTCGATGAAACATAACAAAATTGCCGTTATTCTCTTTTTAATTTTTTGTAATACTACTTTCGCTAATGTTACGTTACCTAATGTAATTTCAGATAATATGGTGTTACAGCGCAATACCGAAGTTTCTATTTGGGGTTGGGCAAATCCACAGGAAGAGTTGGTGGTCACGCCAAGTTGGAATCATCAAGTGTATAAAATTAAAGCCAACAATCAAGCCAAATGGGAAATTAAAATTCCAACTCCAAAAGAGGGAGGGCCTTACACTGTCATTGTAAAAGGGTATAACGAAATCATATTAAAAAACATCCTAATTGGTGAAGTATGGTTTTGTTCAGGACAATCCAATATGGAAATGTCCGTAGGTTGGGGAATTAAAAATGGGGAAGAAGAAGCTAAAACGGCAAACAATCCCAACATCCGATTTTTTACGGTTCCAAAATTAACAGCTACATCACCACAAAATAATGTGCCAGGAAGTTGGACCGAAAGTACTACGGAAACCATGAGAAATTTTAGTGCTACTGGTTACTTTTTTGCAAAGCGATTACAAGAAGAATTAAAAAATGTACCAATTGGGTTGATATCATCCAATTGGGGAGGAACGCCAGCTGAGATTTGGACTCCAGAAGAAGTAATTCAAAATGACGCAGTTTTACTAGAAAGTGCCAAAACAAGAAAAGAAGAAGTATATGGACCTAATCAGCCGGGACGTGCTTTTAATGCAATGATTTATCCGTTAATAGGGTATAAAATTGCAGGTGTGATTTGGTATCAAGGGGAATCAAATGTTGGATCTGCAGTTTACGATAAAACATTTTCGGCTTTAATTGCTTCTTGGAGAAAATTATGGAATTACGAGTTTCCTTTTTATTATGTACAAATTGCTCCTTATCAATATGGTGATGATCATTTTGGCGGAGTCGAAATTAGAAATGCACAGCGTAAAGTGTTGCAAGAAATTCTTTACACCGGAATGGTATTGACTAGTGATATTTCACCAATTGATGACATACATCCTAAAGATAAGAAAACAGTAGGAACTCGATTGGCTAATTTGGCTTTAGTGAAAACATACAAAACCAATTCATACGTAGTTAATGGACCACTCTATAGTGGCATTAAAATAGAAAAGAATAAAGTACTTGTTGCTTTTGATTATGCTGAGGGATTGCATTTTTTAAATAAAAAATCAAATCAATTTGAAATTGCAGGTGCTGATAATGTTTTTTATGTAGCAGATGCAAGTATAAAAAACAATACTGTTTTATTGAACTCTAAAAAAGTTCCAAAGCCATTGAAAGTTCGTTTTGCATGGACAAACACTGCACAATCAGAGTTGTTTAATAAAGCTAATCTACCTGCTTCGTCTTTTATAACAGAATAGTAATAGGAAACTATGACGGCGTGAGGGATTACTTCACTATATTTTATTGTTGAAGAGGAGTTCAGTGAATATATTTGTAGGCGATATCCTCGTAACGGAGTGAAGATATAAAGCCGTATAGCCCGATCTGAAGTTTTTACGAAGGGTCACGCCAATAAAAAAACCAAACCAAACTAAAATAAATTATGAACACAAAAAAAATAATTACAACAGGGATTTTTACCCTGATTACCATTGGAACTATGAATGCACAGAATAAATCTTATTTAGATAAAACAAAAACTACTGAAGAACGTATCGATTTGTTGATGAAACAAATGACCCTGGAGGAAAAAGTGGGGCAAATGAATCAATACAACGGTTTTTGGGAAGTGACCGGACCGGCTCCCACAGGAGGCAATGCCGAATTAAAATACAAAAACTTACGTGCTGGATTAGTTGGATCTATGTTATCTGTTCGTGGAGTGAAGGAAGTAAAAGCGGTACAAAAAATTGCTGTTGAAGAAACCCGTTTAGGGATTCCTTTAATTATAGGGTTTGACGTAATTCACGGCTATAAAACATTGAGTCCAATTCCGCTTGCCGAAGCAGCGAGTTGGGATATGGAAGCGATTAAGAAATCGGCTCAGGTGGCTGCAGCGGAAGCATCGGCAGTGGGAATTAACTGGACTTTTGGACCTAATGTTGATGTATCACATGATGCGCGCTGGGGTCGAGTAATGGAAGGAGCGGGTGAAGATGCGTATTTAGGAAGTAAAGTGGCAATAGCTAGGGTTACCGGTTTTCAAGGCGATACTCGAGCTGATTTGCTAAAAGTAAATACGATTGCGGCTTGTGCCAAACACTTTGCAGCTTATGGTTTTGCCGAAGCAGGGAAGGAATATAATACTGTGGATATTAGTAATTCTAGATTGTATAATGAAGTATTGCCTCCGTTTTATGCCGCTAAGGAAGCGGGTGTTCGTACTTTTATGAACTCGTTTAATATCTTAAACGGGGTTCCTGCTACAGGAAATGCTTTTTTGCAAAGAGATATTTTAAAAGGAAAATGGAACTTTGACGGATTTGTGGTTTCAGACTGGGCTTCGGTTCGTGAAATGATAATTCATGGTTATGCAAAAGATGGTGCAGATGCAACACAAAAAGCCGTAACAGCAGGTTCAGATATGGATATGGAATCCTCCATGTATGTAGCTGAATTAGCGAAATTAGTTCAAGAAGGAAAAGTAAAAGAATCATTAGTTGATGATGCCGTTCGTAGAATTTTAAGAGTGAAATTTGAATTGGGATTATTTGATGATCCGTATAAATATTGTGACGAGAAACGAGAAAAAGTAATTATTGGAAATAAAGCCAATAATGACGGAGTTTTGGACATGGCCAAAAAATCAATTGTGTTGTTGAAGAATGAGTCTAATTTGCTCCCGCTAAAAAAATCAGGACAAAAAATTGTTTTAATTGGTGCTTTGGCAAATGATAAAAACAGTCCATTAGGAAGCTGGAGAATTGCTTCTGATGATAATACAGCAGTTTCGGTATTAGAAGGAATGCAACAATACAAAGGGAATCAGTTGACTTTTGAAAAAGGAGCTGATTTGACTATCGGTAAAACTGCATTTATCGAAGAATTGGTTTTTAATACTACTGATAGAAGCGGTTTTGCTGCTGCTAAAAAAGCAGCAGCTAGTGCTGATGTTGTAGTGATGGTATTAGGAGAACATGGATTTCAATCAGGGGAGGGACGTAGTAGAACAAATCTTGATTTACCAGGTTTGCAACAAGAATTATTAGAAGAAATATATAAAGTAAATCCAAATATTGTTTTGGTTTTAAACAATGGAAGACCCTTAGCATTGCCTTGGGCAGCAGCGCATATCCCTTCTATTGTTGAAGCATGGCATTTAGGAACTCAAACAGGAAATGCGGTAGCTCAAGTTTTATATGGGGATTATAATCCAAGTGGTAAATTACCAATGTCATTCCCAAGAAATGTAGGGCAAGTGCCAATTTACTACAACAATTACAGTACAGGAAGACCAACTAATGGAGAAGGAAATGTGTTTTGGTCTCACTATACAGATGTTGAGAAAACGCCACAATTTCCTTTTGGTTTTGGATTAAGTTATACGACTTTTGAGTACAAAAATTTAAAATTAGATAAAACTTCTATTGCTTTAGGAGAAGCGGTAAAAGTATCTGTAGATGTTACTAATACAGGAAATTATGATGGTAAAGAGGTCGTTCAATTATATATTCATGATGAGGTAGCAAGTTTAGCTCGTCCGGTAAAAGAACTGAAAGGTTTTGAATTAGTTGATTTGAAAAAAGGGGAAACTAAAACAATAACGTTAACATTAACAGACAAAGAATTAGGTTTCTTTGATAATGATGGGAATTACCTTGTAGAACCGGGGACGTTTAAAATCATGGTAGGAGGAAGCTCAGACAAAGGTTTAGAAAGTGGTTTTGAGATAAAATAATTTTTATAGAATACAATATTTAAACCCGACAGCTTAAGAAACAGGTATGGTTTATTTGTATTATAAACTTATGAATGCGAATTTTACGAATTAGAAAATTGAAAATCAAATCTTTAAATTAATACAATGGAATACAATAGATGCGGAAAAAGTGGTTTATTATTGCCAAAAATTTCTTTAGGATTATGGCATAACTTCGGTTCAGTAGATAATTTTGAAAACGGAGAAAATATTGTCAAAGAAGCTTTTGATAGAGGAATAACACATTTTGATTTAGCCAACAATTACGGACCAATACCAGGTTCTGCAGAGACTAATTTTGGTAAAATTTTAAAGAATAATTTCCAAGGCAATTTGCGTGATGAATTGGTGATTGCTACAAAGGCAGGGTATAAAATGTGGGAAGGTCCTTATGGAGAATGGGGATCAAGAAAATACTTAATAACGAGTTTAAATCAAAGTTTAAAGCGAATGAACCTCGATTATGTAGATATCTTTTATTCGCATCGTTATGATCCAAATACGCCTTTAGAAGAGACTATGATGGCCTTAGACTATGCAGTACGAAGCGGAAAAGCGTTGTATGCAGGAATTTCTAATTATCCAGTAGAACAAACGAAACAAGCTACTGAAATTTTGCAACAACTAGGGACACCTTGTTTAATTCATCAAGAAAAATACTCCATGTTTGTGTGTACCTGTGAGGAAGGTTTACTGGACGTTTTAGAAGATAAAGGAGTAGGCTGTATTGCTTTTTCACCATTGGCACAAGGACTACTTACCGATAAATATTTAAAAGGAATTCCAGAAAATTCTCGTGCTTTTAATCCTAATGGTCATTTACAATTAGAAGAAGTATCTGATAAGAAAGTGGTCAAAATAGTGGCCTTGAATGAAATTGCAAAAAACAGAAATCAATCTTTGGCACAAATGGCTCTGGCCTGGTTGTTAAAAGATAACCGAATCACTTCGGTCCTAATTGGAGCTAGTTCAGTAGGGCAGTTAAACAACAATATTGATAGTTTACAAAATCTTGATTTTACTCTAGATGAGTTGAATGAAATTGAGCAAATTTTAAAATAAACAAACGCTATTCCGTACTTATCAAATTTAAGATTAAAAACTAAGGCTCCGTTTTTTAGAATTAAAGCCTTTTTTTAATTTTAGGGTAAATTGATTTAAAACGATACCGAATTTTGAGGTATTGTATAATCAATTGTATCTGTTTAAAATTAGTCTTTAAAAAAGTGTATTTCGGTAATTTACTAAAATTTGAATTAGAGTTGGTTTTAAAAATAATGGATTGGTTTTTAAATTTTTTTTTCTTTTTTCACCTCGTACCGAGTTGAGTTAAATATTTTGTCGATTTAGGGGCGGTGATTGCTTCTTTGGTTGCCTATCACTCATTTATAAATTGAGTAAAAATAAAACAAATAAAAGCCAAAAAAGTTGTATTTTTTTACTGTCTTACAGCTTGTTAGTTTGAGTAATAGGCTTGTATGATTGGTAAAAATTCTAGATAAAAAAATAATATCCGCAGGGGTGATCTTATCTGAGAATCAATTGACAAAAAAGTATCATCATATTTAGGTTTATAATCTTAATTTTCAGAATTCAAATAAATATTTTTAATTATGAATAAAAAAGTATTTTATAATACTCTATGTACAGCATCCTTTTTATTGGCAGGAAATTTTGTTTCCGGTCAGATCGATAAAGATGCAACTAAAGAAACCAAAGCCTTATACAAAAACCTGAAGGATATCTCTAAAAGGAGCATACTTTTTGCACATCAACATGCTACTGAATATGGCCATGGTTGGAGTGGTGATGCCAATCGCTCGGATGTAAAATCGGTTACGGGATCTTTTCCTGCAATGGTTGGTATCGATTTTAGCGGATTATCTGGGAGATCAGAAGCAGATATCGAAAAAACTAAAGAAGACTTAAGAAAAAATGTTGTAGATACCTACAATAGAGGTGGGGTAACTACAGCTGCATGGCATTTTTCAAATCCAGCTTCTAAAGATGGGTTTTATTGGAAAGAGGGGGTATCTTTAGCTTCAATACCATTAATCAAGCCTGGAGGTTCAAAACACGAAGAGTATAAAAAAATTTTAAAGACTATTGCAGATTTTGCTAATTCTGTAAAAGGGAGTAACGGCAAATTGGCTCCTATAATCTTTAGGCCTTATCATGAATTTGACGGAGAATGGTTTTGGTGGGGAAAACCGTATACCTCTCGTGAAGATTTTATCGCCGTCTGGCAGTTCACAGTTTCTTACTTAAGAGATACTTTAAAGGTTCATAATTTTATATACGCATTTTCACCCGATAACAAATTTAATACGGAAGAGGAGTTTTTAGAGCGTTTTCCCGGTAATGATTATGTGGATATGGTAGGGATGGATAATTATGGTGACTTTGGAAGAGATGGGAATTATAATATTGAAAGAGCTATCAAGAAACTTAAAATAGTTTCAGACTACGGTATTAAGAATAATAAATTGGCGGCGTTAACAGAAACTGGATTAGAATCGATTCCAAATCCAATATGGTGGACAGAAACTTTACTAAAAGTATTGAAGTCTGAAAACATACAATTGTCATATGTGTTAGTTTGGAGAAATGATACACAAAGTCCAACACATTATTATGCGCCATTTCCTGGGCAAAATAGTGCTCCTGATTTCTTGAAATTTTATAATGACCCCTTTACTATTTTTGAAAAAGATTTAAAGAAAATATACAAGCGTAAATTTTTAGGAATATTCTAATTTTTCAAAATATACTGTCCAGAGCTGAAAGAGCGATAATGGATTAATAAAAAATAAAAAGTATAATTTTTTAAACAGTAGTAAAACAATGTTAGCTACTGTTTTTTTTTGTGTTATAAGTTCTTATTTTGATTTGATTATAAAAATAACCCGTTAGTCGTAATTCGAAAAATATTTCTTTTTACTTATGATTTTGGAGAAAGAATTTTTGCTGCAAAAGTAAATTTAAAACTATTTCCGGAACAAGAAAAAATTCATGAACTGGAGAAAAGACTCAAAAATGCCTAGTTAGAGCGAGATATATTAAAAAAAGTAATAGGTGTTTTTGCCAATAGCGGTCGATGATCTATAGTTTCATTAAAAACAGGAAGTGCTAAAAATTAAAAAGGACAACATTAAAGCCTATGTCTTTATCTTATGAATTTAAAATAGTGGACTATGATTCTATTTAAGTTTCGAATTATATTTTTTTACCAATTCCAATGTTAATTTGTCTGTCGAGAAAACAGTATTCAAACCTTGTGGTTCCTGCGGTGGATCAGTAGTAAAAGGGTCACCAATATTCCATTTCCCGGAAGTATTAACAGCTTTTCCTTCGCCTCCAAAACCCCAAAAATTAACACCCCGCAACGTCTCATTATTGCTGCGACTTAAAACTAGTTTTTCAAATAAAGCATTGTAAAATGCGTTTCTATCCAATACCGAGGAATTTGGTAGTAGGCTTTCATTGGCTCTTGGTAATCCAAATTCTTCAATAACAATGGGGCGACCTAATTTTTTGGCTACTTCGACATGCTCGTTTATGTATGCTGTAGCTTTTTCAATCGCAATTTGCAAAGTAGTTTTTGCGTCTTCAGCGTTGAACCAACCCCAGTTTTTTGGCCAGATATGCATAGTTAAATAATCAATTTTCGGATTCATATGCGTGCGTTCATAGGTAGCCAAATCATCATTTGATCCCGCTTTACCTTCAGAACCTGTTGAAATCAAATGATTGGAATCTAAACTATCAATCAAATCAACAGTTTTGTTCAACCAAGCCGTAAATTTTTTTTCGTTTTCGATACTAAGAACGCGGGGTTCATTGCCTATTTGCCAAGCCATAATAGCATTGTCTTCAGTATATTTCTTTTTTGTATAGGCATTTGTTCGGCCCAAAATATATTTTATATGATTTTCAAAAGCCACCATACAAGGCTCACAACTGTGGTACTGTTTTACATAATCCATGAATTGAGGCCAAGAGTTGGGTTTAATGTTTGGATTCGGAATTTTTCCGAAGCCGTTCCATTCTAAATATTGCGACATACCGCCTGACCATTCCCAGTTATTGTTGAGGTATAAAACCGCATACATATTGCGTTTTCCCATTTCGGCAATCAAGAAATCCAAACCATCCAGCAAATCGGCATTGTATTTTCCCTGTTCGTATTGTAAGGCTGGACTAACCGTGTAATCATAGGTTCCACCATCAGCGCCCACTAAGATTCTTAAATTGTCAATACCATTTTTCTTCATTAAATCTAGTTCCCGAAGCAGTCTTTTTCGGTCGCCTGCTTTTTTAGATGCCAATAAACCACCATACCAATAATTGGTGCCAACATACGAATATGGTTTGTCACCTTTGTAAAATTGCGTTCCTTTTACAGTTATTGCGGGCTGTTGTTTCTGCGCTTGGCAACTAATATTGGTCAAACAAAAAATTCCAAAAAATATTTTTAATACTAATTTCTTCATAATTAATTTATTTCAGTAGCTTTTTCCTGCTATTCGTTACAATCTTTTTTTGGTTGTAAAACCACAAAAAAGGATTTTCATGGCTATTATTGCTTCGTTATTTGTTGTAATTAAAAAGTGAGAGTTTGACTTTTGGTCTTAATTAGGTAGAACATACATTTTAGGCAATATATTCACTAATACCGACTTTGGTTTACTGGTAAAACTTGTGAAGTCAGGTGCATTTGGAACAGAAGGAGTTGGTACATAATAACCATCTCGAGTATTGTTCCAAAACATTACAAAACTAATCTCGACATTGTTTGCAGTTAGAGCATTGTATAAATAATTAGAGAACCATCCAGATATAGGAGTATTTGTAGTTGTTACTTGGTAACCAGTTTCGGTCAATGCGGCAATTTTTACCTTGCTTTTAGCTAAATCGGAGACCATCTTCAATTTTGTATTGGCTCTGTCTGAACCGGCTTGTCCTTGATTGTTAAAATCACCATAATTATCCATACCTAAAACATCAACAAACGCATCGCCTGGATAGCGACTCAAATAATTAGTTGATGTTAAGTATGTATTGTCAGGTGAAAATGCATACAATACATTGTGAAGGCCTTTGCTGTTTTTAAGATAATTAACAGTAAACTGAAAACCAGTTTTGTAATCCTCGGGTGAGCAATAATCAGCACCCCACCAAAACCAATTTCCGTCAAACTCATGAAAAGGTCTAAAGATGATAGGGATTAACTCACCATTGCTTCCTTTTAAATTAGAAATTACTGATGCTATTTTATCGAGTTTTAACTTATACCAATCATGCTTTGAGCCTCCCGGCAAAATACTTTTGAAAGCAGTAGCTTTTTCGGCTGCACTCATGTCATTAGCATAGAAACTTTCTTCTTTGATTGGCTCTCTCAAATGCCAGCAGAAAACATTAATCATACCTTTTGCGTAAGCTTGTTTGGCATCATCCGTAATCTTTTTTTCTTGTTGGTAAAACCAGTTGTCGTTTTGACCCGTATTATTTTTATCGGTAATAAACATGAAATCAGAACCTAATAGTGCAGGATCATTTCCGGTTGTTTTTTTGATGTCGGACAGTGAAGATGAACCATTGTTGTAAAAAGCATTGAATGCATCTTGTTGCCCAATGGCAAATTTAGTTTTAGCAAGTTTCTTTAGATTGTAAAATAAAGCAACCGTTTCTGCTGTAGCACTAGCATCAACCATATATGTTTTTACATTCACGGTAGTTAGAGCATCTGTATCAGAAACTGGTGTAGTGACTGGTGGCGATACAATAGTATCAGGAGTATCAAGACCTGAAGAGCAGCCTGAAATAAAGAATGTAAAGCAAAGTACTGGTATTAAAAGATATAATTTATTCATTTTTAATTGTTTTAATGCGGTTAATAATTTCTATACAAGCACGACCATTGTGATACGGGCATTTCCAGAAACCAGCTTTGTCTTTTTTTATTACTGAATAATCAGCATTAATCCCCCAATACCATTCTCCATTTAGGGTATCAAGAATGTATGTTTTAACAAAATTCCAATTTTTTAATACAGTATCTAAATAGGCTGTATCGCTTGTTAATTGATAAGCATTAAAAAAACCTATCATTAGTTCGGCCTGTGGCCACCAGTGTTTTTCGGCAATTAGTTGATTGCTTTGTAGGTCTAATTCATACCATAAACCGCCATCTTCATCAATCCCTTCTTTTGTGCTGTTAGTAAGTTGAATAGCGTGCATTTTGTAACGCGCAATCAATGTAGCATCCTGTGAAATTTCGGCACATTGTAACAGGAGCCAGGCAGCTTCAATGTCATGCCCGTACGAAATTACATCAGGTTTTTCTATCCAGTTTTCATCAAAAAAAAGCTTTAAATGGCCTGTTACTTCATTTATGAAGTGAGTATCAATTACGTGTAATAAATCGATAATGATTTTAAGTAAGGATTTATCTTTCCATACTTTATATAAATTTGCATAGGCTTCCACGATATGCAAATGTGTATTCATTGTTTTCTTTTCATTAGCGTCTTTATCACTTAAACGTAAATCGTCAATGTTTTTCCAATTTTGGGTAAAGGCTTCCAGATATCCTTTGTTAATTGAATCAAAACTGTACTTTTGGATCTTCTTGTACAAATCAATCGCAACTTCCAACGCTTTCCTCTCTTTGGAAACCGCATAATATTCAGTCATACCATAAATAACAAATGCTATTGCATAGATATGGTTTTTGGTGTCTTTTGGAGTTCCATTGGAATGGAGACTCCAAAAAATTCCGCCAAATTCCGTATCATAAAAATGAGAAAATATATAATCAAAAGCTCTTTTTGCTGTGTTTTTATGTTTTTCGTTTTTGGTTAGTTTATAAGCGGATGAAAACGTCCATAGGATTCGTGCATTTAAAACAGAGCCTTTTTCGGCTTCGATATTAATAATTTCATTAGAATCAATTTGACCAATAAAACCTCCGTTTTTGGTGTCCATAGTAAACTTCGACCAATACTCAAGAATAGAATCGAGTTCAGTAGTAAGTTCTGACTGTAATTTTTTTAAAGGTGTCGACACGATTATGAAATTACTTTGTTTTTATCTACTTGTCTAATAATAGTATTCACAGAGCCCGCTGATGTAAAGGTATCTTCGGGAGTGTTCATGACATAATCAATCAGTTTTTCAACAGATGAAACGGCAACATGCATTTTGGTGTCTGAAGAGGCATAATAAATAAATACAGTTCCGTCGTTGTCTTCAATCCAACCATTGGAAAACACTACATTTGAGACATCGCCAATTCTTTCTATTCCTTCAGGAGCCATAAAATGTCCTGCTGGTTTATAGATTACTTTTGAAATATCATTTAAATCTGTCATGAACATATATAAGGTATAACGCAATCCTGCAGCAGTATTTCTAACGCCATGTGCTAAATGCAACCAACCTTTTTCTGTTTTGATAGGAGCTGGTCCTAAACCATTTTTAAGTTCATAAACAGTATGATATTGTTTTCCGTAAATGATGGCCTCGTTTTGTACAATTGGATTTGTCATATCGTCAACATAACCTAATCCTACACCTCCACCGTTTCCTATATCAATAAAACCGTCCTGTGGACGAGTGTATAAAGCATACTTTCCACTGACAAACTCAGGATGTAAAACTACATTTCGTTGTTGTCCTGTATTTGAAATTAGATCTGGTAATCTTTCAAAATTAATTAGATCTTTGGTGCGAACAATTCCTGCGTTGGCAATAGCGGAACTAGTATCTCCAGCGGGGGCTTTGAGATCTTTTCTTTCAGTACAAAAAATGCCGTAAATCCAACCATCTTCATGGTTGACCAAACGCATATCGTACACATTAGTATCTGGTTCCTCAGTTTGTGGTAAAACACAGGGTTTCTCCCAGAATTTAAAATTATCTACTCCGTTTGAACTTTCGGCAATTGCGATAAAAGATTTTCTGTCGACACCTTCTACTCTAACGGCAAGAATATATTTATTATTCCATTTTATAGCACCAGCGTTGAACGCAGCATTAATGCCGATTCGTTCCATTAACAAAGGGTTTGTATTCTCATTTAAATCATATCGCCATTCAATAGGAGTATGGCTTGCTGTGAGGATAGGATATTTATAACGAACGAATACACCGTTCCCAACAGAGGACTGAGATTCGTTTTTTTGCTCTATAAGTTGTTGAAATTCATTTTCAATTTCAATTTTTCTTTTTTGGAAATTGTGAGATACTGTTTGTGTATTCATAGTTGAAGGTTCTAGGATCAAGTATTAATTAGTTAAATTTCTTTTGCTGTTAAGTTCCTGTTCAATAATCTGTAATTTTTTTTCTGTGAGTGGGTAGAACGCGATAAATAGTACTGAAACAACAGCGGCTACCGCTGGAAGTATACTAAGCATGAGTTGGATTCCGTTTTGTGTAACCGCAGTTTGTTCAATATTTGCTTGGAATCCATAGTATGCCAGTAGCCATCCTGTCGCTGCACCTCCGATGGTCCATCCAAATTTTTGGGACATCGAAGAAGCTGAAAATACAAGCCCTGTAGCGCGTCTTCCTTGTTTCCATTCAGAATAATCGGCACTATCGGCATACATTGACCATATCAAAGGAAAGATACAACCCGCACAAATGCTTATTAATATTTGAAAAATCATAATTAGTAAGACTTCCTCTTTTCCAAAAAAGTAAAAAATCACACTCAAAATAGCAGCTAAAGACATTGCTCCGAAAAAGGTATTCTTTTTGCCAATTTTATTTGCAATTGGTGTTGCTGCAATTACTCCAATAATATTTGCAGCTTGACCTAAAACCAAGTAAAGAGAAGTTGGTGTCATCTCAAAGGTTTCTCCAAAGAGATTAAAACTATAACTCACCGTATTGCTGACGTAGTATTTGAAATAATAAACTGCCGCGCCATCACGAATCGAATTGAAGATTAAAGCCCCTATTCCTGCCCCAAGAAGGATCCACCAAGGTTTGTTTTTCCAAAGATCTTTAAGGTCTTCTTTTAAATCCGTTTTTTCATCTGAAATTGGCAGGACTCTTTCTTTAGTTAAAAAAAAGCAACCCCAGAAAAAGAAAGTAGTGATAATTCCAAAAATTATAATGGTATACAACCAACCTTTTTCTGAATTCATATTCCCACCAAAATAATTCACCAAAGGTTCAATGAGCCATAACGCTAATAAACTTCCTGCAAAAGCAAAAACCATTCGATACGATGAAAGAGTAGTTCGTTCTTTTCTATCAGATGAAAGTACTCCAAGTAAGGAGGCGTAAGGGACATTTATAATAGAATAAACCATCATCATTAGTGAATAGGTAATGTAGGCGTAGATTATTTTTCCTTTTTCATCAAAATCAGGTGTATAAAAAGTTAGGACTCCGATTACTGCAAAAGGAATTGCAGTCCATAAAAGATAGGGTCTAAATTTCCCCCAGCGCGTTTTTGTACGGTCAGCAATTATTCCCACTAACGGATCAAAACAAGAGTCCCAAATTCTAGTAATCAGAAACATAGTTCCTACAACTGCTGGTGCCAAACCAAAAACATCAGTGTAAAAAAACATCAGATACATACTGAATATTTTCCAGAACATGGAGGAAGCAGCATCTCCTAAGCCATAACCAACTTTTTCTTTTATACTTATTTTATTGTGCATTTTTTAGGGTTTATAGGTAAAGTTTTAATAAATTATTTTTGATACAGATTTTCTTTTGCGGCTTCTCTTTCGAATAAAATTCGATCAAGATTATAAAAATCTATGAAGTCTTTTTCGCTAATCTGTCCTTTATAGGGTGCATAGTAATGCATTTTTTGTTCTTTTTCCTGCCATCCATGGTTTCTCCATATTAATACGTAGGAAATTTTATAGTCACCTATGGCTTTCATGAGCGTATTAGTCCACCACTTATCATAAGGAATCGCTTCATAACCAGTTTCAGCAAATGCCATTATTTTATTTTGCTCTTTAGCAACTTCATGCATTATTTTAAATTGACTTTGACAGTTTTCAACAAAGGAGTTATCTTTGGTAGGATCCGTGTATTGGTATTTGTCAAAGCTTAAGACATCTGCATAATTAGAACCTGGATAATATTCTAAAAATTCATCCTTAGTTTTATAATCAGCAGTATTATAGACATAAATTAAATTATGTACTCCTTTTTTTTGAAAATAATCAATGGTGAATCTCCATAAAAGTTTGAATTCATTAGGACTTCCGTTGTTCTTGCACCACCAAAACCAATTTCCTGTCAGTTCATGGTAAGGGCGGTACAAGATTGGAATTTGTTTACCCTTACTATCTTTTAAAGTTAAAATGTACTTTGCAGCTTCATCTAGCCAAGATTTGAATTTTTCATGGCTTTCTCCCCCTGGTAAAGCAGAAACTAACGATTTTGGAGTGGTATCCCATGCGTTATTTCCAGTTAAAGGATTGTCTAAATGCCAACTTAGTGTTACAACGCCGCCTCGTGTGTGAGCATCTTTTATAAATTGCCTCATTTTGTCAAAAGGAACACCGTCAATATTAGTTGTAGATTTTTTTTCCAAGCCGCCAAGATCCCATCCGTAAACTGCAGGATAATCTCCCGTAACATCTTTAACATCACTTCTTTCCGTTTTGTATTTCCAGTTTACTCCATAAGCTAGGTCGTCTTGATGCCCAAAAAGAATTCCTTTTTCTGCATTTAATATCAGCTTTTTGTATAATATTATCGTTTCTGCTGTCGCATTTCTATCAGTGAGAGATAATTTTGTATCAATACTTTGCGCTATTGAAGAACAGGATGTCGCAATGTTAGTGCAGATAAGAATTAAATAAAATATTTTTTTCATTAGTAGTTAGTTGGGAGGGTTGTTTTTTTGTATACTTAGTTTTTTACAATACAATCAGCGCTAAAATATGTAACAATTATTTTTAGTACTTTAACTGCTAAAACTATAAAAATACTGTGTAATAAAAATGATTCGTGTTTAATATTCATATTCTTTTTAAAAAAATGATAATTGTATTTTTCAAAGATAATTGCATGACTCGCATTTAATTAATATTATTTTATCAATTTTATATCATATTATTGCAGGTAAAAAAAAAACGTTATGAGCAATTTAAAGAATTTTTATCGAGAAATTCCGCCACTATCATCAGGCGATAGTTTCTTAGTATTTGACAGAGTAAAAGATAATTTTGACTTCCCTGTCCATTATCATCCTGAATTTGAGATCAATTTTATACAAAATGGTAAAGGTGTTAAAAGAGTTGTGGGTGATAATATTGAAGAAATTGATAGTATTGAATTGGTATTAATTGGTCCCAATTTATACCATGGATGGGAATTACATAAATGTACTAATAAGCAAATTCATGAAATTACGATACAATTTCATAATGATTTATTTGATGAAACATTATTGTCAAGACGTATAATGAATCCTATAAAAGACATGTTTAATCGATCGATTCATGGTATTTTATTTTCAAAAAAAACTGCAGAAGAGCTTTCCTCACGATTGATTAAAATTTCAAAGTTAGATGGAATGGACTATTTTCTTGAAATCACGTCCATACTCTATGATTTAGCTAATTCAAGAAATCAAAGGTTGTTATCTACATTTACAGTTGATTACGATACTTTTGACGATTATGATAAAATGAAACTAGTGTATGAGTACGTTCAAAAAAATTTTTCGGAGAAAATATCGCTTGATGATGTGTCGAATGTGGCGAGCATGACTAGTATTTCGTTCAATCGATTTATCAAGAAAAGAACTGGAAAAACGTTTGTTAATTATATCAATGATATTCGAATTGGTTATGCTGCCAGATGGTTGGTAGAAAAAGATCTTAGTATTTCAGAAATAGCTTTTAAATCAGGCTTTAATAATATTGCAAATTTCAACAGAAGCTTTAAGTCTATAAAAAAATGTACTCCAAGTCAGTATAGAGAGGATTTTTCTGGTTTGAAAAGAATTTTATAGGTAATTTGTTCTTGTTTTTTCTATTAATACTTCGTTTGGAATTGTAACATATGTTACTATTGCTTATCTCTTAATTTCTTTTATGTCATTATTTGGTCAATAAAATTACGTTATGTATAATTTAATTGGGTTATTATTTTGATATGTTTTACTAATTGTCTTTAAAGTAAAAATATTATCATTAAATGATATAATACTATTAATTTAATGTTTACTTGTGTTATAGATTTGTTAATTATAAATCAATATAATTAATATGCATTTTATTTCTGAAATATGCTTTTCAGAAGTTAACAATCTTAACTAACTAAACATTTATTATGAAAAAACTATTGTCTAATTTAATTCATTGGAACGGCAAACACAGAGCAATTCCTTTGATATTATTTTTACTACTTACATGCAATTTTATTACAGCCCAAACAAAAATTCAAGGTGTTGTAACTGATGAAAAGGGTCTTACCATACCTGGTGTAAATATAATGGTCTTAGGGTCAAGCAAATCTGCAGCTACAGATATTGATGGTAAATATGAAATTGACGCTCCCATGGATGCTACATTGTCATTTTCTTTTATTGGATTTGAAACCCAAAATATTGCAGTGAAAGGGAAATCTAAAATCAATGTTTCCTTGAAGTCTACTTCACAAAACCTGCAAGAAGTTGTCGTGATAGGTTATGGTACTCAAAAAAGAGGCGATGTAACGAGTGCAATATCTTCTATAAAAGCTAAGGATCTTGAAAATTTGAAGCAGGTGTCTGTAGATCAGATGTTACAGGGTAAAGCAGCAGGAGTAACAGTGACTAGTAATTCTGGTCAACCCGGGAGCAATACTTCTGTGAAAATTAGAGGTATTTCTTCTCTTGGTGGTACAAACGAGCCATTATATGTTGTGGATGGTGTACCAATTTCTGGTGACGCCACCAGTAAGTCAACTACAGGTAAACCGCTGGTAGGAAATGATTTTAGTGAGGGGAGTACATCGACAGGGAATAGTTCTGTAAGCCCAATTGCTTTTTTAAATCCCAATGATATTGAGTCGATGGATATTCTGAAAGACGCTTCAGCAACAGCTATATATGGATCTCGTGGCGCTAATGGTGTGGTAATTATAACTACAAAATCAGGAAAAAAAGGTTCGGGTAAATTGACTTACGATCATAGCTACTCTATTCAAGAGCAAACAAATTTAATCGATGTTCTGGATTTACAAGGGTACGCCAGATTACAAAATGGATTGATTGATGCTTTAACCCCAACAGCATTAAAAAATGATAATTTTTCACATCCGGAGTTATTAGGCAAAGGAACTAATTGGCAAAATGAAATCTACAGAATAGCCATCATGAAATCGCATCAGTTGTCTATTTCTGGAGGAAAAGAAGGAGTGAGTTATTATGTATCTGGGGGGTATATTGATCAGGAAGGTACTGTGATAGGATCTGGATTTAAAAAATATACTTTTCGAACTAATGTGGATGCTAAAGTTAAGGATTGGTTGAAGGTGGGTGCATTTGTGAATACTGGAATTACTAACGAAAATATCACATTAAATGGAAGCCAAAATGGAATAGTTAGTACTTCATTGTTGAGTACTCCTGATGTAGTTGTTTATAATGCAGATGGAACTTATGCCGGTCCTCCAACAAATTCTCAAGGAATATATTTTAGAAATCCAATCGCTGAAGCGTTGTCAAACACAAATAAATTGGTCAGAAAGAATTTTTCAGGAAATGTTTTTACTGAAGCGAGGTTAATGAAAGGTTTAGAGTACCGTTTTGAGATAGGCGGATACGCAGAATTTAGTGAAGGAAATGAATTTCGTCCAACTTATAATTGGGGAGCTGCAAGCAATAATACAGCTTCACTTACTTCAAGAACAAATAGTTTTTATTCACTAAACATTAAAAACTTACTAACCTATAAAACTGAAATTGGAAAGCATAGCTTTAATATTTTAGCAGGTCAAGAGGCTAATGAAGGGAACTGGAAAGGTTTGGCTGTAACTGGAATTGGATTTTTCGATAATTCGTTACCTGCATTACCAGTGGCTGCAGAATTACAAAAAGTTGAACCAGGTTTCGCCTATAGTGGCTCACAACGATTGTATTCACTTTTTGGAAAGGCAGTTTATGATTATGGCGGACGCTACAGTATTTCTGGTTCTATTAGGGCAGATGGTTCATCAAAGTTCGCAAAAGGAAATAAATGGGGCTATTTTCCGGCTATTTCGGGGTCATGGAAATTATCCAATGAGGAATTCATGCAGGACTTTAATGCTGTAAAAAATATAAAACTTAGAGCTGGTTATGGTGAGACTGGAAATCAGCAAATTGCGAATAATTTATATGCCCCAGCATTGACTTTAGTACAATCTCCTTTGGGTGCTGGTTTTCAGCTTTCCAGATCTCCAAATCCTGAATTGACTTGGGAGTCTCAAAAACAAATAAATATTGGATTAGACTTCTCACTTTTTAACTCGGGATTAAATGCTTCGATAGATGTTTATAAAAAGACTTCTAAAGATTTCTTGTATCAAATTCCTTTGCCATTATTTCTTACTGGAAGTGCCGATGGCGGTGGAGTAGCCTCAGCTTTTGGAAATATTGGAACATTGGAAAATAAAGGAATTGAAATGTCTGTAAACTACAGTACCAAATTCGATAGTGGTTTTTCTTGGAATTCTACATTAGTTGTGTCTAAGTATGTAAATAAGTTAGTTGAGATTTCTAACAGTTCATTGCTTATTAAATATGCTCTTATAAATGATTATACAAGAAAACCAATTACTAAAACATTAGTTGGAGGCCCAATAGGTACTTTTTATGGATTGAATTCATTAGGAATTTATACCTCGGATGCCGATGCCAGCGCAGGACCTAAAAACGGTTTTGGTGCCAGCCCGGTTGATTTTATTGCTGGTGATATGAAATATGCAGATAATAATAATGATGGTGTGATAAATGAATTAGATTATACGACGATTGGGGATCCAAATCCAGATTTCACATTCGGTTTCACTAACAATTTTGCATACAAAAATTTTGATTTTTCAGTGTTTTTGCAAGGCTCTGTTGGAAATGATTTATTTAATCTTACAAGGAGAGCTGGAACATCAAATTCTAATTTGTATCAGAATCAGTTTGCTTCTGCTTTGGATTTTTATTCTCCTTCTAACCTCGATGCAAGTTTACCAAGGCCTACATCTTATGATCATCCTAATTTAATTTTTTCTGATCGTTTTGTTGAAGACGGTTCTTACCTAAGAGTACAAAATATTACAGTTGGATACACATTACCAACGGATATTATCTCGCAAGCTAAGTTGACTAGACTTAAATTATATGCAAGTGTGCAAAACTTGTACACCTTCACAAAATATACAGGTTATGATCCGGAAGTTGGATCGTTCAATCAAGACGCTTTATTGTCCGGAGTTGATAATGGTCGTTATCCAACTCCAAGAGTTATTTCAGTGGGAGTAAATGTTGAATTCTAATACTTAAAAACAATGAAAAAATATTTAATAAATTGTAAAACATTAGTTGTTTTATGTTCGATTTTAGTCATAACATCTTGTTCAGATGAGTTTATAGATGTAGTTCCTAAGGATTCTTATGACGCTGCAACATATTATGATTCTGATGAGAAAGTAGCCTCAAGTACTAATATACTTTATGGAAAAGCTTGGTTTGAATTAACGGTAAAGCCGTATTTTGCTTTGACCGATATGGCATCTGGAAATTTAGTGAACACTTCTTCTGAATTTAATCAGTTTAATACGTTACTGTTTCAAACTAGTGACGAGAATTTACTTGGAGCTTGGTCCTCTTGTTTTGGAGTTGTTGCAAATGCAAACACCTTAATTTTGGCTTTACCTAATATTAATAATCCAAAGGTAAGTGAAGCAGCAATCAATAATTCGCTAGGTGAAGCGCATTTTATGAGAGCTTTAGCTTATTTCAATTTGGTTCGATTTTTTGGACCTGTACCAATTGTTGAGAATGCAGCAGATTTTGCTGCTAATCCTCAAATTAATACTAATCTTGTTTCGGATGTCTACAAGTTTATCGAAAACGATTTGATATTTGCTAAAGACAATTTGAAAGCTAAAGTTAGAGGAGGTAGTTATCAGGATAATGCCAGAGTTTCCTCAGGCTCAGCAAAAGCACTTTTAGCAAAGGTCTATTTATATCAAAAGAAATATACTCAGGCTAGAGCTCTCGCAGAAGAAGTAATCAACAGCGGAGAGTTTAAACTATTTGGTACAGATGTACCAGCTACTAATTATGGAGATCTATTTCTTCCAAAATATAACAACAATGAAGAATCTATTATTGCTTTTCAGTGGATGCCAGGTCTTTACTTCTACGGGAATTCATTGAATACACAATTTGCAAGTAATAGAAATCTAACAGAAGCTAGTTATGCTGGAGTTGTAGGTCCCTCTCAAGATTTGATTAATAATGCTTTTGAGCCACGAGATTTGCGCAGAAAAGAAACATTTATGAAACCTGGAGATAATTACCCTAAATTATCAGCATCAGCAAATTATGACGGAACTGGGGCAATAACATTGGGATATACTATGCCAGATTTAGATCAAGATGGGCAAACTAATTTCGCACAAGGTTCTGGTGCTGCAATGAAAAAATATGTATGTGGTAGAAGTAATGCTGACATTACAGGGGTGTATAATGCCCTATCAAATGGATTTACTAAGCAAAATACGTATGTGATGCGATATGCTGAATTACTATTGATTCATGCCGAGGCAATTTTAGGTTCTCAATCTGGTAGTACTTCAAACGGTGCAGCACTGGCCTCTTACAATAAAGTTAGGGTTAGAGCTGGCTTACCGCCTAAAACTTTGATAACTTTTGAAGATATTTTCAAAGAAAGAAGAGCTGAATTGGCTGCGGAGAATGATTATTGGTTTGATTTGGGCAGACTTGATTTTGCTGTTGCAAAAGCTAAATTGGAAGCTCAAGACAGAGGGACAAAAATTGCACCAACTAAAATTTCTTCTTTACCCATTACAACACTTATATATCCTTATCCTGCAAATGAGCTGTTGCAAAATCCAAAATTAAGAGAACCTGCAGTTCCTTATGTTTTTAAATAACCCAAAAAAAATATACTATTATGAAAAATCTTAAAGCAAAATATATATACCCCTTTCTTACCTTTTTCTTGGTGGCAAGTATGTTGTTTTCCTGTTCATCAGATGACAATGAGGGTTCTTCAGGGACATTGGCAATTGACAGTGTTAGCAAAGCTGGGGCAGGAGAACTAGTTCCAACAACATTTGGTTTGCCTAAAAATGTATATGTAATTCAAGGTTCTGGTTTTACTACTGTTGAAAAAATTTATTTTAATGATGTGGATACGTATTTCAATCCAACTTTAGTTACCGATAAAGCCATATTTGTTACAATTGATGAAAGTACCCCTTACGCAAATGCATCGAATGAATTAAAAATAGTTACAAAAGTTGGTACTGTAATTTATCCATTTATAATTGCTCCACCAGCTCCTACTTTTGGAAGTTACAATCCCATTAATGCAGTTGCAGGCGATGTTATAACAATCAGTGGAAAATATTTCTTAAACCCCTCAGTTAAAATTGGTGATATTAACGCTACAGTAATTTCATCATCATTGACAGAAATTAAGGTTACAGTTCCTGCTGGTGTCACACAATATAAGTACGTTACCGTTACAAATATATCTGGTTTTGCAACCTCTACTCAAGCTATAGGGACAGCAATTTATGATGATGCTCCGGCTTCATTTGTTGAAAATTATTTAGGACCTTGGGATGGAAGTGGTTATAAAGTCAATACTACAGAAAAAGTCCAAGGTCAAAATTCTATAGAAACCACATTTACGGGATACACGGGTTTTAAATTCCCAATGTTCGCTGCTCCAGTTACAACAGCTTCTTACAAAGCGCTTAGAGTTTCGTTTAAAAGCACGAAGGCAACGGGTAAATTTAAAGTAGTATTAAATGGTAATTTTGGTGCTGGAAAAGAGGTTTCATTTGATAATAAATGGACCAGCGTAGTAATACCATTTAGCGATCTAGGTGGTGCACCTGCAGAAATTAATGAAATTGTTTTTCAAGAATTTGGAAATGATAATGGGGATAAAATTTTTATTGATGATGTTGGTTTTATTTTAAAGTAAATATTTGTTTTGTTTGAGTTTGTTTAAGAAATTCCCTAATTCACTAATTAGGGAATTCTTTTTAGATATAGTTTTTAAATATAAAAATACAAGGATGAAAAAAATAATCTGTTCTTTTTTTCTGGTTGCTTTTTCGTTGTCCGCATTTAGCCAAGGAAATGTAATAGCACAAAAAAGTACCAAATACAATGATTTAGCTTTAACTCCGCCTATGGGATGGAATTCATGGAATACTTTTGAAACAAATATCGATGAAAATTTGGTAAAAGAAACTGCTGATATAATGGTAGCCTCCGGCATGGCGGCTGCAGGTTACACTTATATTGTATTAGATGATGGCTGGATGGCCAAAGAGCGCGATGCTAATGGTAATTTAGTTCCAGATCCAATAAAATTCCCTAGCGGAATGAAATCATTAGTGGAATATATTCATGCCAAAGGACTGAAATTTGGTTTGTATAATTGTGCAGGCACGCACACTTGTGCCGGATATCCTGGAACTCGTGGGTATGAATATCAAGATGCCCGTTTTTATGCAAACTTAAATATTGATTTTTTAAAATATGATTGGTGCAATACTGAAGGAATCAATGCAAAAGAAGCCTATAACACAATGAGTAACGCGTTGAAAACAGCAGGTAAACCAATCGTTTTCAGTTTATGTGAATGGGGTGACAATCAGCCTTGGGATTGGGGAAAACCTGTTGGTAATCTTTGGAGAATTTCCGGAGATATTTATCCGTGTTTTGATTGTGAATTTAAACATGAGCAAGGAAATTGGTCGTCATGGGGATTTATGAAAATTATCGAAATGCGTAAAAACATTCGTAAGTTTTCCGGACCGGATCATTGGAATGATTTCGATATGTTGGAGGTGGGTAATGGCATGACAAATAACGAAGATAGAGCACATTTCACAATGTGGTCTATGATGTCTTCACCTTTAATAGCTGGAAATGATTTCAGAAAAATGTCTAAAGAAACATTGGCAATATTATCAAACAAGGAACTAATTGCTGTAAATCAAGATAAATTGGGGATACAAGGGTTTAAATATTCCGCTAAGGATGGACTGGAAATTTGGGTTAAACCCTTATCTGATGGAAATTGGGTAATAACTTTTTTGAATCGAAGTGATGTTACGAAGAAGATATATTTCGATTGGAAAAAAGAGGTGATAAGAGATGTCGATTTCAATCTAGAAACTAATTTTACTACGACAAATTATAAAATTATTGACCTTTGGAAAAACAAAGAGGTTGGAAACACAAAAAAAACATTTATTTCTGATTTATCCTCGCATGATGTAATTACTTTGAAATTAAATAAAATTTAAAAATGGACGTAAAATCGAAAATTACGGGATTGTTCTTTTTGCTTTGCTGCTGCTTTTCTAACGCTCAATTTGTGAAAAATCATGGGCAATTGAAACTTGAAGGAACGCAGCTTGTCGATACTAAAGGAGAAGATGTTGTGCTTCGTGGATTGAGTTTTGGCTGGCATAGTTTCTGGCCAAGATTTTATAATGAAAAAGCGGTTAAATGGCTCAAAAAAGATTTTAAATGTAATGTAGTTCGCGCTGCAATGGGAATTGAGGTAGGGGACAAACCTTATTTGAAAGAACGTGAATTTTCGAAAGCCAAAGTTAAAGCTGTTATTGAGGGTGCAATTAAAGCGGATATTTATGTAATAATAGATTGGCACAGCCACAACATAAATTTAGAAGAAGCTAAAGAATTTTTTGCAGAAATGTCGAAAACATATGGTAGGTACCCCAATGTAATTTATGAAATTTTTAATGAGCCTGATTATGAATCTTGGGAAGAAATAAAGGCCTATTCGGAAGAGGTTATAAAAGTTATTCGCGAGAATGATTCAGATAATATTATTCTTGTAGGTTGCCCCAAATGGGATCAGGATATTCATTTACCAGCTGCAAATCCTATAAAAGGATTCGATAATTTAATGTATACCATGCATTTCTACGCAGGAACCCACGGAAAATGGTTGCGTGACAGAACGGATGACGCAATAAAAAGTGGACTACCAGTTTTTGTCTCAGAATCTGCTGGGATGCAGGCCACAGGGGATGGTCCGCTCGACTATGAATCTTGGCAAAATTATATAGATTGGATGGAAAGTAGAAAACTGAGTTGGATTACTTGGTCGGTATCGGACAAAGATGAAACATGTTCTATTTTAAAAAAATCTGCTAAATCGGAAGGGAAATGGAAAAAGAATGATCTGAAAGAATCTGGTGTTAAAATTAGATCACTCTTGAGACAGTATAACGTTGATATGTAAAAAAATATTAATTTTACCCGTTGGGGGCAATTATTTTGAAGTAAAATAAAGGGATTAGATATTGTTCAAGCCGCTGAATTTCAGTATCTTGATGTCGCAAAACAGCCCAATATCTATGTCAAATATAGTAAAAAATTATTTTAGAGTTTTAGAAGTTATTACTTCTTTTAATATTGTTTTAAATACAGAAATTCGAGCAGGAAGAAGACTTAAAATGTCTGATTTAGAAATAGTTGCATTGAGCTTAACTTCTGAATATATGTCTATTGATAGTGAAAATTCATTTTTTAATCAATTACAAAAAGGAGAAATTCCTAATTTAATTGAGCGAAGTCAATACAATAAAAGGAGAAAAAAGTTATTCCATTTTACTGAAGAAATCAGACAACATTTGTAATAAAAATTTATTGAATTTGAAAATTATTTTAAAGTAGACAGTATGCCACTTGAGATTTGTAAAATGGCTATACATAGCAGAATAAAAATATGTAAAAATGACTTTCACACTGCGCCTGACAAAGGTTTTTGTACATCACAAAACACTTGGTTTTATGGTTATAAACTTCATTTAGTTTTTAGTATTTCAGGAGTTTCTCAATCAATAGATATTACAAAAGCAAGTGTTAACGATGTACATTTGTTAAAATATTAAAAATATTAATTATCTGATTGTATGTTGCTTAGAGATAGAGGTTATTTGTCCGCACCGCAATAATTAGACTTGTTTGAAAATGCAAATATCAAATTGGAAACACCAATCAGAAAAAATCAAAAAGGATATAAAAAACAATCAAATATCGGTAGAAAATCAAGAAAATGGATTGAAACTTTATTTTATCAATTGTGTGACCAATTTATGATTAGAAGAAATTATGCGAAATCTTTTAAAGGTTTTTAAACAAGAATTTTGGCTAAAATAAAAGCGTTAACTTTGGTACAATTTATTAATAAATTTATTTTTGATAGACCAATTAATAATATTAAAACACAAATAATTTAATTACACCCAAAGGATTAATAAATAAAGAAAATACTATGTGTTTTCATTCCAAACAAACCATATTAACATTAGAAGTACAAAGCAGGTTCGATTCAACGATTGACAATCCGGTGGAATTCAAACCAAGTGCTCACATAAATGGTTTTGAATATCCTAAAACTCCTGTAATTATTGATGAAAAACCAAATATCATTGCTCATTACAATTGGGGTTTAATACCTGCATGGGCAAAGGATGAGGAAATTAAAAAATACACTTTAAACGTTAAAATAGAAACGGTCAACGAAAAACCTTCTTTAAAAAATTCAGTTGATAATAGATGCTTGGTGATCGCTAATGGCTAATACGGAAGCAATGGTAGGATTTAAAAGTGAAAGAAAAACAAAATTTCGAATTGCGTATGCCTAATGATGAACTTTTTCCCTTTGCTGGATTCGATTCTCATTGATTAGACAAAGAAACCGGAATTTAAAAATACTTATCCTTGCGACCTTAAGTACTACCAAAAATGTTTAAACCGTAACTAACTAAACATAGTTAAACCTGATGAAGGGCACAAATCATCGACATTCGTTAACTATAACTTAAACTCATTTCGAATTTCAACCACCTAAAATTGACTTCATTTGTGTCAACTACAAATGAATGAAAACATCACTACTGCTTTTATCGGATACAGAACTGCAAAAAAAACTACAGCGTCAAGATCAGCTTGCCTTTGAAGTCTTGTTTGATCGTTATTGGAAAAGATTGTATTCCTTTGCTTTTAAAATCTACAAAGAAGAAGCCATTTGCGAAGATATTGTTCAGGAAATATTTATCAGTCTTTGGGAAAAATCCACTAATACCAACATTGTCAATTTAGAAGGCTATTTACTCCGAGCCGTCAAATATAAAGTAGCCAACCACATTCGGGATTTAAAATTCGATTCCGGACACCTCGAAATACTTCAAAACATTCCGCATCCTTCAAAAACAGACAAGCACTTAGTCTACCAAGAATTTGAAGCCGGGATTTTTATGGAAATTAAAAAATTGCCTCCGAGAAGCCAAGAAGTATTAATTCTTAGCCGATTGGAGCATTACACCAACATTGAGATAGCCCAAAAATTAGGCTTATCGGTTCGCACGGTAGAAAAGCATATTAGTGATGCTTTAAAATTGCTTAAAATGAAGATTGATCCGTATCAATTCTCGGTTTTTATTACCGGAATGTTGCTTCAATGTTAATACGCTGTAACTTCTGTTAACAAATCTTTAAGACTAAATTTTCTACTACGTAAAAAGAATTCAAGCAGGTACTTACCGTAAAAAGACCCATTTTGCAAAAAGAAGACTTCATAACATTAGCCCACAAATATGTCCAAAATAAATGTTCCTTATCAGAAAAAGAAGCAGTGGAAATCTTCTTTTTAAAACAAATAGAGAAAGAGCAAAATATTACAGTCCTTTCGTTAAACGAAGAAAAAAGGAATACAATTCTCCAGAAAATAAAAACTGAAATTAATAAGCCCAAGAAAAAAATTCGGTCTTTATATTTTAAAATAATTCAAATAGCCGCAATTGCCATTATTGTGCTGGCCATTCCTCTTTTAATAACCCGATCAACAAGTAAAAGTCTCATAACACAATCCGCTGCGAAAGGAGAAATAAAAACACTCTTTTTGCCTGATGGGAGTCAGCTAATACTTAATTCCAACAGCAGTATTACTTACTCGAACGACTTCCTAGATAACCGAAAGCTAACCCTAAAAGGAGAAGCCTATTTTAAAGTGGTACGAAATCCAAAAAGTCCTTTTACAGTAGAAACCACACAATTAATAACCAGAGTTTTAGGAACTTCTTTTACCATTAAAGCGTATGAGAATTATCCCAACAGCATCAGTGTCCTTTCGGGTCAAGTGAAAGTAAATTCAATAAAAAATCCAATTCAAAATATTTTCCTCACCAAAAATCAACAATTACTTTTTCAAAAATCACAAGTACCGCAGCTTTTAAACGATTCTCGTGAGGACTTTTTGGCATGGACCAAAAATATTGTGGTGCTTAAAAATACAAGCCTTGGCGAAACTGCTGAAATTTTGAGAAATAAATTTAATGTTACCATCCTTTTTGACAATCCGAAATTAGAACAACTCCGCATCTCCGGAAAATTTAAAGACGAAAACATCAGTACGATCCTCAAAAGTATTGCAGAGGTAAAACAATTAGAAATCGATTTTCAAACCCCAAATAAAATTTTTATACGAGAAAAACCAAAGAAATAATTACTGGAATTCGCTATTAAAATCAAGATTAAGTTGCATTCGAAATCAGATCCTATTAAAAATTAAACACTTAAAAATCATTAAAATGAATTTGAAAATCCAATTTCTTTTTTCCATGAAATTAAAAAAATACCTTTATTTATTCAGTTTCCTCTTTGTATTTTCGGAAACCTATGCCATCCCTTTTACCGATGTAAAGTATGAGGAGAAAAATCTCTCTCTCAATATTAAAGAAGTTCAAATTACAGAAGTATTTGATATCTTGGAGAGCAAGACTAACTATACCTTTGTTTTTGATGAAAAAATATCCTCATCAAAACAACGTTTAACTTTATTGGCTAATAAGGAAAGTATAAATACTATTTTAAACAAAATTACAGCCCAAACAGGTTTCCAATTTAATCGGAATAACAATACTATTTCTGTTACGAAACCCGCTTCGATCCAGCGAATTATCCGCGGTAAAGTGAGTGACTCTCAAGGGATGCCGCTACCCGGTGCAACCGTTTTAGAAAAAGGAACCACAAACAGTACTACAACTGATTTTGACGGAAATTTTAGTCTAAAAACAAACTCCACTTCTGTGATTTTGTTAGTTTCTTACATGGGCTTTGATGATAAAGAAGTACCTGCGAATAATTCAGCATTATTAGTAATCAGCTTAACGGAGAACACCAATGCGCTCAACGAAGTGGTGGTAACCGCATTAGGAATTAAAAGACAGGAAAAACAATTGGGTTTTTCGCAACAAACTATTAGTGCCAATAACTTGGCACAAACTTCCCCGAACAACTGGTCTACCGGATTAAAAGGAAAAGTGGCCGGTTTGAATATCGTTTCCTCAGGATCCGGCCCTTTAAATTCACAACAAATTACTTTGAGAGGAAACAATTCGCTAAATCCTAATGGCAACAACGCCCTCATTGTTGTCGATGGCGTTCCTATCAATAGTAAAATAACGAGTTCAGGGTCAAATAGTGCGTATATGGGAAGCGATTCTCCTGTTGATTTTGGTAACAGTATTTCAGACCTTAATCTGGACGATATTGAAAATGTTACGGTTTTAAAAGGACCCGGAGCAACAGCACTTTATGGAAGCCGTGCTGCAAATGGTGCTTTAATCATCACTACCAAATCCGGCAAAAAGAATAAAGGACTTGGAATTACATATAACTCAGGGATCACCTTTGACGTTATTCAGCGCTGGCCTGATTACCAATATGAATATGGTCAGGGTACCGGAAAATCATTTGACAAAAATAAAAATCCGTATTATTCCTATTTAAGCTCTGCGGATGGAAACAATACGGGTTCTACCAGCAGCGCCTGGGGCCCAAAATTCGAAGGACAATCTTATTTCCAATACGATCCTTTGACAGAAACACAGGGAGTAGAAAGAACACCATGGATTCCTTATAAAAATAATATTAAAGATTTCTGGCGTACCGGAACTACTATTAACAATAGCATCACACTTCAGGGCGGAGACAAGAATGGCTCTATGAGAATGTCTGTTGGCCATTCAAAAAATGAATGGATTATGCCCAATACCGGATTTGAAAGAATAACGGCTTCTGTAAATGCTGATTATAAAATATCCGATAAAATCAAAATTGCTTCAGTGATTAATTACAATAACAGAGACAGTGACAATTTACCGAGCACCGGGTATAATAATGGTTCTATTGCCTACTTTACTATTTTCCAAAATCCAAATGTTGATCTCGACTGGTACAAACCTATTTGGAAACAAGGTCAGACCCAAATTCAACAACTGCAACCTTTCAGCAGTTATATTGACAATCCCTATCTGATTGCCAATCAAGCGACAAACTCTTTAGCGAGTAATCAAATCGTGGGTAATTTGAATGCAACAATCCAGTTGGCTCCTCATTTAGATCTTTTACTGAGAACCGCATTAAACACCTACCACCAAGATCGGGAGCAAAAAAGACCGTTCAGCATCAATCGCTACGCAAAAGGATTTTTTAGAACTCAAGATGTTTTTATGCAGGAAGTAAATTCTGATTTTTTATTAGCATACAAAAATAAGCTATCGGAAGATTTTTCTTTTTCTGCTTCGGCGGGAGGAAATGCCATGAGCTATAAATACCAGAGAATGGATGCGGCTATTGAAGGCTTGGTCGTTCCAAATGTTTACAAATTAGCAAACGGCATCAGCAATCCCATTATTAATGTCAATGACAGTTATAAAAAAGTCAACAGTTTATACGGACTGTTCTCTTTCTCTTTTAAAGATCAAATTTTTCTGGATTTAACGGGCAGAAATGACTGGTCCAGTACTTTACCGGTACAAAATAATTCTTTCTTTTACCCATCAGTAAATACCAGTTTTATTGTTTCTGAAATTTTTAACTTACCTAAATCTTTAGAGTATTTTAAATACCGATTATCTCTTGCCCAGGTAGGTAACGATACTGATCCGTACAGAACCAGTAAATACTACGATCAATCTGCCTTTGCCAGTTCAGCAGTAGCGCCGTCAACTCTGTACAACGCCAATTTTAAACCAGAAATAACGACCAGTATTGAAACTGGTTTTGAAGGGCGATTATTCAAAAACCGAATCAATTTTGATGCAACGGTATATCAGACAACGACAAAAAATCAAATTATTTCTGTTCCCTTAGACATCACAACGGGATTCAGTTCAGGGATTATGAATTCAGGAGAAGTTCGAAATAGAGGTATTGAACTTACCCTAACAGGAAAAATAATTAATGTAAATAAATTGAAGTGGTCAACAACGCTAACCTGGTCTAAAAACTGGAATCGTGTTATGGAACTTGCAGATGGTATTCAGGGCCAACAAACCATCGGATCAGGAGGTTCAGCAACTTTAATTGCCAAAGAAGGCGGAACAACAACTGCAATTTACGGTTATGGTTTTGTACGATCTCCTGACGGACAAATTGTATATGATAAGAAAGGCTTGCCAGCTTATCCAGATGAAATTCAATATATTGGCGATGCAACACCCGATTGGAGAGCAGGATTGTACAACAGTTTTAAATTTGGAAATCTAGGTTTAAATGTCATGCTTGATGGTCAACTTGGCGGTATCATCTATTCGCAAACGCACCATAAACTTACCGAAATGGGAAAACTAATGTCCACCATGAAAGGACGTGAAGAAGGAGTGATTGTAGGAGAAGGAGTGGTTTTAAATTCAGACAATACCTATTCTCAAAATACGACTGAAGCATTAACTCCAGACTGGTACGCTCGGTATTACCGCAGAGCCAATGTTGAGTCCAACTCTTTTGACGCTTCCTATGTAAAATTGAGAGAAGTAAGTCTTCAATACAGCATATCATCTGAGTGGCTGAAAAATACCGGTATCACCAGCTTAGATCTATCTGTTTTCGGTAGAGACTTAGCGGTGCTTTCTGACTTTCCTATTTTCGATCCGGAAACCGCAGCCTTAAATGGAGATACTATTTTACCGGGTATCGAAATGGGTCAAATGCCGACTCCGGCTACCTATGGTTTTAACTTAAAAGTGAATTTCTAAACTATTATTTAAAGATGAAAAAGATAAAAATTTTTACTGCAACTTTAGTTCTAATACTGCTAAACTTGGCTTGCACGGGCGATTTTAGTGTACTCAATGAAGATCCAAATCGGATTGCCGAAATAAGTCCGGGAACTTTAATTAACCCAATCATTTATGGTCTGGCTACACACAACGCCAACCGAAGTGCCAATGTCACTTTCGATTTAATGCAGGTATCGTTACCCTTCCCTAGTGTTTCCGGAGGGCTTCACCGCTATGATTTAAGTCAGGAAATAGGCTATTCCTCCTGGTCAAATTATTACAAATGGCTCAATAACATCAAGGAAATGAAGGCCGCAGCCATACGAGCAGAAGATCGCAATTATGAAGCGATTGCACTGACGTTAAATGCTTGGGTGTATGCTAACCTTACGGATATTTTTGGACCGGTTCCCATGACCGAAGCCGTAAGTGGAGAGGAAGGCAATCTCTACCCGGCATTTGATTCTCAGGAATTGATTTACACTACTATTTTAGCCGATTTAGAGCGAGCCAACACCTTGTATAATACCGCTACTCCAATGATTTATGCCAGTGATATTCTTTTTCAAAACAATGTCACTAAATGGAGAAAATTCACTAATTCCCTTCGAATGCGTTTGTTGTTGAGAATCTCCAACCGTACAGAAACCAATTCTTTTCAAAAATTGGCAACGATGATTCAAAATCCAATACAATATCCTGTTTTTGAAAACACATCCGAATCTGCCATCTTGAAAGTCAGTGGAGTAACCCCTAATGTTTCTCCTTGGGGAAGACCGCAGGATTTTAGTTTAAACGTAAAAATAGCTTCCTTTTTTATAGACAATCTCAACACTATGACTGATCCCCGAAGACCAGTTATTGCAGGTCTTGCCCGAGACTTGAATAATGTTTCCATAGGATACAAAGGAATTCCCAGTGCCTATGCGGGTGCTGAATCTCAGTTTACCTTCAATGCTTCAACGTTTAATGCCGCCCAGATTACCAATCCCATGAATATTTTCTTAATGACCTATGCCGAAGTAGCATTTATAAAAGCCGAAATGGCACAAAGAGGATTCACTGCTGACGCCGAATTGCACTATAAAAAAGGAGTTCAAGCAGCAATGGAGCAATTGGGAGCCCTAATCCCTACTACTTATTTCAATAATTCCTATGCTGCTTATGATGGTACTTTAGAAAAAATAATGCTTCAAAAGTATTATGCACTTTATTTTATCGATTACCAACAATGGTTTGAATACCGTAGAACAGGATTTCCTATACTTCCAAAAACGACTGCTATGGAGAATAATGGACTCATGCCGTCCCGTTTCTACTATCCGACGAGTATTCAAATAAACAACCAAGGAAATTACCTCAAAGCGGTCGAAATGTTGGGCGCGGATGATATCAACACTAAAGTTTGGTGGGACAAATAAATCTTAATTAAAAATAAATAAACAATGAAAAAAGTATTGCTATCCGTATGCGCTCTTTTGTGCTCCATCCCTTTTATGGCACAAACCAATGTTCAGGGTTTTGTTTTTGCAGATGAAAATCAGAACGGCAAAAAAGAACGAAATGAAAAAGGAATTGCCAATGTTTCCGTTACCAATGGACTGGAAGTGGTCCTCACTGATGAAAAAGGAAAATACATCTTACCTATTAACGACGATGCGATCATAGCCGTAATCAAACCCGCCAACTATAAAGTAGGCGTGAATGAAAATAATCTGCCTCATTTTTTTTACAATCACAAGCTCAATGGTTCACCAAAATTAAAATTCAAAGGTGTGGACCCAACGGGAAAACTACCTAAATCAGTCGATTTTGGTTTAGTGGCCCAACAGGAAAACCAAGAATTTACAGCCCTTATTTTTGGAGATCCGCAACCCTACACTCAAGCAGAAGTTGACTTTTTTGCCAAAGGAATTGTAGCCGAGGTGGAAGGTATCAAAAATGTCCCTTTCGGTTTGAGTTTGGGCGATTTGGTGGGGAATGATCTTGCTCTTTTTAATCCTTATATAAAAGCAGTTAAAAAAGCAGGAATTCCGTGGTACAATTTATTGGGAAATCACGATCTTAATTTTGATGCTACTACAGATGAAATGGCCGATGAAACTTATGAAGCCCATTTCGGCCCAGCCAATTATGCCTTTAATTATGGGAAAGTCCATTTCATCGTAATGGATAATGTGCTTTATCCTGACCCTCGAAATCAAAAAGGATATTGGGGTGGTTTTACACCAAAACAGTTACAGTTTATTGCCAATGATTTAAAACTGGTTCCAAAAGAACATTTAATAGTGCTGGCTTTTCACATACCGATAAGTGAGCCAGCCAATGAAGATACCTTTAGAGATGTAGATCGCGATCAATTATTTGAACTTTTAAAAGATTTCCCGAATACACTTTCTCTTTCTGCACATACACACATTCAACGCCAGGATTATTTTGGCAAAACCGAAGGTTGGTTACAAGAAAAGCCACACCATCATTACAATGTAGGAACCACTTCCGGAGACTGGTATTCCGGAAAACTCAATGAACAAGGGGTTCCGGTTTCGACCATGCGCGATGGAACACCAAAGGGATACGCTTTTATTAATTTTAACGGAAATCAATACAGTTTAGATTATAAAGTTGCGGGTAAACCCAAAACCTACCAGATGGACATTTTCGCACCCAAAGTAGTAGAGAAAGGACGTTCTACCCGATCAGGAATTTATGTAAATTTCTTTATGGGAAGTAAAAACGACAGCGTTCAATATCGTGTAGACCAAGGAGAATGGAAAGCGATGGAGTACGCAGAGGAAATAGATCCATCCTACGCCACGACGGTTTATGAATGGGATCTTACCGAAGTATTGATTCCTGGTAGACGCTCATCTAATCCTACCGAAAGTAAGCATCTTTGGAGAGGAAAAATCCCAACGGACCTTGAAATAGGAAAACATAATATCGATATTAAAGCAATCGATCAATTTGGAAAAACCTATACCGAAACGGCTTCATACCGATTAGAGAATCACAAATAAACTTATTTTTTAAAGGCTCGCCAAAGATTTTATCTAAGCGAGCCTTTTTATATTTTAATAATATTTAAAAAATGCGTTTTCGATGTCAAATTAACCATAACCGAAGAATCCGTGCATATAGTTTTAAAAGAGCTTGAAAATTAATAACTAAAAAATAGTATGTGTTTTCATTTCAAGCAAACCAAATTAGCATTAGAAGTACAAAGTAGGTTCAATGCTACTATTGACAATCCGGTGGAATTCAAACCAACTTCTCACATTAATGGTTTTAAATATCCTAAAACTCCATTAATCATTGATGAAAAACCAAACATCATTACCCATTACGATTGTGGCTTAATACCGTCATGGGCAAATGATGAGGAAATTAAAAAATACACGCTTAACGCAAAAATAGAAACAGTCAACGAAAAACCTTCTTTCAAAAATTCAGTTGATAAAAGATGCTTAGTGATTGCTAATGGCTATTACGAATGGCAATGGCTGGACCCAAAAGGCAAAGCAAAACAAAAATACGAATCGCGCTTGACCAAAGAAGAACTGTTTCCCTTTGCGGGTTTATATTCCCATTGGGTAGATAAAGAAACGGGAGAAATCAAAAATACCTACACTTTATTGACCACCGAAGCCAATCCACTCTTGGCTGAAATCCACAATCATAAAAAAAGAATGCCGGTAATTTTAAAACGAGAAGAAGAATCCAAATGGTTGAGTCATGAACCAATAGAACACTTTGCATTTCCCTATTCTGCAGATTTAATAGCTGTTAAATTATAAATGATAAAATTCAAAAACGACTGTAGTTTCTACCCTGGTTTCACCACGAGCTTCATTAACAGTATTGCCAAAAGGTTTAAATTTTTTTCGTACATTCAAAAAAGCTGTTCTCACTAAATGCGGTTCCGGCTCCACATTAATTCTAAAAATTGTTTGAGGAACGTCAAAACGGAATAAAACACCATCAATAAATAAAAGAAAGCACTAGAGCATCATGTATTATATTTCTTAAAAGATCCCAAATTAACTTAGTACACACCTCAGCCCACAAACTAGATTACTTTAATTCAATTTAACGCTCCATTTACGGTTTCCTGTAAAAAATGTCTTTTTACAGATAATAAGTATATTTTAGTGACAACTTTAAATGTAAAATTCGATTTCTTTCGTCAGAGCGAAATCAAAAAAATAATCAAGTTATTTTTAATACGATCAAACAATGATGGAGCAATTATGAATTTCATTTTAAGACTTTTTTGAAAACAAAATTTAATTATAATTTCAAAATCGACTTCAATTATAAAAAAATTTAATAATTCTGGACAATAATTAAGTTTTTAAATGTTTTGTAAATGTTAATTTCATCTTATACAATAGTTAAATTTAATTATAATTTAACTTTGTCATTAAAAATAATTAAAAACAGAGATTTTTTGTTAAAATTAAAAATATACAATTATTCTTTGAAAATATTTTTTTAATTAAGTTATTATTAGGAGTTTTGGGAATAATAAATTTGATTAACTTAAGAAAAAATAAATATTTAAGTGGATTATTAAACGATTATTAAAATTACCATATAATTTTAACTATATCAAAATAAATTTTCTTTTCTAAAAAAAAATCCCAAATTTATATTGTTATTTCAACTACGACTCTTATTAATTGAACATATTGCAAGTGATAATAATAATAATAATATAAAAAGTCATATTGACATCATTAATAAAAATAGATTTTATATAATAAAAAAATTAGTAATCCACAATTGATTATTAAGTATCTAATTATCATAATTGAAAAGCTGGTTTATAAAAAACGAATGTTATAATTTATATATAAAAACAATACTTTAACTCCAAACTTAATTTTGAATAGTCAAAAACTACTTGTTGATAATTTAGATGATTCTATTCTTTGGAAAGCTTTAAAATCAGGAGACGAAAAGGCTTTTTCATCACTTTTTAAAAAGTATTACAGCCATTTAGTGCGGTATGGGAATTCGTTTTCCCCTTTTCCTGAAAAGGTGCAAGATTGTGTGCAAGACGTTTTTACAGATGTATGGATTTACAAAAATTCCCTTAATGATAATGTTGTCGTAAAAGCTTATCTTTTATCAAGTGTCCGTAAACGTATTGCCAGACTTCACGAAAGAGACCATATTTTCAAAAAGTCCACGACTGTAGATTTGATTCCGTTTTCTTTTGATTTTACCATCGAGGATATTCTTATCGCTGATGAATCTATGGCAGTCAAAGTTTCAACACTCAACCAGCTCATTAATAATTTACCAGCGAGACAGAAAGAAGCGTTATATTTGAGATTCCATCAAGGGCTAAGCGTTGAACAAATTGCAGAACTACTCGAAGTTAATTATCAGTCAGCAAACAATCTTATTCACAGGGCTTTGCTTAATATTCGTAAAAATTGGAAAGAAAACAGGTCTCTTCTTTTTTTATTGTTATCTCAAGTATTTTAAATTTTCTGAAAAAATATAAAATTAAGTGAGTATCAATTTAAAAAAATGTCCTCTCTACTTTTATAATCCATTTTTATTCATGCAAAACCGTAATAATTATATTGAGATAGGCGAATTTTTGGCCGATGAATCCTTCAAAAGATGGGTACTACAACAAAATGACCAACAAAATTGGGAGCTATGGACTTTGGAAAACCCCACGAGAGCTAAATTAGTTGAAGAAGCGCGCTTATTGATTTTTGCAATGAAAGTTCCCGCAGACGATTTGTCAGCTGACGCAGTTCAGGCGGCTTTGGAGAATACTTGGCATAAAATTGAGAATAAAGAGAAAAGAATTCACAAAACCAAAGTGTTGTTTTTGAGAAACAATTGGATAAAAGGCCTTGCAGCGACACTTGTATTTGGGCTTATATCAACTTGGTTTTATGATAATTTTTTTATTCCCAACGATGGAGAGCTTAACTACAATGAATTAATAAAAGAGAATTCCGATGGCCTTTTAGAGCAAACAAACAACTCTGATAAGTCACAAGTTATAATTTTGTCAGATGGAAGTTCGGTTTTACTACAACCCAAAAGTAAATTAAGTTATCCAAAAATATTTGTCGGGAACGAACGAAAAGTTTATCTGTCTGGTGAAGGTTTTTTTGAAATAAGCAAAGATGCTAAAAAACCATTTTTGGTTTTTTCAAATGAATTAATTACTAAAGTTATAGGAACAAGTTTTAGAATAAAATCCTACGAAAATGACCCTAATGTTGAGGTAATAGTTAGAACAGGTGTTGTTAAGATTCATTCCAATAAATCTGCTTTCAATTCAACAAAAAAAGAAGTGATTTTATTGCCTAATCAAGCACTTCGTTATGGTAGAAAAAACCTTGTCTTCAAAAAAATCACCAATATCACATTAGATGAATCGTTAACTAGTTCCTTGGGCACCGTAGAAAAATTAAGTTTTGAATTTACCGATATTCCAGTAGTCCAGATTTTTAGAACTATAGAGCAAGCTTATTTAGTAGATATTGATTTTCCGGAAAATAAGTTGAAAGATTGCCATATTACTTCTTCACTGACTGACCAGCCCTTATCTGAAAAATTAAAAATAATCTGTAAAAGTATTGGAAATAACACAACTTATCAAATGAATGGTAACCAAATTAGTATTCAATCAATTGGCTGTAACTAATTTTCAATTTATATTTAATAAAAAAAAGCGCCGAAAATGCTGTAACATTTACGACGCCAAAAAAAATCAATTGACCTCCTGTAAAAGGCAATTGTAATGTTTCGCTAATAACCAAATAAAGTATTAACCAAAAAACCAAAATTATGAAAAAAACTGTAGTAAAACAACGACTGCGCTATCGTATCATAAAGTTAACATTATTCCAATTTGTTTTTGCTGTAATTTTTTCTAATGTAGTATTGGCAGATACTGGTAAAGAACAAAGAAAACTTGATACTAAGGTGACAATTAGCATGACGAATGTGAGTCTGGACGATGCTTTATTTAAACTTGAAAAATCAATACACGTCAAGTTTTCTTATAATTCAAGAATGACTCAGTTAAAGCAAAAAGTGGATATAGAAGCCACTAACGAATTGTTATCCAGTGTGCTTTCACGCATTTTAAAACCACTTAGTATTAAATATGATGAAATAAACAATCTTATTGTACTGCAAAGAGAGCGCATTTCGATGATAAGTACAGCGACAGAAAGTTCGAATCATGTAGAACTTGAAGCAATAGCCGATATTATAGTAAAAGGGAAGGTAGTTGATGAAGAAGGAGTAACTATCCCAGGAGCTAATGTTCACGTTAAAGGATCTACTATTTCGGTTCAAACAGAAATTGACGGAAGTTTTGTTATTGAAGTGCCTTCTGTAAAATCCATTTTAGTGATATCATTTATTGGGATGGAGACAAAAGAAGTAAATGTAGTAAGTGGCTTTCTGACTGTCGTTTTAAAACAGGAAGGACAAAGCCTTAATGAAGTTGTGGTTACCGCTTTTGGTATTCGACGCAAAAAAAATACGCTTCCTTATGCGGCCCAACAAATAAGTGGTGATGATGTCAATAAAACTCAGGTCGGAAACGTTGCTAGTGGATTATCCGGAAAGATTTCAGGTTTACAAATAACTCAAGGTAACTCTGTAGGAGGATCAGTAAATGTTGTAGTTAGAGGAAACAAGTCATTGACGGGAAACAATCAAGCACTATTTGTTGTAGACGGAGTTCCGGTGGATAATTCAAACACAAATTCAGCATCGCAAAGATCAGGTGCAGGCGGTTATGATTATGGTAATGCAGCCGCTGATATTAATCCAGATGATATTTTATCGATTAATGTTTTAAAAGGAGCAGCAGCCTCAGCTCTTTATGGCTCCAGAGCAGCGAATGGAGTAATAATGATTACGACCAAAAAACCAAAAAACGGGCTTGGAATTTCTATAAATAGCGGTGTTACGGTTGGCAATATCGATAAGTCCACATTTGTAAAATACCAACAAGAATATGGAGCTGGGCGTTCAATTCCTCAAGATAAAGATGGGTTTCTATATTTTGATGCTAACGCTGATGGAATTAAAGACTTGGTAGTACCTACTTTTGCGCCACGTTCTTGGGGACCACGTTATGATCCAAATTTATTAGTATATGATTGGGAAGCATTTGATCAGGCATCGCCAAATTATCAAAAACCAAAACCTTGGATTGCACCTAAAAACGGACCGGATAATTTTTATCAAACCGCTATTTCTACGAATCATAATGTAATGATTGATGGATTAGTAGCTGACAAAGGTTCCTTTAAAATTGGATATTCCAGAAATGACGAAAGAGGTGTATTACCAAATGGAAGCGTTTTAAAAAACATTGTAAACCTGAGTGCTAGTTACAACATAACAAATAAACTGGTGGTAAGCGGATTAGTAAATTATTCACAGGTTGATGGCAAAGGGAGATATGGAACGGGTTATGATAGTGGAAGAAATGTGAATAGTAATTTTAGACATTTTAATCAGACAAATGTTGATGTTTTAGAATTAAAAGATGCCTATTTTAGAAATAAAAAAAATATTACTTGGAACTGGGCTGATCCTACAAAACTTACCAATTTAACTCCCGGTTTTTCAGATAATCCATACTGGGTTGTTTATGAGAATTATCAAAATGATACTAGAAATAGGGTCATTGGAAACGCAACAATTACCTACAAGGTTACCGACTGGCTAGACCTTTTAGGCAGAGTTTCAGTAGATACCTATTCAGAAATGCAACAGGAAAGAAGAGCCGTGGGAAGTGCTGGAATTTCATCTTATTCTCGTTTTGATAGAAATTTTAATGAAACTAATTACGATTTATTGGCAACAATAGACAAAAAATTAAATGATGATTTCAGTCTTAATGCCTTAGCTGGTCTCAATATTAGAAGAAATACTATAAGTTCAATTTTTTCTCAAACTGCAGGAGGTTTAGTTGTTCCAAACCTATATGCAGTAGCTAATTCAAAAGGAACTGTCCCTGCAGCGATTGAATCGTATCAACCAAAAGCAGTTGATGGTGTATTTGGTGGCGTAACAATAAATTACAAGGAATTACTTCTTTTAGACGCAACATTGCGTAGGGATAAATCATCAACCTTGCCTAAAGAAGCAAATGCATATAATTATTATGCAGTTTCCGGCAGTTATATTTTTTATAATCATCTTCAAGATTTACAATGGTTATCCTCTGGAAAGCTTAGACTAAATTATGCAACTGTTGGAAATGATGCCGCTTGGGGAAGTCTTAGAGATGTTTATGATAAGCCAAATCCCTTTGATAGCACATTGCTTTTTTCATTACCTAACACTAAAAACAACAGTACATTAAAGCCTGAGAATACAATCAGTAAGGAAATTGGCTTAGAAATGTCCTTTTTTAATAACAGATTAGGTTTTGATGCCTCTTATTATCATACTAATACAGTAGATCAAATTATTCCTGTAGCTGTTAGTACTGCTATAGGTTACTCCAACAAATTCATTAATGCTGGTGATATTGAAAACAAAGGTCTCGAAGTTTCTGTATTTGCAACTCCAGTAAAAAGCGCCGATTTTTCTTGGAATGTGAATTTAAATTTTACAAGAAATCGAAATAAAGTTTTATCCTTATACAACGATAGTAAAAACTTGCAATTAGGGACTTTTCAAGGTGGAGTTAGCTTAAACGCCTCATTAGGTAAGCCTTATGGCGAATTACAATCGGTGACTTATGAAATGTTAAATGGTGAACGACTCATAAAGGACAACGGTTTATATCAATTCACAACTACTACCTCAAATGTTATTGGAAATGTTAATCCAGATTGGATTGGCGGATTGAGTAATAGTTTCAGATATAAAAATTTTAACTTAAGTTTTTTAATTGATGTAAAAAAAGGAGGTCAATTATTTTCTTTGGACATGTACTACGGTACCATGTCGGGTATTTTACCCGAAACTGTTGGACTTAATGATCTTGGAAACCCAAAACGAGATGCTGTAGCCAATGGAGGAGGAATAATTTTGGCCGGAGTTACAGCGAATGGAGAGCCTAATACAAAAAGAGTTACTATCGTCTCAGGTACTGGTGGATATCTTCCGCAATCAAATTTTGTATATGACGCAAGTTTTGTTAAACTTCGGGAGGTAGCAATTTCATATTCTCTTCCAAAAAAAATAATGTCAAGAATGAAATCTATAAATGAAATAGAATTTTCTTTGACCGGAAGAAACTTATGGTTAATACATAAAAATGTTCCCTATGCCGATCCTGAAGAAAACTTATCTTCAGGCAACATACAAGGCTATCAAAGTGGATCTTATCCTACAGTGCGTTCTATTGGGTTAAACGTAAAAGTAAAATTATAAACTTACAATCATGAAAAAAAGATTTATTTCAATAATAGTAATGGTGCTACTAATTAGTGCCTGTACAGACGACATTACTCGTTTTAATGATGAAACTAAACGGGCTAGTGAAGTCCCTCCGGGTAGTTTATTCTCAAATGCCGTTAAAACATTGTCGGATGGCTTAGCCTCAGCCAGTGTAAATGTTAACATCTTTCGACACTTTGTAAATCATTGGGCTCAAGCTGTTATTCAGGAAGAGGCACAATTTAATTATGTCACAAGATCGATTAATGATGCCTGGTGGACTAGAATGTACAGAGATGTTTTGAACGATTTAAAAGAAAGTGCCCGTATTATAACAAATGACGCTACTTTAAATCCGACTGTAAAAACAAATCAATTAGCAATTATCGATATCATGCAAGTGTACACCTTTAACATTTTGGTGACTACTTATGGCGATATTCCTTACTCCAAATCTTTAGATGATCAGATACTTTTCCCTGTTTATGATGACGCCAAAACTGTTAACAAAGAATTAATGATCAGATTAGAAAATGATATAGCCAAATTAAATACTAGTGCTCCTGGATTCACTTCCTCAGAAGATATTATTTTTCAAGGTTCTATAGCAAAGTGGATTTCTTTTGCAAACTCTTTACAGGTAAGAATGGCAATGACAATAGCTGACATCGATAATTCAACAGCAAAAACAGCTTTTGAAAAAGCTAATCCAAATGCTATTAACGCAACATCTAATAATGGTTTTGTTAAATATTTTACCGCTATACCTAATAATAATCCGTTGTATGATCAACTGGTGTTGGCCAATCGCACTGATTACATTGCTGCAAAAGATTTAATGGATGTTCTGAATAGTTTTGAAGATCCACGTAAACCAGGTTTTTTTGGAGTGAATAATGTAGGCTTGTACGTTGGAGGTGTAATGGGTCTACCAAACGATTATCCAAAAATGTCAAAGCCAAGTGCTCGTGTAGCTGACCCTAGCGCACCAAACGTATTAATAGATTACGTGGAAATGGAATTTTATAGAGCTGAAGCAAAAGAGCGTGGCTACAATGTAACCGGTTCTGCCGAATCTCATTATAATAATGCCATTAGGGCTTCAATACTATTTTGGGGCGGTACTGAGGCAAATGCTGGTAAATACTTAATAAGACCGGACGTTGCATACACAACCGCAGCAGGCGGATGGAAACAAAAAATAGGTTTCCAAAAATGGATTGCATTATACAATCGCCCATTTGAAGGATGGTTGGAAGTTCGCAGATTAGATTTCCCAAAATTAACAGAACCCGTTAATGCCTTTTCTGGTTATCCAAACCGGATGAAATATCCGGCAAATGAGCAACAATTAAATGGAACTAATTATACGAACGCGGCTACAAAAATAGGTGGTGATAAAAGCGAAACTAAATTATATTGGGATATAAATTAATTTAAAATCAAATACAAATGAAAAATCGATTCCTATTTTTGTTACTGATGTCAGCAACATTTATATTCGCGCAAGACCGGTTAACGGGCAGAAATTTTGCTTCAAGATCTGAGGTTATTGGGCAACACGGAATGGTAGCATCCAGTCAGCCCTTAGCAACACAAATCGGAATCGATGTTTTAAAAAAAGGAGGTACAGCAGTTGATGCCGCAATAGCTGTAAATGCCGCATTAGGTTTGATGGAACCAACAGGTAGTGGTATTGGTGGTGATCTTTTTGCAATCGTGTGGGATGCAAAAACTAAAAAACTATATGGTTTGAATGCCAGCGGACGATCACCAAAGGCACTAACTTTAGATTACTTCACTAAAAACAATATTACACACATTCCACCAAGTGGTCCCCTGCCAGTATCGGTTCCAGGTTGTGTTGATGGTTGGTTCGAATTGCATAATAAATTTGGAAAATTATCTATGCAGGAAATCTTAAATCCAAGTATAAAATATGCTGAAGAAGGTTTTCCAACTACAGAATTAATTGCTTATTATCTGCAAGGCACGATAAATAAATATATGAAACAGTACCCTAATATAAAGGAAACTTATACTGTAGACGGCAAATTACCTCAAAAAGGAGATATTATTAAAAACCAATTTTTAGCTAATACCTATAAAAAAATTGCCAAAGGAGGAAGAGATGCTTTTTATAAAGGAGATATTGCCAGCGAATCAGCTAAATTTATTCAAGATCAAGGCGGATTTTTAGCTTATGAAGATTTTGCAACACACCATTCGGATTGGATTGAACCTGTCGCAACAAATTACAGGGGTTATGATGTATGGGAATTACCACCTAACGGACAAGGAATGGCTACTTTGCAAATGCTCAATATTATAGAAGGATATGATTTTAGTAAAATACCCTTTGGTAGCGCTCAACATTTGCACATTGTAAACGAAGCAAAAAAACTTGTTTTTGAAGACCGGGCTAAATATTATGCGGATCAAGATTTCATGAAAGTTTCTATAAATGATTTACTGTCTAAAGAGTACGCAACTGAAAGAAGGGATTTAATTAATCCTGACCGCGCAGGGACATTTAAAGCTGGAAAAGAAAGCAGTGGTGGTACAGTTTATTTGACTGTCGCCGATAAGGAAGGAAACATGATTTCTTTAATTCAAAGTAACTATAGAGGCATGGGATCTGGAATGGTTCCGCCAAAATTAGGGTTTATGCTCCAGGATAGAGGCGAATGCTTCAATTTAGTTGAAGGAACACCAAATTCGTATGCCCCTCAGAAAAGACCTTTTCATACTATTATTCCGGGTTTTGTTACTAAAGATGGACAACCATTTATGAGTTTTGGTGTAATGGGAGGCGATTTTCAACCTCAAGGTCATGTTCAGATATTAATGAACCTGATTGATTTTGGTATGAATTTACAGGAAGCAGGAGATGCTCCAAGGTTTGAACACATTGGCTCAACTGATTATACGGGTGAACTGGCCACAGGTAAAGGCGAAATCCTAATTGAAAGTGGTTTTGATTTTGAAGAAATAAAAAAATTGATCCAAAAGGGACATAAAGTTGGCTTTGGAGGTTATTATGGAGGTTATCAGTCAATTATGTATGACGCAATAAGGAAAGTGTATTTTGGAGCCTCAGAAAGCAGAAAAGATGGTGCGGCCGCAGGATATTAATGTCTATTTTTTAACAATATTATATCTAATGGAACTTTACAATGTTCGAATTGTCTCAGTGAAATCAAAAGATAAGTTAGAGAATTTACCCTGATCTTGCTACCAAAATTATTAATTTAAATTTTAATGAAATGTTAATCAAAAACGCCTGTGCTTTTTTATTATTTTATATTTTATCTGTCCAATGTGTTACTGCACAGACAGATTTCTCAGCACCAATTGAGGGAGATTATCTAATAAAAGATTTTACTTTTAAAAGTAATGAGCAATTAGACCAACTAAAACTACATTACACAACCATTGGAAAACCAACAAAAAATAAGAAAGGTCAAATTAACAATGCTGTTTTAATTATGCATGGCACCACGGGAAGCGGGAGCGCCTTTTTAAGCAAACAGTTTGGAGGTAATTTATTTGGAAAAGGTCAATTGTTAGACGCCACAAAGTATTTTATTGTTTTAACAGATGATATTGGACACGGAAAATCAAGCAAACCGAGCAATGGCTTAAAGATGGCATTTCCTAAATACAATTATGACGATATGGTTTTGGCAAACTACAGGTTACTGACTGAACATTTAAAAATAGACCATCTTCGATTGGTAATGGGAACATCAATGGGCGGAATGCATACTTGGGTTTGGGGTTACACTTACCCTGATTTTATGGATGCATTAATGCCTTTGGCAAGCTTGCCAGCAGAAATAGCTGGTAGAAACCGCATTCAAAGAAAAATGGCTATTAAATTGATCGAACTAGATCCTGAGTGGAAAGAGGGAAATTATATTCAACAACCAGAACAAGGAATGACTGGCGCTATATTATCTCTGATGTTTATGGTGAGCAGCCCGTTGCAATGGCAAATTACAGCCCCAACCAGAGAGAAAGCAGAAGTAATGATGGAAAACACTTTAGCCCGATATTCATCAACATTAGACGCTAATGATCTAATTTATGCTTTTGATTCCTCAAGAGATTACAATCCGCAGCCTTACTTATCAAAAATTAAAGCCCCATTAATTGCTGTAAATTCTGCCGATGATCAAGTAAATCCTCCTGAGCTCGGATTAATGGAGAAAGAAATCAAAAACGTTAAAAACGGAAAATATATCTTGTTACCTATCACAGACAAAACCTCTGGCCATGGCACACATTCAAATCCAAAAATATGGGGTAAATATCTTAAAGAATTACTTGAAAAATCTTAACCTAAAAATAATTAAAATTTAATCTTGCCATATTGTTTTCAAAAAATCTATACTTAATAAGATAGATTTTAAGTTTGCTATTTATGTTTCTTGACGGAAAACAGGAAAATACTTTTAAGCTGCGTCGTTATGAATACATATCTTTTTATCAGTTATCGTCTTGGAAGCGAATTTTGATTTTAAAATCATCATATCCTCGCTGATTTTTTTGTCCAGAATTTTAGCGTAGTGTTGGGTAGTTTTAAGGCTAGTGTGTCCCAACATTTTGCTGACGGTTTCTAAAGGAACGCCATTGGAAAGTGTCACAGTTGTGGCAAAGGTATGCCGGGCAATGCGGAAAGTCAACTCTTTTTTAATTTTGCAAACAGTTGCGATTTCTTTAAGATGGGCATTCATTTTTTGGTTGGTCAAAATAGGGAGGAGGGGTTTTTCGTTTTTGCAAACTGGATGTTCGGCATATTTGTCTATAATTTCCTGGCCATTAGCAATAAAGGAATTTTGGACGCGATACCTTTTTTTTGCCGGTTTTTGAATATCCATTTATCGCCATCTATTCCAAAGGTAATGTTGTCAAACGTTAATTGTTTCACGTCGATATATGCCAAGGCTGTAAAGCATCTAAAAAGGAAGATATCCCGTACTAGCGATAATCGTTCTGTTTTGAAATTTTTGTTGAGTATTTTTTGGATTTCTTCTTCGGATAGATATACTCTTTCTACTTCTTTGACTTTTGCTTTATAGTTTGCAGATGGATTTCTTTCTATCCAATGGTTAGTTATGCAAATCTTTTTGATTTTATTAAAATTCTTTATGTATTTTACAGCAGCGTTATTGGCGCGATTGCGAACGCTTCTTAAATAGAATTCATAATCTGTATTGAAAGCATGATCTATTTTTGAGATTTCGATATCCGATATTTTATATTTCGATTCCAAGAATTCGATGGTATGCTTTAGAGAGGTGGTTTAGCGTTCCAATGTTCCTGGTGCATATTCTTTACCGACCAATTCTTTGATTTTATTGTTGTGATCTTTGAAGATAGGGATAAGCATATGTTCATGTTCTTTGATGCCGAGCAGTCTATTTTTGAAAACTTCAAATGTGAGGGATTCGTTACGGTGTATTAATTCCATTTGGATGTCGAATATTTTTGATCTCAGTAAATTAAGGTATTCATTTAATGAACGAGCATTCTCTGTTTTACCTTTCATTTTTGACATCTCAGGTAACCATTTAGCAGAATCTATAAATTTTTTAGTACTGAACTCCATTCGATGTCCATCAACAGTTAATCTTACATAGATAGGAAGTAGACCTGCAGCATTAGCTTTTGTGCTCTTCGCATAAAAGTGCAATGTGATTTTAGTTTTCATAGTGGTAACCTTTTAATTAATATTCAATTTAGATTTCTAAAGAATATCAAACAAGATGTTTAAATAGTGGACTAATGTTAAACTATCCATTGAACAGGTTGTTTGAAATTTTTAAGTTGATTTAGCGAGACCCTAATTTTAGATTTTTCTAGGGTCTCGATTTTATCTCGTTAAGGATGAGATTAGATGAATAATTTAAATATGGAGTAAAAGCAAAAACCCCATAAATCATAAGATTTGCGTGGTTTTGATACCATTTTTTTTGTACTGGCGGAGAAAGAGGGAGTTGTTTGTTTTTAAAAAATGCCGTAAAACAAGGCTTTGCAAAGCTTTTTGTTTTAAGTGACACCTCAACTGACACCTCTCTATTTTGAGCAAATTATTCTAAATTCTAACTACTCAAATATAAGCTTTTTTAGTCTATAAATGATGACAAATTATCAAAAAAATGAACAGGTAGCTGTTCGTTTTTTAAATAGGTAGCTACTTATTTTTTATAAGTAAAGTCAATTAGTTGTTCAATTACTGAATAGGTTAGCTGCATGAAAATTGAATTGATACAGTACAGGCTATTGTTTAATTTGTGAACTGGTAATCTATAATTTATTAAACACGTTACTTTGAAAACACGAATAGATCAAAACGTTTCTCATCCAATTATCAACGGTTCAACCTGTTCAATTTTTAGGCTAGTGTATTGACAAAATTCCTCGATTGACACAAACTCATTTTGGAGCTTATTAAGCTCCTTTCTTATATTTTGAAGTAGTCTAATGCTTTGACGATAACTCTTCCCGATTATGCGTTGTATATCTTTCGGGTAGATGCACAATCTCTTGTTTTGGGTTTTCATACTCTATCTATAGCTTTGGGTGTACTTTGCCTTACTTGGAACCAATATGATTCCATTCTAACACCCTATAAAAATAATAAATTTTTCCTTTCCTTCAGAAGCTGTATTTATTTCCATGAATTAATCGAATATAAGGGTATTTGTGTCTGTTTCTGCCATTTATGTCATAAAGTGACATATGGAACAGCAGCGTCTTTTTTATCTGATTTAATAGCTTAAAATTTGTTTTATAATCAATGGAAAGTGTTGCAACAGGAAGAGGATTGAAGAAGTTTTAAATGAAAAATTAAATTAAATTTTAGGAATTATGGCTAGACAAAAAGGCATTATTAAATTAAAAGGTACTATTGGGGATATTACTTTTTACAAAACTCAAGACGGGCATTTGGCCAGAGAAAAAGGCGGCATTGACGCGAGCAGAATTGCAAGTGATCCTGCGTTCCAGAGAACGCGCGAGAATGGTTCTGAATTTGGAAGAGCAGGGAAGGCGGGCAAAACGTTACGAACTGCAATGAGAAAATTACTTATTAATTCTGCCGATGGCAGAATGGTAAGCAGATTAACCCAATCCATGGTTAAAGTCATTCAAGCTGATGTTGTAAGTGATCGTGGATTGCGAAATGTGATTGACGGTGAAGCGGAATTACTCAGCGGTTTCGAATTTAACATTAGAGGAAAATTAGGAACTTCTTTGTTTGCTCCTTTGGTGGGAACCATTGATCGTGCTACTGGGGATTTATCCGTTAATTTAGTTCCCTTTATTCCTTCAAACATGATTGCAGCTCCAAGCGGATCCACTCATTACAAAATTATTTCTGGAGGTGCTGAAATCGATTTTGAAGCAGAAACTTTTGTAGTAACTACTTCAGAAACGGACATTCTACCATGGGATAGTAATGAAACTGTTGCTATTAATCATGTCAATCCGGTGACTCCGGACAGCACCAAACCCTTGTTTTTAGCGTTGGGAATTGAATTTTTCCAAGAGGTAAACGCTAGAATGGATCCTTTGAAAAATGGGTCATACAATCCATTGGCCTTGGTCCAGGTAAGCGGGCTTTAAGATGGTTTTAGTGTTAAATAGGACGTATTTCCCCGAGGGAACGCAAGGGGTATTAGAATGGAACGGCACAATAGTTTGTTATACCATCGAATTGCCCTGGTTGGGAAACCAAAAGCGTATTTCTTGTATTCCCGAAGGAGAATATGTTTTGCAGAAACGGTATAGCCCCAAGTTCCAATGGCACTTGCATTTGAAAAATGTTCTGGGAAGAGATTTGATTTTAATCCATCCCGCCAACGACGCTAAAATGGAATTATTGGGCTGTATCGCGCCTGTAACACAACACACCGGAATAGGGAAGGGCAGTTCATCGCTAAAAGCGATAGAAAAGTTAAAGGCTTTAGTTTATAAAGTTATGGCCTCTAATGAAGAAGTGAAAATAAAAATCCAATCTAACCCTTCGAAACCGCTGAGGATGACAAGGTAAAAAAGTAAAGAAATTATGAATATAGTTGAACGTGCGAAAGCACCAACCCCAAAGTTTTTTAAGATTTTGAGAAGTATTACAATGGCTCTATTGGCTATTAGCGGTACTATCATTGCAGCACCGGTATTTTTACCTGCAGCCGTTGTCAGTATTGCCGGTTATGCAGCCCTTGCGGGAGGTGTCATTTCGGTAATCAGCCAGATCACGGTTGACGATACGGCTAACCGAGAGCGGGCCATAGTGAATCGGTTGAAAAAAGGCAATCAAAATTTACCGCGAGATGGAATCAAATAACACCTTGCAAATCGGAACCGCATCCGGAACTTTATTAAGTGTGATGCCAAATATTGTTTCTGAAGATATTCTAAAAACGATTATCTTAGCGGTAATTGGAGCTATTATTAGTTTCATTATTTCGCTCCTTTTAAAAGGATTGACAAAATTTAAAAAGAAATAATACTGAATCTAGTTCAGCATAAATTCGGGTTTGGCTTGGTAACCTTTTTCCGAATATATTTGAAAGTCTGATCGTTAGATCAGGCTTTTTTTATTTGCAATACCTCAACAAAATTACACGTCTCATTTCATTTATCAGTATAATATTCTTCTGGAATTGATCCTCTTTTTGTTCCAACATTCGCAACGCCTGAATTTGTTTCTTATGCAGCTCGTGTTCCTGCAGCATTTCATTTACTTTAGAGTTAAAATCTTTTTTGAAATCATTGATTCGTAAAAAAGGAATTACGGACCCAACTAGAGATTGGTGCCAGAATTTTGCTCTCTATAAACTATAGGCTAACCAATATACCGTTTCGGTATCTCCTTCATTTTGAAATAGGATTACATAACTATTGGTGAATGGTTCTTTTTGAGGCTTTCCACTATTCATTCCTTTATTGAGAATAAAGATTTGGTTTGCTTTGTAAACTGCATTTTTTTGGTGTGTTTTAATGATGAAATTCGGCATGGTGGATTGGTATTATAGATTAAACATTAATTTTTTGAAAAGAAAAAAGAGAAAAAAAGAAAGCCACTAAAACAGCAGAAATGACGAACGAAAATGGAGGGAGGAACGACCGACTGAAAGTGAGGAATGGATGCTATGTTTGCTGGATTTTTTTCTTTTTCTTTTCAAGAAATTGCACTAACGTCTTGTTGAGGTTTTTCTGGGGACGTTATTATGAAAACGGCAATCAAACACCCCCAAGCACCGCAAGGAATGGAGCTAAAATGAAGCGATAGCGTCGTTGTAGTGCAATGTATGAGGAGCGAAGTGGCGGGGTTGCGGCAATCGAACAGCCACCTGAAGCCGGGAATTGCAGCTGGCGAGGAACGAGACGCAAAATGAAGGAAGAAGAGCGTGAAACGGCGGGGAAAAAATAGAAGACAGCCGCAGGCGTTCCTTGATTTAGGGCGAAGTGACGTTTTTACGGAACGGCGCCAACCTCGATGGCTGTGCGAAGGAGCAACCGCTGAAAAAATAAAGGGCGACAGACATGATACTGCTGGAATGCAGTGGAACGTAGCTTGCGGAGTATAACGAAATGAAGCGGTATTGCGGATGTAATAGCCCTGCCGAACGCAGGAAGTGAACGTGTGAAGATGAGGAACGCAACAGTGCAAAAAAAAACAGCTGTCCCGCCTTTTCTTTTGGCGGGACTGCTGTTTTTTTTAGTGCTGTGAAGTGTCTGCGGAATCGAGGGAAACCTCACTAATGAACTGAAATAATAAATTAATTATTTACCAAAAGTGTTCTTATGAAAAGGTAAGGTTGATTGACTGAAGCTGCCGAACGGAACAAAGAGAACGACCGAAGAGAGACCGCTTGATTGCCCGTGATGATGAACGTATTGTGGAATTGAAATATTTTCAAGTTTTCCTATGCAGTTTTCTCATAATTAATAAATTTTTTAATCTCGAATCATACTAATTTTTAATTTACTTAATTCAAAAAGTCTTTTTATTTCTTCGTTTTTCGAGCGTTTCATGATTTCATCAAACCATTCTTTTAGATCGATAATCTTGATGTATACATCTTTAAATATAGATTCATCTGCATAGAAGCCCGAAAATGTAATGAAATGCAAATTCCGGTTGTTCCGAATATCCAGATATTCTCTGTTTTGTATTCCTACAGATAACAGAATAACTATTGTCAAATGGTCATTCCAAATCTCAATCGCGTGGCTAAAGTTTATTACTTTCAAATTCTGATGTTCCCTGTGAGCTATCAGGTAGACCAAAACAGCGGTGAATTCTGTGTTGCTCAATAACCAAAACAAGATTTGGTGTTCTTTTTTCTCATAAAATATATCATCCATAATTATACTTTTATACTTTCAATAAAATTAATTTCGTATTTTAAGTAATCAAGAAGCGATTATCACTATCGAAAGTGAATCGCCACGACTACTATCTTGTGCCGACGATATTATTATATTGGCATCGTTTCCCACATTTTGTAAAACAGCCTCATTGATTTGAGCCATTTCATCAACTGAGATTTCTGTATTACCAAAACCAATATGCAAAAACACATTCCGAACTCCATCCATGTCATCTCTGTCAGATAAAGCGTTTTTCAAAGCATCTTCAATTGCTTTTCTTTTCCTGAATTTGCCTTGGGCTTCACCAAATCCGAAGAAAACAGACTTAGCCTGTTGTATTCTCCCTGTTAATTTTTTTATATCAGTTCTATCGACCTTTGAAGAAGCTCCTGGCATCAACATTTTTATAAATTGTCCAATAGCCCTATCCGCTTTTGCGAAACCTGATTTAAAACCAAGATTCCCAAAGGCTTCTCGAATTTTATTATTATCAATAACCAATACAAAATCAGCCTGTTTTTGCAGTTCTAAAACTCCTTCTTGTGCTGTTTTAAATCGTTTTTCACCCTCAAATTCAAAAGGAATTAGAACAATAGCCATAATAAACAGTCCCTTCGCTTTAGCTATTTGTACCATCACTGGAGTAGCGCCAGTTCCAGTTCCGCCTCCCAAAGCAGCAATAAAAATTACCATTTTTGAATTCTTATCAAACAATTGTTCTATTTGATCTTTACTTTCTATTGCTGAAAGCCTTCCAACTTCAACATTTCCGTTAGCTCCGATGCCCTTAGTCATAGCAACTCCTATCTGTAGTTTATGTTGCAGTTGACCATTTTTCAAACTATTGGTATCGGTATTGCAATCGATATAATCTACATTTTCGATAGCATTTGACGAAATAGACATCAATACATTATGTGCACCTCCACCAACTCCAATAATTTTAATTTCGTTTGAATTCATTTTTTATATAATTATTTATAGCTTAGGTCACAAAATGTTCATCACTGAAATTTATGTTGAAAATCATTTATAGTGCAAATTTAAATGGGGAGAGTGCCAAAAGACGGCGGTGTGGATAAAAGTAATATCGATTTCTAACAGTTTAACGAAAGAATTACTCTTTGTAATATTTTGTAATAATCGGTTTGTTCAAATTGATTTTTTCTGTTTTGTAAAGAACAAACTTATTCGTGGAATTCTCATCTAATCGATAAAATTCAGTATCATATTCACAACAAGAGAAATACGAACTAACACTAATTTCTTTTGTAGTATAATCGATTTTTCCGATATAATGTCTGCTGTAAGTAAAAACAAGAGAAGGAAAATATTGAAATTCTACTAGTTCGTTATCTTGAAATTCATAAACACGATGTACTTTGTTTTCATCATTAGCTTCTAAGCTTTCTTCAACAATCAATAAATCAACTTTGCCATCAAAATTCACATCCTAAAAGAAAAAGAACGCTTCATTTCTTTCATAAAAGAGGATCCTCTTTATTTATAATTCCTTTTTCTGTTTTATTTTGGACAGTTATAACTCCCGGAAGATCATGATTCATAAAACTTTCATAAACAGATTTTTTAAAATCAGAATCAACGAGAGTGCCTATCGAAAGATTATAATCTATTCTATACTTCACTTTGTCTGCAATTCTTTCTAATTCTAAAATCGCTTTCCCGAATACTTTTTTCCTATCGTCATCGTCAGGATAGGTTTTGACGAATTTTGGTGTCCAGTAAATTGTAGCCCTAAAGCCATTCACTGGCTTCGCAAATTCAATTTGAATCGTTTTATTTGTTGGTTTGTTCTTGCAACCTATAGTAAAAATAAAAAATAACAATAAAATCGGTTTCCAGCCTCTAATAGCGTTTACAAATCTTGTATTTGCACTGCCCAAAAATAAAATTCTCATACTAATTTTGTTTTGATTGTTCATAGCAAATCTAAATGGGGAGACTGCCAAAAGACGGCTGTACTAAAAGTTTTTAGTCTACGTTTTTAGCTAGAGAAAAGACATGAAGAAAACCTTTGTCAAAGTTTGAACTTTGATAAAGGTTTTTGAGAAATGAATTTAAAAAGTGTTGAAAAATCTAATTCCAAATATCTTTTTTGTTTATGATTTTATCGTTAATAAAAGTTCGAATGGATTCACTTCTTTCTGAAATTTTAGAAGCAAATTCTTCCGGTTTATTCCAAAATTTCACCTGTTCAACAGTTTTGACCAACCCAAATTTTTCGAAAGAATTTAAATGCTTACTTGGCAATCCATTTGAATCAGACGAATTGGCACTTGATGTAGATAAAGAGAGATTTCCGATACCATTAATAACACTCGCAATTTCTTTCCATATTACATCCGCTTGTTCTTTGTTTTCAGAATAATTTTCAATTCCTAAATCTTTCCATTCGATACTTCTGGCGACAATATGGTCTATTGAAATTGAATCATTTTTATAAATGTTCTTTCTTATAATTTTGTGATTTGCGCCATGTTCTATTTCAAATTTATATAAAAAATAGGCGGTTTTGTTCCAACCATATGCCTGTTTAATCCATTTGTTTTTTTCGTCTTCAAATAACTTATTGGTATTGTTCCCTAAATGCTTCCAATTGTATGAAAATTTTTCTTCTCCCTTATAAAATCGAGAAAGTAAATGGTTGCATTTAGTCAAGTTTGAACCGTTTTCAATTGATTTATAAATACTTTGAAAAGTACTTCGGTATGCTTTTGCATTGTAATAATAGCCATTCCAATATATTATTTCATAACACATTAGAAAGTTTTCCCAACGCTCGATTAGTTTATTTTCGATTGGATTTCCCGATCTAAAAGCTCGAAGTAAGAATATAATGCTTCGGTTTTTATCTAATAGCAAAACATCACCAATTAGATGGTTTTCTGAATCAGCTTTTGGTATTTTATTTACTAGGATATCCATTGATTTTTCAAACTGTTCAGCAACATTTATTGCATAATTAACAATTTCATTCTTATCCCTTTTTTCAAGTAATGCTTTTTTAACATATTCAAAAGAACCGTTGTCTCCAGCCACTGATTGTGGTAAACTAAAATTTTCATTTTTAAAACCGTCTTCAACAGCTTGTAAATGATACATCAAAATATTGTCTAATGATAAATCACCACGTAGCCAAACGTCACTTGCTTTTTCTTCCATTTCAAAAATGCTTGCAAAAGCATTTTGAATCTTTTCGATTTCTGCATTAGGATTTTGCGAATTAATATAAACATTTTTCATCAAAAGAGCTTTCACTTTTTCAGTCTCAGAAAGTGCTATCCCTCGTGTATTATGTAATTCAAAAATCTGAGAAGCGACTGCTTTGTCATTGTAGCTTGCAAGAGAACAATGCGCTTTGTCTATTACCTCTATGTATTTATCAATTTTGTCAACTTCTAATTTAGGTAACTTTTTATGTCCTGAAAAAGCATCAATAAATAATTGGACAGCTTCTAACATTCTTACGAAAGACATTGTCTTTGTTCTCGTATTGTCTAATAATTCAGTCAGCTTCTTATTTATATTTCCATCACTTGTTTTTAGAATATTTATAATAATATTTAATCCCTCTTTGTCATAAGAAACAGGTATTAAATTAATCTGTTTGTAGTATTCGCAATCTTTTTTCAGATGATTGCATACTAGCAAAAATAAATAAATAGTGCTGATACGTTGCTGTCCGTCTATTATTTCATATTCATTAGATCCTACTTTGCCTTCTAAAATATAATGACCTAGATAATAGTTTTTATCATCTGATTTATCAGCATCAGTTTTATCGTAGTACTCTAAAATGTCATTCATAAAAGGGATAAGTTGCTTTTCACCCCACGAGTAAGCTCTTTGATAATCAGGAATTGTAAACGAATAAGGTTTAATAATCTCGCCAAATGTTTTTTGTTGTTCCATAGGTTTTTGTTTTTTATAAATATTTTTTAAACTTATCTTTTTTTTAAACTTATCTTTTTTTTATATGCTTTTCAGCATAAGTCTTGGCATAGGCTCAGGGCATGCAGTGATTCAGTGGAATACTATGTTCTTGGTACAGGTTAATCAAATTTGTCTTGTAAATATTATATGTGTGAAATTTATTGTAGTTGGGTGTCGAATTCCATGCTTATTTATATAGTTGTGTCATTTCTACTATTCGGACTTTAATTTTCTTTTGAAGCGATTTGGGTTCTAAAATTTTAACTTCTGAACCATATTTCATCAACTCCATCACAATATCATTGGTAGGGTGGATGTACAATTCAATTTCCAAGGCATCTTCTGTATCAGAAATGATTTTTTGTGAATCATGTAGCGGAAACGATTTGATGTAATTGCCCTGTTGCCAAGAAAATTCTAAAATCACTTTTTGCGCCGGCTCATACGTTTCAATCCCAAAGGCGTGTTGATAGGTTTTTTCCACATTGAAAACAATGGGTTTAAATTTGTCATCCAAAATTTTTAAATCCGAAATTCGGTCAAATCCGAAATTTTTTACTCTGCCATCTTTGTTATCCTCAGCTATCAGATACCAACGGTTTTGTGATTCTTTTATCGCTAATGGCTTTACGGTTCTTTGGCTGATTTCCATTTCCCAAAATTTGGTATGGGTAAATGTGATTTGTAAATTGTTTTGAATAGTATGTAAAATGCCATTTATCAAGTGGGTTCCTGAAGATTTTCTTTTTTCCAAGTAAATACTTGGCGCGATTTTATTTCCTTCTTTAAGTGCCTGATGAATGGAAAATGCCTCTATCATTCTTGATACTGAAGGATCTTCAACGTCTTCATCGATATAATAGACCTTATCCTTGCGGTTGTACTGGATCAGAATACCGAACAAATCCAGTATGTCTTTTTTATCTCTATCGAAAGTACGAGCTGAAAATTCAAAATTAGCAGCTAAATCCTCATTTTCAAGTTTAGTCATCACCAGTTTATGTAAATCCTGAAAATTGCTGGGAACCGATTTTAATCGATCAACGATGTATAAATAGCGTTTGTAAAATATTACTTTTGCCATAGGTTTATTTTTTATTGTCTTGCTAAAGTAATTTGTTATCCAGACAAAGTGTGTCGTTTTGGCTTAGTTTTCTTTGAATCGATGCCGCTAATTTTTTAGCCGTAAAAAGGTAAATAAAAAGAATTTCTTGTATCCTACGCATAAAGTCTCTAATGGTCTAAATTAAATATACTTTAAACAACCTTATGAGATCGTCCTTATTTTTTCTACTTATTAAACCGTTGTAAAGCTTCCTTCAAAATGCTACTATCAATTTCCTCTTTACTTTCTTTATACTTCCCTTTGCTTAAAAAAACAGTATTTAAATGAACATTTTCATAAATTTCAGCAAAACGATGAAAATCTTTCAATTGGTGTTTTTCACTATACTCCCATGCGTTCATATAGCCATTTACCTCCTCAATTTCATAGAGTAAAGCATTTTCATTCTCAGAAATACCATATCTTATTTTAAAGTCTGAAATAGCTGAGGCATATCTTTCTGCATAAATATTGGCATACACTTCGCTTTTAGTTTCACTTATGGCTTTGTCGAAGGCAAAAGCATATTCTTCACAATATATTTCGTGGTATCCGTCCATCGATATTAAATATGCATATTGATGAGAATAAATTTCAGTTTTGCCTTTTGCAATTTCCTCCTTATAGATTTTAGAATAGTTTTGCGCTCGCTCTGCAGGATCCGAAAACATTTCGCCTATTTCAAAAAGTAAAAGGTAGTGCTTTTCAAAAAGTTTATCACCACCGAAGGATTTGCTAAGAATTAATAATTCTTTTACAGCTAGTTCTGGATTACTTTTAAATAGGTTATTGTAAATAATGCCGTATGTAGTTTCATCGTCTTCTAAACTTGCAGCCGCAGCATGGGACCATTCATCGTCATGACCTTTAGACTTTTCTCTTAAAAAAGTTTCTAAATATAAGTTCGTTACAAACAAGGCACTTGTATGAGCCGACTCCCCAGTTTCTTCATAATCCTCTTCAGTCCAGTCTTTGTATTCGGAATCATACTCTTCCTTGAAACATTTTTTGTAATAGGCATAAACTCTTTGAAAGTTTTTGTCTTCGATGCCCACTTCCTTAAAAATTTCATTTAATTCGGATTCAGTTTGTGGTGTTTTATTATTGCTCATATATTTTTATCCTAATTCTCATTTAATTTCATTTGCGGAAGCCATATCAAATTCTTCTACAAGCTATTTGTAGGTTTCCTCTTGTGACATTTCTGGAACTTCATAACCTGTAAAATTAGTCTCATTTATTGTATTTAATATTGTCTGAGATTGACATCATTATTATAGTGTATAATTTTTAATAGGTATATATACAGAAAAGCAATCCAAAGTAATTTGAGGAAAACCGTAAAGTGATTTTTTCATTTTGCAATATTCCATACTATTTGATTTGTTTTGTATGCGATTTTGTAAATAAACGGTATGTGGGACAAAACTGCAATACCCACTTTTAGTGATATTGTTATTTCATATGGCTAATGGTATAAATAAAAACTCCGAAGTGAGGACACTTCGGAAAGCTGGGCTACAATTTACAATTATAAGTGGAATGAAAATCCATTTTCATAAATTTATATTGTTTTACAGGCAGGATTCAAGTTATAAATGCAACTTTTTGATTAAACATATAATTAGGTGTTTCAAAATTAAATCTTTTTCTTGGTCTATTGTTTAATTTCTCTTGTATTTCTATAATTCTCTCTGGAGTTATTTCATCAAATGATGATGATTTGGGTATGTATTGTCTTATTAATCCATTTAGATTTTCATTTGCACCA
>NZ_JAFCUM010000007.1:0-187141 GCF_049896525.1 Flavobacterium sp. DSR3-2
TTGTTTGACAATGCTCAATTTATTTTGGGTATCGACCATTTTCAATCGCTCACTGATGGATACTAACCCAGACTTTTTTTTAAAAAGTCATTCTCCAAAGTCAGCTGACCGATTCGAGCGTAGAGTTTCTCTGTTGGAATTTCATCTTTGGCAACGACCGTTTTTTCTGCAGAAAAAACCGCAGAAAGATTCCGTATGGCTTCAGCCTTCCACATTGAAATTTGATTGGGCAGCAACTCGTATTTTTTTGCTAATACCTTGATGACATCTTTCTCTTTTAAGGCTTCCAAAACAACTTTGGCTTTGAAGTCTTTTCCGAAGGTTCTTCTTGTTCTTGACATATTAGTGCTAATTTAAGGTTTTTATTCCTATCTAAATTAGTCGGGATATATTGTCCGAATTTTTGGGGTCAGCATATTATGTATTATTGAACAATTTTCGAAAGGAAATCATTTTTATAATAAATGCAAGTCCGTTCAACTGGATTTTCCTGAAGTAAAAACAATTCACGCAAATGAAGCAACTTTTGCTAAGATCCCTAAATCCAGAAAAACTGCTCCTTATAAAACGGCTTTGGAGATTGCAAGATTAATTATTTTAAACTTTGCACCCAATATATCTAGTGGTAAAGAGAATATGTTGGCCTTACTTTTTTATATGAATTCATTATAGGAAGAATATGTGTTAGTCTGCTTGAAAAAAGCAGCAAAAAACAACGATCTAAATGTCGCTATTCATGGTGAAAAATCACAACCTTTTTGGAATGGGATTACGATTCGTCCAGATATCGTCATTGAAGAAGAAGATGAAACTTTTATTATTGATACTAAATGGAAAAACACAATCGGCAGTAAACCTTCAGCTGATGATTTACGCCAAATGTATGTGTACAATGACTATTGGAAATCCACTAAAGCCATGTTATTGTATCCTTCCAATACTACAACATTTACAAAAGAAGATTTTATTCCTTTTAATAAAATAACAGAAACAGCACATCACGAATGCGGAATAGGTAAAATTTCTATTTTTGATTCGGATAAAAAAGACCTTGATAAAGAAATTGGCAACACCATTTTAGAATGGTTTAATATAATTTGACATGTCTTCTCCCTAGAAAGCTATCTTTTTAAAATCCTTATTATTAGAATAATCATATTATTTTTTTATGCAAATAATCGCTTTTACGGTAATCCGTAAAGAAATGAAAAAACATAGAGTTACATTTGGCTACACCACTTTCTTCAGACGTAAAAGTGATAGTATACGTCGATTGATTTAATGAACAAGTTATGAAACACCTTTACAAGATTATATTTTTATTCGTTTTACTAATTATTAATGCCAGCTCTGTTTATTCTTCAAATAAAATAGAGGAAATCATAAAACTAAAAACAGTTGGAGATCCAACTGGGCAAATAACAGGAAATGCAACGGTATGCCAGAATGCAGCCCAGCCTGAAATAATATTTGAGGTTGACGATAATGTAAAAGGGCCTTATACCTTTACTTATACCATAAATGGAGGGACTTCAATAAATATTTCAACAACAGGAAGTAACAAAAGTGTAACCGTTTCTGCGCCAACAAATGTTGCAAATACTTTTACATATATTTTGACTGGTGTAAAAGACAAAGACAATACTGCTGTTGCTGTTTCTAGTAACAATACAGCAACAATTGTAGTGAATCCTTTGCCAGCGGCTGATTTTACTTTTTCAGATAATCAGTGCTCGGGTACTGCGGTACAGTTTAACACAACAAGTAGTGGAAACTCTTATACTTGGAATTTTGGCGATGGAGTTACGTCGTCAGTAAAAAATCCTACTCATATTTTTACTTCTTTAGGTTGTGGCTCAGCACCTTTTAATGTTACTTTAACTGTAACAGATGCAAATGGTTGTTCAAGTACAATAACTAAGATCATTACAATAAAACAGCAACCAAACGTAAATTTTATTGACAGTAGTGTTACATACAACCCTATAAATCTCTCTAACCAATTTAATAATTGTAATTCAGCTGGAGCAAACCCAAATTATAACGTGAGTGTTAACCCTTCTGCTTCCAATTCTAGTTGTATAACCAGTTATAGTGTAGTATGGCAGGATGGAGGTACGCCGGAAATATTTACTTCTTTTCCTTTTACGCATTCCTACACTACTCTTGGTGCATTTACGATGTCAATTACAGCTATTGGAAGTAATAGCTGCTCAACGACAAAAAAATATATTATAAAAAACGAATCGAATCCAGCAGGAGGCCTTGTTAGTCCCGGAAGCACAACAAACTTATGTGCTCCTACACCAGAACTAAAATTCACATTGTCTAACTGGGCTTTAAATTCACCAGGAACAACATACACACTAAACTATGGCGATTCCTCACCAGTGATACAACTTTTACAATCAGATTTAATGCAGAATTCATTGTACTATAATTCTGCTAATCCATCCCTTTCATTAAATTACCCTGTTCCACATATATACAGCACAAGTAGTTGCCCTAGCGTTAGTATAACTGCAACATTAAAAATATCAAATTCATGTGGAACAACCAATTCAACAATTTCACCAATTGTTATTTTACGGTCTCCTACTTCAAATTTTACAAATCCCGCTAAAGCCTGTGTTAACACTTGTGTTCAATTTACTAATACATCCACACCCGCTTCCAATGAAAGTTGCCTTGAAAGTACATTATACGAGTGGAATTTTGGAGATGGTTCAAGTATTTATTCCACAACCACTGCAGGGACTCCAAACCCTCCATGTCATACCTATACATCACCCGGTAAGTACACCGTAACACTAACTACTTATGGCTATTGTGGTACAAGCATTAAAACTGGTGAAATCTGCATTGAGCCTTCACTTATTCCTAACTTCACACTCGCAGAAAGTTCAGGTTGTTCACCGCAAGCAATCACCGCTACCAACACAACGGTTGAAACTAATTCTTGTAGTCCCCCAACTTATGTTTGGAGTACAACTTTTCTTCCATCCAGTTGTGGAACAACTATTGCACCAATTCCAAATCAAACAGGTGCTAACGCTTCCTTTAATTTCACTGTGCCTGGAACTTATAGCATTAAGCTTACCGCAACTAATTCTTGTACGCCTTCCCAATCTGTAATTAAAACGTTTACCGTTAAACAACTCCCAAAGGTTACAATTGCGCCGATTGCACCTCTTTGCCAAACGGTAGTTTCAACAGTAATTAATCCAACTGCTACTATAGTCAACTGTGGGACACAATCTCCCCTGACGTATGAGTGGAGTTTCCCAAATGGAACACCAGCTGCTGCTACCACTGAAAATCCCGGTCCTATTAGTTATGCTACCTCAGGAATATTTCCATTTTCTTTGAAAGTAACCAATGAATGTGGAACAACAACCGTAAACAGCTCCGTCACTATCAAACCCACACCAGCTGTTGATAATATTACAAGCCAACAAAAGTGCAAAGGACAGCAATCCGACGCTATCTTGTTTAGCGGCGGTCTTACCGGTACTGTTTACAGTTGGACAAACAACAATACAGCAATAGGATTAATGGCCGCAGGTACTGGAAATATAAATCCTTTCACTCTTGCCAATACAGGAACAACAATCTTGACAGCTACAATAACAGTAACACCTTCATTTAATGGCTGTTCAGGACCTGCAAAAACATTTGCTATCAGTGTCAATCCAGAGGCTACAGTAAACACTGTCAGTAACTCGGTGCTTTGCAACACTGCTCTGCAAAATGCAATTACTTTTAGCAGTTCTTCAATAGGAACTTCCTTTTCATGGACCAATAATACCCCTGCCATTGGGTTAGCGGCAAGCGGAACTGGTAATATTCCAGCTTTTACTGCTACTAATTCAAGAATTTCGCCTATTGTGGCAACTATTACAGTTACTCCATCAAATGCATTGGGTTGCAATGGAATTCCAAAAACATTTATTATTACCGTTAATCCCACTCCCACTCCATTTGTCTTGACCAATCAAGAGTATTGTAATGGAGTTGCAACTAGTCCAATAATTTTTAGCAATGACGTTTCAGGAACTACTTACACATGGACTAATTCTAATGCTGCTATTGGTTTAGCCGCAAACGGAACGGGAAATATAACGTCATTTATACCAAAAAACACGAGTGTAAACCCTATTACAGCAACAGTAAGTGTTACCCCAAAAGCTAATGGATGTATAGGAACATCGCAAAACTTTACCATTACTGTAAACCCGTCTCCAGTAGTTACCTTTTCAATAGAAAATCAGACCATTTGTTCAGGTGATACTTCGGCTTTGGTAACATTAAGCAGTGTTGCTGGAGCCACTTTAAATTGGACGGTAATCCAACCATCCGGAATATCAGGAGTCGCAATAAGCGGAACCAACACAATCCCTACACAAACTTTAGTCAATAATACAAATGCCAATATCGTTGTAACGTATAATGCCACGTCAACATTATCAAGCGGAGCAACTTGTGCTGGAGCGACATTTCTTTATACCATAACCGTAAAACCAAAACCAATTATTGCTGCGAATATGACTGCGACTAGTTGTACTGGTTTGTCATTCTCTGTTATCCCAACGAATGGTGCTGGAAATAATATTCCCACAGGAAACACTTATTCTTGGAGTACTCCAATTGTAACGGGTGGGATTTCTGGTGGGATTTCTGGAACAAATCAAACTAATATAGCTGGAACATTAAACAATACAACTACTGTCGTTCAAACAGCAACTTACACCGTAATTCCATCATTAAATGGTTGTGCAGGTTTACCGTTTGATGTTGTGGTTTCTGTAAATCCAAAACCAGATGTAAATGCTACCACGGACATTATTCTTTGTATTGGAGAAACAAGTGCACTGATTAATTTTTCAGGAAATGTTTCAGGTGCAACTTATAATTGGTCCTCAAATAGTACAAGCATTGGAATAGCAGCTTCTGGCAGCAATTCCATTCCATCATTTACAGCAATAAATACAGGTTTAACCCCAGTAATTGCAACAGTTACCGTAACACCAATGGCTAACAGTTGTACGGGTTTATCCAAAACATTTAAAATAACTGTAAATCCGCGACCGAACGTTAATTCGATAACCAATCTGGTAAAATGTAATGGCATCGCCAGCGGCACTATCCCTTTTACTGGAAGTGTAAATGGAACTACTTTTGATTGGACGAATGATACACCGTCAATTGGTTTAGCCGCTTCCGGAAGCGGCAATATTCCAAATTTTACAACAATAAATACTGGATTAACACCCGTAATTGCGACTATAACCGTTACACCGAAAGCAAATGGCTGTTTTGGAACTCCAACCACTTTTACCATCACTGTTAACCCAACACCTACAGTTGATTTACCTTCGAATCAAACGGTTTGTAATGGCCAATCGACTACCGCTATTTTATTTTCGGGAACGATTCCAAATACGACTTACAATTGGACCAACAGTAATTCAAACATAGGATTAGGAACTAATGGCGTTGGAGATATACCAGCTTTTACGGTTATTAATAACGGCACGACCCCTATTGTTGCTAATATCACCATTACTCCAAATGTAAATGGTTGTCCAGGAGCATCCAAAATATTTACCATCACTATAAATCCATCTCCATCAGTTTCATTTACGCCTTCAAATCAAGTGGTGTGCTCTGGATCTTCTAACACAGTTGTCAATTTAACCAGTTCATCGGGTACAAGTTTTACTTGGACTGCGTTGCAACCCTCTGGAATACTTGGTGTTTTGATTAGTGGAACGAATACAATTCCGGTTCAGACATTAATTAATACCACTAATCTTCCCATTGTGGTTACTTATTTAGCGAAAGCCGAATCAAATAGTGGTGTAAGCTGTCAAGGTGTTACCTATCCTTATACCATTACTGTCAATCCAGTCCCTTCCATCACGACGGCACAAGCGCAAACTATTTGTTCCTCTACCGCTTTTTCAATAGTTCCTTTAGACGGTGCGGGAAATAGTGTTCCTAGTGGAACTACTTATTCTTGGGTAATACCTCAAGTAACTGGCGGAATTACGGGAGGTGCAGCCTTAGCAAATCAAACAACCATAAAGGGTACGTTAATTAATCCAACAAATGATGTTCAAACGGCTACATATACTATAACTCCAAAATCTGAAACTTGTGCAGGAGCAACATTTACAGCAGTAGTAACCGTTAATCCTTCTCCAAAAGTTCAATTTTCGGGACCAAATCAAACACTTTGCTCTGGAAGTGTCAGTTCATTGACAAGTTTATCAAGTCTTACTACCGGAAATGTTACTTTCAATTGGACAGCAACGATTCCTACGGGAATTTCTGGAGCAACAGGTTCGGGAACGGGTACAATTCCAACTCAGACTTTGGTAAATTTAACAACAACGCCACTAACTGTAATTTACACTGCCACAGCAACTTTCGAAAACAACGGGGTTTCTTGTTCGGGAACACCTTTAGATTATAAAATAACGGTAAATCCTGCAATTATTACATCCAGTATTCTGTCTAATTTTAATGGATTCAATGTGAGCACTTTTGGCGCCAATGATGGTGCAATTAATGTTACCGTTTCGGGCGGTTCAGGTACTTACACTTATTTGTGGTCTGGACCAAGCGGTTTTCCGCTTACAACAAGTCAAGACATTTCAAATGTTCCAGCGGGCGCATACTCATCAACTATAAACGATGGACTTTGTAATCCTGTAATATTAAATTTTAACTTAACGTCACCATTACCTTTGCTTATTCAAGAAGACACTGCGGCACAAATCGATGTATTGTGTTTTGGTTATTTGACTGGAGCCATTAAAGTTGATATTACACAACAATCTGTTGGACCTTATGATTATCTATTGACTTTGCAAGGAGGTGGAACAATCAGTAGTATTGTTAATTCAGCGGCTACTAATTATACTTTTAGTAATTTGGCCGCAGGCATTTATGACATTAAAGTTACCGACGCAAATGGAAGTAGTAAGACAATCGATGGAATAGTTATTTCGCAGCCTAACGGTATAACTGCTTCAATTGCAACTCCTGCGAATGTTAGCTGTGCTGGAAGTGCAACGGGTTCGGCAACGGTAACTGCTTCGGGAGGAATAGGGACTCTGACCTATTCTTGGAATACAACTCCAATTCAAACCACAGTAACAGCAACAGGTTTGACAGCAGGGAATTATACAGTTACGATTACAGATTCCAATAATTGCTCGATCCAAAAACTGGCTGTAATTACGGAACCAAATGGGATTACTACATCCATTTCATCACAAACCAATGTGCTCTGTTTTGGCAATAATACGGGTTCTGCAACGGTTTCTGCCACCGGAGGAACAGGAGCTTTAACTTATTCATGGGATACTATTCCAATACAAACAACTGCAACAGCGACGGGATTAGTAGCAGGTACTTATAATGTAACCATAACAGATGCTAATGGTTGTTCAAAAATGCTAACAGTACTTATTACTCAGCCTTCTGCCGAATTGGCTACCACAATTTCTAATTCAACTAACGTGAGTTGTTTTGGAGGAAGTAATGGAAATGCAACAGTTTCATTTACTGGAGGAACTTCACCTTATACTTATTCTTGGAACACAAGCCCAATTCAAACCTCGGTAACAGCTGCAGGATTAACAGCAGGAACTTATAATGTAACAATTACAGATGCAAATGGATGTGTAGATTCAAGCTCAGTAACAATAACAGAACCAGCAGGAATGTCCGCAACTATATCCTCTCAAACGGATGTTTTCTGCTCAGGGAATAGCAGCGGTTCAGCAACTGTGTCTGTTACTGGAGGCACAGCGCCATATGGCTACTCTTGGAATACAACACCAGTTCAAACTTCAGCTACAATAACAAATCTGGCAATTGGTACTTATACAGCCACCATTACAGATGCTAATGGTTGTACTACAACCACTCAAGCCACTATCACAGAGCCAAACGGTATTGTAATTTCAATAGCCTCACAAACCAATGAAAATTGTTATGGAAATAATACAGGTGCAGTTTCTGTTTTAGCAAGTGGAGGAACGGGAATCTTATCATACTCTTGGGATACTATTCCGGTACAAACTTCTTTAAATGCAACAGGATTAATTGTAGGAACTTATCATTTGACCGTTACCGATGCTAATAATTGTACGAAGGTTCAAACAGTAAATATTACGCAACCCGACGATATTAACATAACTACTGATTTAGAAAAAGACATTACTTGTTTTAATGATGCCAATGGTGAAATTAAAATCACAGTCACTGGTGGTACATTAAATTACAATTATGCTTGGACGAAAGATAGAATTCCTTACGCAACCACAGAAGAGATATCCAATTTAAGTCCTGGAATATATGAAGTAATCGTTTCCGATGCCAACAATTGTAACCCAAAAACTAGAACATTTACCATAACAGAACCACCAGTATTAGCGGTAAGCCTAATCAGTCAAACTAATATATTGTGCTCTGGAAAATCTACAGGAACGATAGAAATTGCTGTGGTTGGAGGAACATCTACATTTTCTAACTATAACTTTGCTTGGACTGGGCCTAACGGATTTACAAGTTCCAATAAAAATCTCACTGCAATTACTGCTGGAACTTATAATGTACTGGTTACCGATAATTCGGGTTGTTCTAAGGCATTAAGTGTTACACTTACCCAACCAACTGCTATTATTTTGTCAGCCACAACCACACCAATAATCTGTTATGGATCCAATAACGCTTCCATAACTCTTGCTATAAATGGCGGTGTAACTCCTTATACTATTGTATGGAGTAATCTGGGAGGCGGAATGTTTCAGGATAATCTTTCGGCTGGTGATTATCTGATCACCGTTACAGATGCTAATAATTGCGTGAAAACACTAAATGTAAATATCCCTGAAGCACCAATATTTACAATTAATCCAGTTGTTAAAAACATTTCTTGTTTTGGTGCCCAAGATGGTAGTATCAATCTAAATATCATTGGAGGGATTGCTCCTGTGAAATTGGTTTGGGATGACAGTCCAGTAGCTGGAAATGTCAGGAATAATTTAGGACCAGGTTCTTATACGGTAACTATCGTGGACGGCAAGCCTTGCACCATCAAAAGAACTTTTATCATATTAGAACCTCAACCTTTAATTTTATCAGCTAATACTAACAATGCCTTTGATTGTGACAATGCCAATAGTGGTGCAATAAATCTTCTCGTTGCCGGAGGTACACCACCTTTTACCTATTCTTGGTCAAATGGATCTACAACTGAGGATTTAGGTACTATTCCTGCAGGAAATTATCTGGTTACAGTAACTGATAGCAGAGGCTGTTCAAAACAGGCGCAATATAGCATCAACCGACCGCCACCTATGGTTATTGGAGTGGCAACCAAAACAGAATTTGACTGTGAAACCAAGTACGTTAAACAAAACTTTGTAGCCCAAGTTTCCGGTGGGGTTCCACCCTACCAATTGTCTTGGTCCAATGGAACGGCCAGCGGTCCAAATAATGAAATAATGAATACTAGCCAAAACGGAACAGCGATATTATACGTAACGGATGCTTTAGGCTGTAAAGCAAATTACTCCTTCAATGTTAAATTGCAGTCCCTTGGATCACCTTCATTTAATGCAACATCCTATTCATATGTATCGTATGGCACCTATTCTATAATGGATCCAATACAGTTTACCAATACTGCTACGGGTGATTATATAAGTATGGTTTGGGACTTTGGCGACGGTAGCTTTTCAACAGATCTTAACCCAGTACATAGCTTTATAAATCCAAAAGAGTATACGGTTACACAAACAGTTACTTATCCATTTGGATGCATCTACGTACAAAAAATCAGTTTTATTGTTGAAAAAGGATATGTGTTTATTGTTCCCACTGCTTTCACACCCAACAACGATACTGTCAATGATACATTCAGACCTGTGACTAAGGCTTTAAAAAATGTTCGTCTGGATATTTATGACACTTGGGGTTCAATGATCTATTCAGAAACCGGAGACACATTGAAGGGGTGGAATGGTAAAATAAAAGGCCAGAATGCAGAAAATGGCAACTACTATTGTAAAGTTAGCGCAGAAACTTTTTACGGAACTATTGTCACTGAAAATCAACCTTTTGTATTAATAAAATAATCAATCACAGAGAATGAAATTTAAATTTGTTTTATATATCCTGTTAACTTTCATATTTATAGTAGAAGTTAATGCACAAGATCCTGTTTTTTCACATTATTATTTTGTCCCTGAAACGCAGAACGGCGCGTTTACAGGAACCGTAAACACGTTAAACACCGGAATTCTACACCGTACACAGTGGCCCGATGGAGCTAGAAGAGTGGATACCGATTACGCTTTTATCAACGGTTCCGTTGGGAATCTAGCAGAAGATTCGCGTCCGAGTGATTCAAATCTTCAAAATATTGGAGTCGGCATCACCGTATTAAATCAACATGAGGTTTTTACAAATTATAATTACACTCAAATTAATGGGGTATTTTCGCTAAATCTTGACTTGGATAATTTTTATTCTGGATTAAGAATGATTTTAGGATTAGAAGGTGGCTATGGAACTAAAAATTTTAACTTTAAAAGTCTTTTGTTTGAAGACCAAATCAATACTAACGATGGCAGCATTGGTGGTGGTAGTTCAGATCCAAGTCTTTTAGGCCTGCAAAATAAAATGGATTTCGTGGACATTTCATCAGGTCTTTTACTTTACACCGATGACTTTTGGTTTGGAGCTTCAGTTAAGCATCTTAACACTCCCAATATTGCCTTCGATTCTCAGGGTAAGCTCCCTTTAAATATGAACTTTAGTTTTCAGAGCGGATACGCCTTCAATCTGGACAGTAGTCCCGCTTTAACATTCTTACCAAATGATTCCAAATTAGTCCTCACGTCAAATTTTATGAAACAAGGACAATATAATCGATTGGATTTTGGTAGCATTGTTCATTTTAATCCATTTATTCTGGGAGTCATTGCTGCAACAAATCCTATGATGAAAAGTGATGAGAGCCATATCCTTACTTCAGTGAATCTGATTGGTTCTATTAAAATATCTAACTTCACTTTTGGCTATTCCTATGATGTAAGTACTTCAAAAATTGCGAATACCCAAGGAGTTCATGAATTTTCGCTTACTTGGCAGGTAGGCAGGGAATGTCATAGTTGTAATAATTATTTAGCAAGAAGACCATGGGGTAGGAATTATGATGATTAACATTTTTAAAAATTAAGTTTTCGATAAATAAAAAATGATAACACGAAGTAATTATGATGCAATCTTCTGCAATAATTAAAATTCCGAAAATGCATAATTAAAAACAAATTAGAATTTCTTAAAAATTTATATAAAACCGCAATAGCGGTTTTTTTTGTGCCTAAAATTAAAGTTCGTAATTAAATCTATTAACAAATACTGTAAACTACTCCCATTCAAGGAAGGATTAGGAAGAATTCAGAAAGATTCAGAAAGATTTATTACTCTTAAAGTCTGAAAGCTGCCAAATATTTCCGAAAGTTAACCAAAGTTACTTTATTCTAACAAATTCTACTGAATGTTTCCCTAACCTACCAAATCCTTCAAGGTATACAAATTAAAACCGAATATTTGCTATGTGGATTTCGGACCTCATCTACATAGTCCTCCTGATTTTCTAGCTATTGAAAAAAAAACACTAATTGTGAATCAAAAAAATATGGACAAATACAAACGAATCAACACTAATCCAAAAAAAATGTAAATAAATTCTGACAAATATGAGCGAATCCGAATAAATGCGAACAGGCAAATAATTTAAAATCAAATATTTGTAATTAAAACAAACTCATTGTTTGTTGTTTACCTAAAAACTAATTAATGACTGCTAATACAGTATATGACATTTTTCTTGCACTTCCAGAAATGGAAAGGCAACGTCATATTGAATTAGTAAATGAATATAAAAGGAAAGAAGACAATAAATATGCTATCATACCCCAAAAAAAGAAAAAAGTCTTCTCCTATACCCAACAAGATGCATTAAATTATCTACTTCAAAATGTATTTTGCACAAAAAAATAGTTTAAAACTTATTCTACTACTCCCCGCTTTTCAGTTTTTAATATTTCCCCCGCTTTATCTTTAAGATACGATCAAAAGAAATTCTAAAACATTATTTGATTTAAAATAGCATTTAACAATCCTATATATTGGGTAGAAAAATGAAATTCAAGACGTAATTTAACTCGAAAAATCAATAAAAGACATTAACTATTTTTTTTAAAAAATAAGTAAATTAGACTTGAAAATAATTTCAAAAATAGTACATTAAACTGTACACTTTTTTAAAAAGTATACCTTTCAAATACAAAAAAAGGGGTTAAATTTAGTAAGAAAATTATCGAATAATTCTACACTCCCAAGTTCAAATCTCTGTCTCGCTACCAAAGTAAACCATTAAACAACAACTATTTAAAGGTTTTTTTACGTTAAAATATTTCCAAATTATCTAAAATAATTTTTGAGAGTGCGGAATTAGATCGAGGAACTTTATCAAAACAACTTAGTTTCTTTACTCTTTATAAAGCCAGTGATAAAATTTAAGTATCAAAAATAGCTTTTTTGCATCATCATGATTGAAACTGTAGTTAATATTTCTATATCATTTTGGATAAATTAACAATCAAGTGATAAATACATTCCTTAAGCTTTCCAAAACAATCACTTTTCCTATTCAACTTTTCCGAAATAAGTAAACACATTTGAAAGGTATCAATAATTTTATCCTCCTTACATTACGTTGTTCTGTCTCTACGTCAATAAGTAGTCCTTCCCTTTTTTTATTGCCAATAGTAAATTTTATCGTTAGGAAAAATCGATGCTTAACCTTCGCCTCAAGTTAACCAGCGGAAAATAATGATTTATTCAGTCTTCATTACTTTTAAATTCAATTATCCTTTCAATAAGATTGATTTTTATACCAAATCGAACAGGCTATAACATCTTGAGTAGGGGTGTAAAAATCGACCTGATTAAACACATTAACGATTCATTAACAATATCGTGTTGATTTGATGGTATTGAAAACTAAGGGCATTTCTCTTATTTTGACTCCTATAAGTAAAGGGAAATATTTATGCTGAATGTTAGTCAGAAGGAAAAAAAATGTGTGCGGTATCTTGCCAATGAAATGTCAAAAGCAGAGCGATCCGTATTTGAAATTGAATTGTCTTTAGATGATGATCTCCTTGCTATTTTTGAAAATTTTAAAAGCATTTGGATCAATTATCCCAATAGCGAATTGCCAAAACAAACGATTTCCTTTGAAGAAATTCTGCTCCAATGTAATAAACCAGAAAAACATAAATCCGTAAATGTTTCTACAAAAAATAAGGTAATTCTTTCGATGGCTTCCCTTTTGGTTTTTTGTCTGGGCTTTTATTTCATTGGAATTACAAAATCTGAATATACTAATCATAGAGTCGCACCGAAAGGTCAGCGGCTTACTTTTATTTTACCGGATAGCAGTACTGTCATTTTAAATTCCGGAAGTGAAGTTAAATATTCCAGTGATTTTGGAGAACAAAGAGCTATTTGGTTAAAAGGAGAAGCTTTCTTTAAAGTTGCAAAGAATGTTAATGCTCCTTTTGTTGTTCATACTAATGATTTTAATGTGAAAGTTTTAGGAACGGAGTTTAATATTAACAGTAATACCATCAATCAGACGGTCTCTTTAGCAAAAGGAAAGGTAAATATAGTTCTCAAAGAAAGTAAGGATGAAATTAACCTTTTACCAAATGAAGAATTGGTTTGGAATGCCAAAACCAAAGCCGTTATCAAAAGGAACTTTGATGTTAATAAGGTTTCTGCATGGAAAGACAATATACTTCTTCTGGACAATGAGAAATTTGAAGATGCACTCTCAAAAATCAATCAATTTTATGGAGTAAATTTTATTATTAAGGATTCTGCCATTGCAAATCAGCATATAAAAGGAGCTTTTAAAAACCAGACCATTGATGAATTTATAACGTCTCTAGAGTTTATTTCAGATGTGAGTATCACAAAAACCATTCAAAATAACATTGAGATAACTGGGCGCCATGAAAATTAATCAAACAAAAATGGGCAATAGTGAATGCTTTTCCGACGATTATTTATTTCAGCAAATTCAGAATGGCCATTACGAGGCTATGAATCTTTTCTTTAATAGGTATTATACTCCTTTGTGTCGTTTTGGAATGACTTATGAATCGAACTCTTGCCTTGTTGAAGAAAAAGTCGCTGATATTTTTATTCAGTTGTGGACCAACAGAAATATTCTTGATAAAATTAAAAATCCTAAATCTTATATTTATGTAATAGTAAAAAACAGTTTAAAAACAGTACGAAAATCAGAACAGTTTTACCAACAAATTGATGAAGAAAAAACTATAAATTATATGTTTTCGCCTAGTAGGGAACAGGAGATTATTGAAAATGAACAAAAAGAAATGAACACCACATTGATACGTGAAATATTAGATATTATTCCTAAAAAATCACGTCATGCTTTTGAACTCAGCAGAATTGATGGTTTAAAATACAAAGAAATTGCGGAAATTTTAAATGTCACTCCTAAAACGGTTGAAAATCATATAGCCCTTGCACTCAAATATATTAGTAAAGCATTGGAATCCTATAAAAAGAAAGGCTTGCTAAACTCGATCTAATAATTAGCAGAAAAACTGATTTTTTTAAGATCAGGTTTAATTTGTTAAAAACAACAATAAATAATCACAGATAAAATGAAACAAAAAATTATACTAACCTTATTCTTGTTACTACTATTTGGTGTTGGTGTCACTTATTCAAAAACTTCGAGTACAAGTATTGTCGAAGAAAATATTGCAAAAAAAGATAAAATCAATTTAAACCTAAAAGACGCTTCTGTAAAACAAATCTTTACTCTTATAGAACAGCAAATAAACAGTAAGTTTATTTATATGTCAGACCAAAAATTTCTTCAAAAGAAAATTTCCATCACTATAAATAATTAAGATTTAAATCAAGTATTAACGGTTTTAAAAACAAAGGTGGGTCTTGATTTTAAGATTACTAAGAATGGCGTTCTAGTAAAAGAACTGATTGGGATTACTCCAAAAAGCATTCTAAAAAGCATTCCAAAAAAGAATCAGGAAAACCGAAAAATCACTGGTGTGGTTTTAGATGAATCTAATTTGCCTATTCCTGGAGCTTCTGTTTTTGTAGCGGGAACTACGATCGCTACAATCACTGATTTTGACGGGAAATTTACGATTAATGTTCCTGCAAATACAACGATTTTATCGGTTAGTTATGTAGGATTTGAGACTAAGGAAATCAATATTGAAAACCAGACAGAAATAAAAGTCATGCTTTTTGAATCGGCTTCTCAATTAGACGAAGTTGTAGTAGTGGGTTATGGAACACAGCGTAAAACTGACCTAACTGGTGCGGTTGGCAGTATTAAGAGTCGTGATTTAATGCAGAGACCTGCTATTAATGTGGAGCAATCTCTGGCTGGAAAAATAGCAGGCGTAAACGTTTCAACCAATTCAGGACGTCCGGGTGGTAGAACCTCAATTTCGATCCGTGGTTTCAGTTCTATTAATGCTACGAATGATCCATTATATATGGTTGATGGTATAGTATGGACAGACGGTATTAGCAACCTAAACCCAAATGATGTGGAATCTATAGACGTACTGAAAGATGCTTCATCAACAGCCATTTATGGTATAAGAGGTTCCAATGGTGTTATCATTGTTACTACCAAGAGGGGAACTAAGAATAGCAGCCAAATTAGATATGACACCTATTTCTCTGTAAACGAACTACCAGCTTCAAGAAACCTTGATGTACTTAATTCCAAAGAATGGCTTTCCCTTGAAGAAGAAGTATATAAAAATGCGAGTAAGTTTGATAAAGCAGGTTATGAATCAGGAAAATACATTGATCCTGTTGAAAAAAGAAAAGCCTATCTAGTGGGTAATACTTTAGGAAACCGAGAGCTTTTTACCCTAGATTCAAATGGAATACCACAACCTATATATGATGTTGATTGGAGCAAACAGGTATTCAGGACTTCTTATAGCCAAAACCATAACTTAGCCTTTAGTGGTGGGAATGCTAGAACCAACTATGGCTTCTATTTGGGATATGCTGATGATAATGGTATTATTAAAGAAAGTTTTCAGAAAAAATATAATGTAAGAGCAGTAATTGACCAGCAAATGAAAGACTGGCTAAAAGTAGGCGTTACCTTAAGTTATGTAAGAAAAAATGAGGGTGGAGTAGAAGATAGTAATGGTTCTTATAATGTGATCCGTAATGTTGTGGAGATGGTTCCTTTTATTCCTTATAAGTATGCAGATGGAACTTATGGCTATGGAGGCGACTATGCAGGTCTTGAAAAATTAAATAACCCTTTGTCTGAGGTTTACGAAAATAATATTCTTTTCAATTCTAACGCATTTAATGGAAGCAGCTATGCTAATTTTAAAATTTTTAAAGGACTTGAATTTACTTCTACATTCGGTTCAAATATTTCCAATGAAATTAACACGAACTTCTCCAGTTCCAAACTACAAGGCGGAACAAGGAAAAATACTGCGAGAATTTCAAGTAATGAATCAAGATTTTGGCAGTTATCCAACAGGTTTAATTATAGCAGAAAATTTAATAATAAGCATACAATTAATGCATTATTAGGTACTGAAAAACAAAGATTTAATGTATTGAGTTGGACCGCCGCTACCACTTTAATGCCAGATGATTACTATTCCTTTTTTAATCTAGGTGCAGGCGCGACCCCTTTGGCTCCATCCTCATCCACTAACTCCTACCAGATGGAATCATATTTTGGCCGTGTCAATTACAATTTAAAGGATAAATACTTATTGACGTTGACTGGAAGATTTGATGGTTCTTCCAGGTTTGGAAAAAATAATCAATTTGCCTTTTTTCCATCTGCAGCAGCTGCTTGGCGCTTATCTGAAGAAGATTTCCTGAAAAATAATCCGACTATATCAAATTTAAAAATAAGAACTAGTTATGGAATAACTGGAAATTCTGAAATTGGTTCCTACCGCTCTTTAGCTAATTTAAGTACTAATACTTATATTTTTGGCGATACTAGGGCATCGGGATCTGCTATTGGCAGGTTAGCAAATGCAGACCTACAATGGGAAAAAACAGCCCAATATGATGCAGGCCTTGAATTGGGTTTATTTAATGACCGCGTTAACATAGTTGCAGATGTTTATTATAAAAAAACAAGTGATTTATTACTTGATGCCCCAATTCCGGCATCAAGCGGATACAGCACGGTTACAAAAAATATAGGAAATATGGAAAATAAAGGACTTGATTTAACGATCAACACCAGTAATATTCAAAGAAAGAATTTTTCATGGTCAACCTCCTTTAATATCTCTTTTTTGAAGAATAAAATTACAGCGTTAGGTGCAAATAATGAAGATATAACTTATGGATTTAAAGAAGGTCAAATACTTAGAGTAGGTCAATCTGTAGGATCAATATTCGGTTATGTGCGTGATGGTATTTATAGTACAGATGAAACAGAGCAAGCTATAGCTTATGGTAAACTTCCTGGTGATGTTAAAATAAGGGATTTCAATCAGGATGGAATAATTAATGCAAAGAATCGTGTAATTATTGGTAAGGGAATTCCTGATTTTTATGGCACTTTTGCCAATACCTTTACCTATAAAGGATTTGATTTAATTATTGAACTGCAGTATTCAAAAGGGAATGACATCTTTAACAATACGAGAAACTCAAGTGAAGGAAGGTTTGGCATTGCAAACAATTACTCAACAGTGCTAGAGTCATGGAGTCCAAATAATCAGGGTTCCGAACTAGAACAGGTAAGGCCAACAGGCTACAGTTATCTTATGGATACTCGTAAACTTTCCGATGGATCATTAATTCGTGGAAAAAATATTTCTTTAGGTTATACATTGGCTCCTTCATTAACTAAAAAACTAGGATTAAGTACTTTAAGAGTTTATGCTTCAGCTCAGAACTTCTTTTTAATAACGAAATATTTTGGGTATGATCCTGAACTGAATAACTATAACACAGCATTCTCACAAGGGATAACTTATTCAAATTATCCAAAACCAAAAACCTATATGTATGGGTTATCAATAAGTTTTTAATCATGTAAACTAAATCTTGATAAGCTTATTCAAGATTCATAACCTTTAAAAATAATTATATAATAATGAAAAAAATAGTAAAAAACTGGCCGGAACTGTTACTGCTCTTGATTTTTAGCACAGGCTGTAGTAATGATTTCCTTTCTGAAAACAATAAATCTGCAATTACTCAGGAAAATTATTTCACTACGGCTGCCCAAGCTCAGGCTGCTGTAGCAGGGATATACCCAATGTTGCAATCATTTACTAAGGAAATTGAATACAGAGGCGATGCGCCGTGGTCGTTATTAGAAATGCCTGTGGGACATATTGGATTAGGGGGCTCGCAATATAAAGAGGGATCAATAAAGCACACTAATTCTGCAAATGAGCCGGTTTATAATGTCATTTGGACAGATTTTTATAATGGGATAGCTAATGCAAATCTAGCAATAAAAAGGATCCCAGCTATTAATATGAATGAAGTTACAAAGAAAAGGCTTCTCGGCGAAGTATATTTTCTACGCGCTTTATATTATTCATATTTAGTGAAACTATATGGAGATATTTCGCTAATTACTGAGCCAATTAATTTTTCTAGTCCAGATCTTTATCCGGAAAGGTCATCCAAAGAAAAAATATATGAATTAATTATTAATGATTTAAAGGAAGCAGAAAAGTCAGGTTTACCTCAGGTTGATGAAACTGGAAGACCTTCTTTAGGTGCAGTAAAATCGCTGTTGTCAGGTATTTATTTAACAATGGCCGGTTACCCTCTAAATAAAGGTACGGAGTTTTACCAGTTAGCGGCAACAAAAGCAAAAGAGGTGCTGGACGGTAATTATTACAAATTGTTTGATAATTATGCCTATCTTCATGACAGAGCACATAAAAATAAACAAGAACTGATATTTCAGGTTCAGTATCTTGGAAGTGTAAAAATTAACAGGATAACAGAATTTATTTCGCCAAGCGGAATATCTAAATTAACTAGTGATCTTGGAACTGTTGTACCAATTAAAGAATTTGTGTCTTCTTATGAACTCAATGATAAACGTACGCAAGAAAGACAGTTTTACTTTACAGAAAGTTTTGCCAAGGGTAGTCCAACCAAGATTATTAAATTTACTCCTTCTTTGTATAAATTTTGGTTAGAAGAGGCTGCTGGACAAAATGGAGACGGAAATTCTGACCAGAACTGGACACTTTTACGTTTACCTGAAGTAATGCTGATTTACGCGGAAGCTTTAAACGAGGTTAAAGGACCGTCTGATGCTTACACTCAAATCAATATGATCAGGAAAAGGGCTAATCTCGCTCCACTTTTGGGCTTAACAAAAAACGAATTTCGGGAAGCAGTTTGGAGAGAGCGTTATCATGAGCTTGCTTTCGAGAATAAAGCTTATTTTGACATTCAGCGAACACACAAGGTCTATAATCTTAATACAGGACGTTTTGAAGATGCGTTTTCTTACATTAATGAAAGTGGAGCACGATTTAATGAACAGTATATGTTATGGCCTGTGCCGCAGAGTGAAATTGACACTAACCCAAAGCTTTTACCTCAAAATAGTGGTTGGTAAAACAAATTAATTTTAATCAAATGAAGTATTTTAATCAAACAAAACCATTGATTGCGTTCTTATTTATGTTAATTACCTGTATGGGTTGCGTAACCGGGAATCAGGTTAAGAAACCGTTTTTTTTCATTCAGATGACTGACCCTCAGTTTGGGTTCTTTAATTCAAATAAGGAATTTGTAAAAGAAACTGAGAATTTTGAGAAAGCAATTGCAGTGGCAAATCATCTGCATCCTGCATTTGTAATTATTACGGGTGATTTAATTAACCGGCCTGGCGACACTTTACAACTTGCCGAATATAAGCGGATTGTGGCTATGCTTGATCCATCCATTTCCATATACCATGTTGCTGGCAACCACGATATCGGCAATGATCCTCATAAGAAAGATATAGTAGCCTATCGTAAACAGTTTGGGCCGGATTATTACACAATTAAGTATAAAGGAATGTTGGGCATAGTTCTTAATTCTTTGTATTACAAAAGCCCTGCAGGAGTTTTAAAAGAGGCTAATGGGCAGGACAAGTGGTTGCATCACGTACTTCAAAAAGGAAAAAAGGAAAAATCACAGCCTATATTAGTGTTTCAACATCATTCTTGGTTTTTAAATGAACCAGAAGAAAAAGATGATTATTTTAATATCGATAAGAAAATCCGGGACAAATACCTGCCTTTATTTAGTGGTGCTGGAGTTAGCCATATATTCGCCGGACATTACCACCGAAATGCTTTTGGAAAATGCGGTCTAATGGAAATGGTAACTACTGGGCCTGTGGGGCGTCCTCTGGGAAAAGACCCCTCGGGATTCCGGATCGTAAAAGTAGATGGAAATCAAGTTAGCCATAACTACTATGATTTGGATTCTGTATTGGATACCATAAGTTTACCAAAATAAACAGACTACAGCCCATTATTTCAAAATTAGTTTATTGGGAAATAATGGGTTTGTTAGTTAAAATGAGCTTCTATCATTATTAATATATATATAATATTTTGTAATGTCTACTAAATTTTTACCTTACCGATAATAGCGTTTTCATCTGTTTACAATGAAAGTACAGTAACATGTAATAAAAGATATAATTGGCGTATCACTAACTATTGTTCCCTATTAATGTAAAACTATATTCGGTTTGTATTGCATTAAGAACAGTATTTAAAATTATGGATTCTTATTCAGTTTCCCAAAATAATATGCAGTGAAATATGAGAGCAAAGAAAGTAATGATAGCAAAAATAGCGTATTAGATGTTTGGACACCATCTTTTTCTGGTTCAATAAATAGTCTAAAATCCTGAAAATTACCAAAGATTCCTTATTGAGCGTCAAGTATTTGAATAAAGCGTTAGGCTATAAACGCTCTTGGGAAAAAGATTTCGCTGATTTGTCCCTGAAAGATATCGATAAAATGCCTGCGCGCGGCATGTATCAAGGCACTGTTTGGCAGTATCGCTGGTTTGTTCCTTTTGATGTGTCAGGTCTCAAAAAATTAACAGGCGGAGAAGTTTCTTTTTTAAAGCAATTGGACCTGTTTTTTGCCGAGGACAATTACAACCATGCGAATCAGCCTGATTTACAAGTTCCGGGACTGTATAATTCGAGTTCTCAACCTTGGAAATCACAAAAACTGTTTCGCAATATCATGTTGGATACGGTCGTTCAGGCTTATTTTAATGAGAATAGTAAAGGCGTTGATTCCTACATTGGAAGGATTTATAAGAATGAACCCCAGGCTTATGTACGAACTATGGATGATGATGCCGGTACGATGTCGTCCTGGTTTGTTATGCGAAGTATAGGGTTGTCTCCGGCAAATATTGGAAGCCCAATTTACTATTTGACTGCTCCAATTTTTGAGAGCGTAAAATTAAATTGGGAAAACGGAAAATCATTTCATATCAAAGTTAGTAATTACAATAAAGATCACTTTTATATTCAATCGGTTCGTTTAAATGGTCAGGCATTATTTAGGAATTGGTTGACGCAGGAAGAGATCACTAATGGCGGAACTCTAATTATCGAAACAGGAGCATTACCTAACAAAAATTGGGGAATTGAAGATCAGTGGATTTCAAAAATGGGATTATTAACTGATTAATTAAAAAAGTATTATGTAATATTTTGTTACTATCAACCCATTGGGTGTAATTAAATTCTTTGTGTTTTAAAATTATTAATTAGTTTATCAAAAATAAATTTATCAATGAATTGTACCAAAGTTAACGCTTTTATTTTAGCCAAAATTCTTGTTTTAAGACCTTTAAAAGATTGCGCATAATTTCATCTAATCATAAATTGGTCGCACAATTGAGAAAATAAAGTTTCAATCCTTTTTCTTGATTTTCTATCGATATTTGGTTGTTTTTTATATCCTTTTTGATTTTTTCTCAATGATGTTTCCAATTTGATATTTGCACTTTCAAACAAGTCTAATTGTTGTGCTGCAGACAAATAACCTCTGTCCCCAAGTGGCACACAATTAGATAATTGATATTTTAAATCTTTTAACAAATGTACATCGTGAACAATTGCTTTTGTAATATCTATTGATTGAAAAACTCCTGAAATACTACAAACTCCATGAAGTTTATAACCATAAAACCAAGTATTTTGTGATGCACAAAAACCTTTGTTAGGCGCAGTGTGAATGTCATCTTTACATATTTTTATTCTGTTATGTCTAGCCATTTTACAAATCTCAAGTGTCATACTGGATACTGTAAAATAGTTTTCAAATTAAATAAATTTTGAGTACAAATGTTGTCTGAGTTTTTCAGTAAAATGGAATAACTTTTTTCTCCTTTTATTGTATTGACTTCGCTTCATTAAATTAGGAATTTCTCCTTTTTGTAATTGATTAAAAAATGAATTTTCACCATCAATAGACATATATTCAGAAGTTAAGCTCAATGCAACTATTTCTAGATCAGACATTTTAAGTCTTCTTCCAGCTCGAATTTCTATATTTTAAACAATATTAAAAGAAGTAATAACTTCTAAAACTCTAAAATAATTTTTTACTATATTTGACATAGGTATTGGGTTGTTTGTCGACATCAAGATACTAAAATTCAGCGACTTGACCAATATCTAATCACTTTATTTTACTTCAAAATAATTGCACCCAACTGGTGAATCAACAATTACAGCAAGGCAAAAAGATAATATTTAGTTTAAATTTCTCATGGAGATATTACTTTTGTGTGTTTTTAGGTAAAACCCACAATAAAGCAATAAAATTTCACAGTACCTTGTTTTAATTAATTGAATCTAATACCCATTTCTATCTTCACTTTGGTAAAGACCATGTTTAAGCATAAAGCGTTTGAGCGCACGATTGTATGCTGTCAATAGTTTTTTGATTTCTACACATTCTACTACTGGTGCCATTAATTGCGTAGCACAAATTTCAAATGATACACTACGAATTTCTCGTGAAAAATTTTGTCTTTGTAAACTTATATTCTTGCAAGCGAAATGAGAAGCTACTCGTTTTTTAATATTAACCGCTTTTCCAACATAAATAACTGTTTTCACTGTATTATAAAAATAATAAACACCCGATCTTTTGGGCAATTTAAGAAAATCATCCGGTGGTAGATTAGGAGATAAAAGCTGATCTTGTGCTGTTTTTTTAATCATTTGATCAATGTGACACACTTAATCGCATACTAGTAATTTAGAAAACAACAAAAAGGCTGCATCTGCATCAACTGCAGCACGATGCGTATTCTTTCGCGATATATCCAAGCTTTGTCATAATAATACTAGGCGTCCTCATAATTAAAAAGTTGTTTAGATGAAATCCCCAACTGATTAAACGCCGATGCTTGATAAAGTAAATTCCCTTATGGGTAAGGCAAGGCTTCGATTAGATTTTTTTCGCTCCCTACATAATCCCCAAAAACCTCTTGAATAACAGCCATTTGAACTAAATTATAGACAATTATTAGACTATCGTTTTCTAACTCAGATAAAATTTTGGAACGGTTATAAAAATAAAAAGCACTATCCAACTTTTGATTTGCATAATTTGTCATTCCTAAGTCTAAACTTTCTCGCCTGAATGCTATTTTCTGTTGTGGTATCTTCAGTCGGTAATGAGGCTTTAGTCTTTGAAGTTTCTTGACAAATAAAAAATAAAAAGTAGTAAAGAAACAAAAAACGGGAGACGCAAAACAATAGTAACTTTTTCTGAAAGTACTACTTTATAAGTCCTATTCCGAAATTTAATTATGAACAATAAATTTGGCGGAGGCATTATTATATTAAAATTATCCTCGCCTACAGAATTATTTTTTAATTTTAAAACAAATAAATCAGCAATCCGTTAACAACTATTTATTAGTAAATATTAACAATGAATTTTATTCTGCAGTAATTTTACAAAATGAAATTATAAAGTCGGCAAATAAGTAATCTGCATAAATCATACTAAGTTTTAGAATAAACGTTATTTGTTTTTATCCTTTAAAATATGTTATAAATTAGGGTTTTGTATTTCAAAAAAATAATTGTTCGTATTAAATCATCTCAATAAACTAAATTTCATGGATTCTGACACCTTTATTTTCTGCCTTGAAGCAGTTCCTGATGTAGACACAAATAAGACAACTGAAGTGGTCAAAAACTTAGAGCAACTAGCTTTTGAACGAGGTATTACAAGCATTTACAAAACATGTGATTCTATTGAAGGATTAGAAGAAAGTTTAAATTCTCTGCTTTATGAAGACCATAATTTTACCAATTATGAAATCATTTACTTCGTAGTGAAAGGCGAAGGAAATACTATTTGCCTGAATGAATATTATTATAGCTTAGAAGAAATAGCCGAACTTTTTGAAGGAAAAATGAAAGGAAAAATTCTGCATTTTGCAAACGCAAAAGTATTGGACTTAAGCCCAGATGAGGCTCAATATTTTTTAGATGTTACAGGAGCACGCGCAGTTTCCGGTTATGGGGCTTCCCACCAAAACATAACCAGCAGTTCCCTTGATAAACTTTTCTTTAGCTTGTTTGAAGAACAAGATGACATCATAGAAATTGTAGAAGAATTACATCAAAAAAACTATGCTCTTTGCAAACTTCTCGATTTTAGATTGTATTATTAGCAGAACTAGTATCATTTTTTATTGAGATGTACGCTTATTATAATGTATTAATATAAAACTTTTTGAGCAGTCATAACTCTGTTTAAAAGCAGGTCAAAGATGTTTTCCTTGTAAATTATCCTATCAATACGGTCACTAAACTCGTCTACATACTTCTGAAAATGCACTTTTTGAACTTAAGAAAAAGTACTTGTAAACCAAGATTTCACACGATAAATTATAGTGTTTAATTCTTTTGAAGATTTGCCTTTGTCACTTTTTATCTGTTTCAAATCAAACTCTTTTTTTAACGGATTTTATCCAGTCTATTTGTCTGTTTTCATTGATGCAGATTTGCAAATGTGTTTATTAAATATTTTGCCCAATTATTTACACGAATAATCTTTAATCTGGTCAAAATATACTCTTTTGATTCCGCCAGAATCATTGGTTTTAACGGAGATTATTAATTTCTTTTTTTTTGAATCATCGCTCCTTCCTTATTTGAGCCCTTCTCGCCAACCAAGAATCTTGTTTATTATCTAACATCAATTTACTCATCACAGATCTTTAAACAATCCGCGAGCAATGACTATTTTCATAATTTCATTTGTTCCGGCATAAATGCGTGCCACACGGTTATCAGCATACATACGAGCAATTGGATAGTCCCACATATAGCCATAACCACCATACAATTGCAAACATTCATCGACGACCTTCCCGCACATGTCGGTTGCCGAATATTTAATCATCGAAGCACTTTCTGTTGTCAATTTATGATCTACTAATAATTCGATACATCGATCTAAAAAAGCCTGATGTATTTGCAGTTGGGTGGCACATTCCGCAAGTTTAAATTGGGTGTTTTGAAATCCGGAAATAGGGCTCTCAAAAGCGGTTCGTTGTTTGGTATAGCTAATAGTATTTTCGATAGCACCTTCAGCTGTAGCAACCGCCGTAATCCCAACAGTAAGTCGCTCTCGAGCCAGTTCCCGCATCATAATTTTGAAACCTGCTTTTTCATCTCCCAGCCTGTTCTTCTTCGGAACTTTGACATTATCAAAAAACAGCGCGGACGTATCTTGTGATTTCATTCCAATCTTTTTGAAGGGAACTCCTTTATGAAAGCCTTCCATTGTTGATTCTAAAATAAGTAACGTAACACCCTCCTCATCCGAATTATGATTGGTTTTGACAGCCACGACAGCCATATCACACATAAATCCATTGGTGATAAATGTTTTTTGACCATTTACCAAGTAGTGATCTCCTTTATCTTCTGCCGTTGTTCGAAGGGCTTTCAAATCACTTCCGCAACTAGGTTCCGTCATTCCTATTGCAGTAATAATTTCTCCTTTGGCCATCAATGGCAAATATTTTTGTTTTTGTGACTCGGTTCCATAATATAATAAATAAGGCGCTACAATGTCGGAGTGCAATGAAAATCCAGGACCGGTTATTCCTTTTTTGGCAAACGCTTCAATTAACAAAGCATTAAATGTAAAATCCAATCCTCCTCCCCCATATTCTTCAGGCATATCCATACACAACAATCCTAATTCCCCCGCTCGTTTCCATATTTCACGGGATACCATTCCATTTTTCTCCCATTCATCTAAATGATCTATAATATCATTCGAAATGAATTCTTGAATCATCTCATGCATCATTTTATGCTCTTCGGAGGCATAAATTTTTCGTTCCATTACTATATTTTGTAACATTTTAATACAGTTTTTAGTTTATAAAATACTTGAACTGATGCTGATATTGGAAAAATTAAAAAAAGTAATTCCCAATTTGCAACTTGAAAAAGATTTCGCTATCTAAAGTTACATAAATTTTGGATTCAAAAACCTTTAAGTAAACTAATCATAAGTTACTGAATCACAATCGAATTAAAAAAGCTGCTGGACTTCTCTGAAATACCAACACCTTTTCAATCACGGTGGTCAAAAAGCTGACACCAAACAAAATCTAAATACTAAAAACTTTTTGCTACTTTTGTACCATGTTTTCAATATTCAAATCAAAATCTGTACTGAAAGACTTAATTCCGAATCATCATATTGACATCCATTCCCACTTGTTACCCGGAATTGATGATGGCGCCAGAATATTTGGAGATACGCTCCGACTGACAAAAGCACTGCAGGGATTCGGTATTTCCGAATTTATCACCACACCACACATAATACAACATGTTTGGGACAATACTCACGAACAAATTCTCGCCAAGAGAGCAAGCACATTGGCTGAATTGGAAAAAAATGCAATAACAGTTCCCTTCAAAGCAGCGGCCGAGTATTTGATGGATGATCAATTTGTGCGTCTTTTTCAATCGGGTAATTTATTGACCCTAAAAGACAAATATGTGCTGGTGGAAATGTCGTACATCAATGCACCAATCCAATTATACTCGATACTTTTCGATTTGCAGGTAGCCGGATACATACCGGTATTGGCACATCCTGAACGCTACCTTTTCTACCACAATAACTTTAATGAATACGTAAAATTAAAAAGAGCAGGTTGTCTGTTCCAACTCAACCTATTATCCACCGTGGGGTATTATGGCGGTGCTATTACTAAAATAGCAGAAGAATTGTTGCAAAAAGGGATGTACACTTATGTAGGAACAGATGTGCATCATGACAACCACATCGCTGCCTTTGATCAAAAAGTAGCCATCAAAGACATAACTCCGTTGAAAGAAGCGATAGCGAACAATCAGTTTTTTAAATTTGGATAAACTAAAGTACATCTATTGATTCTAAAAGTAAGGATGACGTTTTTCAAACCAAAATCGGCTACCATTGTAAATCGGTTTAAAACTTGGATCAAAACGAAAAGAAAACTTTTTTATAAAACGGACGATAACCGCATGAATTACTAAATTTAAAACTATTTTTTAAAGACCTTTTTAAAAACAGTAAATACAACCTCTCACATTCGTATAAATTCGTGAAATTCGTTGCGAAAAATTTGCAAAATAAAACCTGTTAAAACTCCGGTCTGAACTACTATTAATACCATAAAAAAAGGTTGTAAAGCACCTATACTTTACAACCTTTCTGGTGCAACATTCCTAAATAAAATTCTACTTATCTAATAATTCAAAAGTAGAATTCATGCTCTTAAACTCAGGTACAATTTGCTTCATTTGAGCGACCATTCGGTCATTGTCAAACTGATTGGCTGACTCAATAAGTTCCGTTATAGAATGATTAAGTGCATTAAAATCATCTAAAATCTCCTCCGCTATCATAATTTTTTCGTGATACGTAGGTAGGGTTTTTGAAGTATTATTTAACAATTCTTCATATAATTTTTCACCCGGTCTCAATCCGACTATGGCTATTTTGATGTCTTTTTCAGGTGTAAAACCGGCCAGTTTAATCATCTTTCTCGCCAAGTCAATAATTTTGACGGGTTTACCCATATCAAAAATATAAATCTCTCCTCCATTACCCATGGCTCCAGCTTCCAAAACCAATTGACATGCTTCAGGAATAGTCATAAAATACCGGATAATATCAGGATGCGTAATGGTAATAGGGCCGCCGCTGGCAATTTGCTTTGTAAACAAAGGAACTACGGAACCATTCGACCCCAATACATTTCCAAATCGTGTCGTAATGAATTTAGTAGTATTTTTTTCTCCGTCACTCTCATTTTTGAATTGCAGGGATTGTACGTACTTTTCGGCGATTCGTTTGCTGGCACCCATCACGTTACTGGGGTTCACAGCTTTATCAGTGGAAATCATTACAAATTTTTTGACTTTATACAAGCACGATAAATCGGCGAGATTTTTGGTTCCCTCAATATTGGTAAGAATCGCTTGCGAAGGATTTTCTTCCATCAAAGGCACATGTTTATACGCCGCTGCATGATAGACAACCTGGGGCAAGTGGATTTTAAAAATACTGTTTAACACTTCTTTATTTCTTACATCAGCAATAATGGTGACTATGGTAGTAGAGGAAACATGACTTTGTATTTCTAATGATAAATGATGCAGGGGCGTTTCGGCATGATCCAAAATAAGTATTGTTTTAGGATTAAAGCTGATTACCTGCCGTACGATTTCACTTCCAATAGATCCTGCCGCACCACTAATTAAAATGACCTTATCTTTAAGTTGTTTTGAAATTAATTTACTATCCAAAAGTATCGGTTTTCTTTCCAGTAAATCTTCAATTTGAATCGTTTTTATTTTTTGAGAAATCTCTTTTTGATTTTCCCAATCGCTAATCAATGGCACAGTATAAACGCTGTAATTAAACTCCAAACATTGATCTACAATAAGCAATTGTTCTTCTTTTGATAAACTTTTGTCAGCAATAATTACGGCCTGAGCATTAATGGAGCGCATCAACGGGGGTAATTTTTTCTTTTTGAACAAAATCGGCAGGTCCATAATACGCTTGGCCGTATTTTGATTGTTTTTATCTACAAATCCAACAATTTTAAATCTGGTGGGAGTTTCAAATTTTAAGGCATTCGCAACCGAAATAGCATTAGCATCTGTACCGTAAATGATTGCTCTTATTAATTTATTGGTTCCTTGTTCAGCGAAAAAAAACTCAAATAACTGTTTAATTAAAATACGATATAAAAATAATCCGCAAAAAGAAAATACAATATTGATGAACAAGGCGGTGTTTAAAAACGCTTTGACACCAAAGAAAAATTCATACAGGAAGTTAAAAAGCAAAAACACGAAGAGTACTCCAAGTTGAGAGAAGAAAATCTTTACCGCGTCAATATAAGAAGAATGACGAATAATTCCGGAATACGTTCTAAAAATCCAAAAAAAGAAAATATTCACTCCAAAAAAAAGAAACAAGAATTTAATGGGATTTGGTGTAATAACAAAATTCAATCCTGTTCCCCTAAAAAGCATAATGGTAAGAAAACAAGACAATACTAAGACTATGATATCGATCATTACGACGATCCATCTGGGCAAATAACTTAAATTAGACAGGCTAAATTTCAAATTTTTTCTGGATAAAAAATTTAGTGTCATAGCGGATGAGTTTGTGTTTTTAATAGTACTCAAAATAGTATTTTAAAAGGTTGTGCTGGTAATATAGAAATAGTTTTTCAACTGGCTTACAAAAAGGAAACAAAATTAAAACTAACTAGTCGTAAACTTTGAAAAACACTGGTAATTCACAGCCCTTGTAATAATATAAAAATAGAAGTCAAAAAGAGTATCGGACTAATTGAAAAAAATATGATAAAAGACAGTAGTTTACGACTTTCTAAGAATCATTTTCCGATGAACGAACGCACGTATCAGGATATAAAGCAAGGTCAAAACTACTAAAATCATAAGAACAAATGATAAAGATAATTGTCCTCTGGAATCCATATAAACAACCAGTCCATTGATAACCAGTTGCAGCACCGCATAAATAAAAGCCACTACAATTTGATATTGTCCCATTTCATTGGCAAGATATTGGTACAGATGAGAACGATGCGGTTGAAATATGTTTTCTTTCTTCATCAATCGGCTGACAATCGTGATAACAGCATCAATACCATAAACGGAGAAGAAAAGAATATAACCCACTTGTCCGGTGACAAATATAGTTTTTATCATAAAATACCCTAAAAACAACGCCATACTAATACTTCCCACATCACCTGCAAAGGTTTTCGCTTTATTCCGAACATTAAAAATTCCGAAAGCAATACAAGCTAATCCCATCGTTAGCAATAAGGGCAAATGGGCACTGTGAATGGGCAAAAAAGAAAAACTGAGTAGTGCTGCCATTGCATACAAAACTGTTATTCCATTGATGCCGTCCATGAAATTAAAAGCGTTAACCCAGCCAATCATCAATACGAGTAAAATGGGCAAGATCCATAAAGGCTGGTAAAACAAATTGAGTTCAAAAAAAACCAATCCAACAGCAATAAGGTGTGCTAAAAATCGAGGCAGCTGTGGTAGCGGTCTCATGTCATCGATAAAACTGACCACGCCGACTAATACAACTGCAGCAGTTAAGGGCCAGGAAACATATCCCATAAAAAATGCTATAAATGTCGCAATAGGAAAAATGATACCACCACCTCTCAAAGTAACAGCCGTATGTGACGATCTGGTATTGGGTTTATCAATAATGTGGCATGCCTCTGCTATTTTAAAATAAAGAAGTTCTATGCTTACAAATAAAAGAATTAGTAGAATGTATTCCATTTTTAATAAGAAGTAGTGTAGTGAAGGTATGTAACGAAGAAGGTATTGAGAATCAAACACCTTAAAATTAAGGCATTTAAAATACAACAAATTCTAGTCTGCTCCTTTTATTATTTGTTTTTCAATAATCCCAAAAGATACTCTCCGTAACCGGATTTCTTTAATGGTTCTGCCAAATCTTTCAACTGTTGCTCTGTAATGAAACCTTGTCTCCATGCAATCTCTTCGATACAGCCTACTTTTAGTCCCTGACGTTCTTCGATTACCTGAACAAATTGTCCGGCTTGCATTAAACTATTAAAAGTTCCGGTATCTAACCAGGCAGTACCTCTGCTTAAAATCCCAACTTTCAATGTCCCTTTTTCTAAATAAACTTTGTTGACATCGGTTATTTCATATTCTCCACGCGCACTTGGTTGAATGTTCTTGGCAATTTCAACAACTGAATTGTCATAAAAATAAAGTCCCGGTACGGCATAATTGGATTTAGGCTTCAGTGGTTTTTCTTCAATTGAAAGTGCCTTAAAATCCGCATCAAATTCAACCACACCGTACCGTTCCGGATCCGAAACGTGATAGGCGAATACCACTCCACCATCTGGATTGGTGTTGGATTGCAATAATTCATCCATATTAGAACCAAAGAAAATATTGTCCCCAAGAACCAGTGCTACACTGTCAGAACCTATAAATTCTTCCCCAATAACAAATGCTTGCGCAAGACCATTAGGCAAAGCCTGTTCCGCATAGCTAAAACGACACCCAATAGAGGACCCATCGCCCAATAACTTTTTAAAATTAGGCAAATCGTGAGGCGTAGAAATAATTAATATTTCGTTAATTCCTGCCATCATCAAAGTGGATAACGGATAATAAATCATCGGTTTGTCATACACGGGCATCATTTGTTTACTCATTGCTAAAGTCAATGGATGCAAACGGGTTCCGGAACCTCCGGCTAAAATAATTCCTTTCATAAATATTAAATTTATTATATATTAATCATTTTTGCTATCGCTATTTAGGTATTGGTGTTTGCTTTCACAAACTCATTTTTAATGCCGATTTCATATTAATATGATTATGGTGTTTTGACTCTGAACTTTGATTAGTATGTTTCTCATTACCTAAAATTTGAATTCTCAAAAATTTATTGACAACTCACTACTGAACATCAATCACTCAAAACTAACTTGTAAAAGTTGATTATTGAAAACTAATTGTACTGTTTCTCGTAATAAGTTGCATACTCCCCAGAAGTGATATTATTCAACCAGGTTTGATTTTCCAAATACCAGTTAACCGTTTTTTCCAAACCTTGCTCAAAAGTAACAGAAGGCTTCCATCCCAATTCTGTATTGATTTTACTGGCGTCAATAGCGTAGCGCAAATCATGGCCAGGGCGGTCCTTAACATACGCAATTAACTGTTCTGAAGTTCCTTGGGCTCTTCCTAATTTGTCATCCATTATTTTGCAAAGCAATTTGACCAAATCGATATTCTGCCATTCATTAAAACCGCCAATATTATAAGTATCGTGGTTTTTTCCCTCATGGAATACCAAATCAATCGCTACAGCATGATCCTCAACAAAAAGCCAGTCGCGGGTATATTTTCCATCACCATAAACCGGTAAAGGTTTATTCTGGATAATGTTATTGATAAACAAAGGAACTAATTTTTCCGGAAAATGAAAAGGGCCATAATTATTGGAACAATTGGTCAACACACAAGGCAAACCGTACGTTTCACCATACGCTCTTACAAAGTGGTCTGAACTCGCTTTAGATGCAGAGTACGGGGAATTTGGATCATAAGCAGTGGTTTCTGTAAAGAGTCCTTCGGCACCCAAACTACCATAAACCTCATCGGTACTGATATGGTAAAAACGCTTTCCTTCATAATTGCCTTGCCAAGTTGCTTTGGCGGCATTCAACAAATTCATCGTTCCAATCACGTTTGTTTTTACAAAAGAAAGCGGATCCGTTATGGAACGATCTACATGTGATTCAGCTGCTAAATGCAAAACACCATCAAATTGATGTTCCTCAAACAATTGATCAATAAAAGCGGCATCAACAATATCCCCTTTGATAAAAGTATAATTGGGAGCTGCTTCTATGTCAACTATATTCTCTAGATTTCCTGCATAAGTAAGCGCATCCAAATTAAAAATTTGATAATGTGGATACTTCTTTACAAAAAGTCGTACCACATGAGACCCTATAAAACCGGCACCACCGGTGATTACTATTTTTTTCATTTTATTTTTATGTTTTAATTAGTTTTAAAAACGTACTAACTTTTTTTATTAACTCTTAAATCACATTAAAAAGGAACGTCCTTTTTTCAGCTATGTTTGCTGCTGGAGCGAAAGGAAAATTGCAAGCGTGATCTCCTCTCATTGTTTATCATTTTCAAACAACTAATCGCTTCTAACTACTCAACAACATTATACATTTCTCTAAACTAAATTAATATTCAGTCACGGAAAGCCCGAACGTATTTTTTATTTTGCTTTTATCCAATAAAGAAAGGGCTGGTCGTTTTGCCGGTGCTGGATAATTAACGGTGGGAATTCCGTTAATTTCGCAGTCAAAACCACCAATTTCCTGTATCGCTAAAGCAAATTAATACCAACAGATTCCGCCCTCATTAGAAAAATTATAAATCCCGGACTGACAATTATCGTGTGTGTGTCAGTAGTCAAGATGGCTTGTGCCAAATCATTGGCATAAGTAGGACTTCCTATCTGATCAGCTACAACATTCAGATGATCTCGCTCTAGCATCAATTTTGACATTGTTTTGACAAAATTAGCGCCAACACTGGAATAAACCCAAGAGGTGCGGATTATTATCGCATCCGGATTTTGTTGTAAGCATTCCTTTTCACCCGCTAATTTGATGACACCATATACATTAATGAGTTTCGTTGGTTCATTTTCGTTTAATTCGGTGGCTGCCGTTTCGTCAAAAACATAATCAGTAAGTATGTGTATCAGTTAACACAAGTTGCCATGGCTCCATTTTGCAACAACAGCTATTGATTGATGATTGAGCATATCAGCCTATTCAACTTCGGTTTCGGCTTTTTACACTACAATGTGTGCGGCACAATTAATAATAATCTGAGAATTAAGAAAATTCAATTGCTTTGCTAACTGTTCTAAATTACACAAATCTAGCTCTTGACGGTCCGTAAAAATTCATTCAAATTGTGAATATATTTTTGACTACCGGGTTAATTCAGAAGTAAACTGTTCTTTCGATCAGGTTACTAAAATTTTTTTTATTTTATTTTTTATTGAGCGCTAAAGCATCAGGACATCAAGTGTATTTTATACCGTAGCAATAGTCCGATGCACAAACGATTTGTATTTTTTTTAATATGGATTTAAATTACTGTTATATTCTACAGTCTGAATTGCAATTTTTGCGATTAAACACTGAACACTCCCAGTCATATAACGTGGAGTGCTCCGCGCCATCTTTATGAACTTTGCAATTAAATTCAATTCTCAATAGTACAGACAACTTGAAACTTTAAACTTTATACTTTTATAAACTTTGAACGCTAAACTCTTAGAAAGACTTTGCTAACACAAAAACTTTGTGCCTTTTATGAACTTTGCAGTTAAATATTTAAAACTCCCAGTCAATGGAATCAAATCCCGGCAATATCAAATCCTTATCAGAAACAAGTACCTCATCCGGACGCAATTGCCAATCAATGGCCAAAGTACGATCATCATAGCGGATACCTCTTTCACTATTTTTATCATACGCACCATCAACTTTATACAACACGGAAGCTGTGTCACTCAAAACCGAAAAACCGTGCGCAAACCCATGAGGCACCATTAATTGTTTTTTATTTTCGGCACTCAAAATTACGCTAAAATGCTGCCCGTAAGTACTTGAATTTTTTCTTAAATCTACGGCTACATCAAGAATTTCTCCTTGCAACACACGTACTAATTTAGCCTGTGCAAACGGATTAATTTGCAAATGCAAACCTCGAATTACTCCTTTGGTAGAGGAGGACTGATTGTCTTGTATAAATTCATAATCTATCCCATTTTCTAAAAATCTGGCTCGATTGTAGGCTTCGAAGAAATACCCGCGCGAATCTTCAAAAACAGTTGGCGTGATTAGGATTAAATCGTGTATTGGGGTTTTTTCGAAAATCATTTTTATTTAATTAACATTTAATATTGAAGAGGGCTTTGTTTTATAATTGAATACAAATGGCCTCCAGTTATGTTTTTTTTGTCAGGTGAGGCAAAGTTGGGACCAAAACAAAAATTTATTTTTTAAAGGAAGTAAACGTTTTAAGTAAACCTTCTTTTGAGTCAATAGGCAAAGGCTCTCCTATCGCTTTAATAATTTTTTTATTACTTACGACATAATTTTCAGTCAGTTTTTGCAAACGTTCCGTGTTAAGGGGTAAGTGCAAGTGATCTCCCAATTTGGCGATGCCCTTTATCCAAGCGGATGGAATAGTAATAATTCTGCTTTGTTCACCTAAACTACTTCCTAATATAGTTATTAGCTCGTTGGTCGATAACGCTGTATCATCGGAAACCTGATAAACTCCTGAGGGTATCGTCTCATTTTCCAGTAATTCTTGAACCACAAAACAAAGATTTTCAATACTCAAGAAAGAACGTTCGTTTTTGAAATCGCCCAAGGGCCATGGCAATCTTTTAGAAACCAACTGATACAATAGATTCAAATTTCCTTTATTTCCCGGACCATGAATCATGCACGGTCTAAGGATATAAACTCTTTTCCCATGCGGTAATTCCCGAGATAAAAGATATTGTTCGGCCTGCTGTTTGGCTATCCCATAATGGGTTTTAGGATTTGGCACTGCTTCTTCCGTCAGGATTCCGTCCACGGCATCTGCTACCGCTTTTACAGTACTCATAAATATAAAAACAGAAGCTGTTGATGCTAAAAACGAATCGAACAATTGTTTGGTTAACTCAAAATTAGCTTCGTAATAATCTGTTGGATAAGAAACTTTTTTTAAGTCATGTGCTTTACCGGCCAAATGAATAATGGCATCGGTGGCCAAATCAAATTGCTGGTTGGGAAGGTAACGAACACTTAAACACTTTAAATCATATGAATTCTTTAAATAGTCTTGAAGATTAGTTCCCACAAATCCTGACGCTCCTGTAATTAAAACTTGATTTTGCTCTTTCATTTTTTCAAAAATCCAATTACTTTCCATAAAAAACGGGTTCTAATTAAATTTGGAGAGAATACAATTCCATTCATTTTAAGTGCTTTTTGAATTTCTTTGGTGATTAATTTATACGAAGAGCTCCCTGAGCTACTTAAACCACCGACTAACATCGCGGTAGTTATTATTCCAGAATACTTCCAAGTAATCTTATTTTTTAGAAAAAACCGAGTGATTAATTCATAATCGGCTCCAATTTTAAATCCCAAATCATAAAATCCATACAAGCCAAACAACTCTCTTTTCAAGAAAATAGAAGGATGAGGAGGCATAAATCCAATTTTGAGCTTTTCAGGATTCCAATATTTAGAAGTATATAATCTTACAATTTTGTTGTTATCTTTATGTTGAACAATATTTCCTACAGAAGCATCAATATCATTATGTCTATGAAAATTCACTATTTCTTCAATTACAGTAGTAGAGTTGAAAGTGTCATCAGAATTTAAAATCCCAATTAGATCACCTGTTGCCATTTCAATTCCTTTATTCATAGCATCGTAAAGTCCTTGATCTGGTTCTGAAATCCATTTAGAGATTTTATCATCATGCTTTTGAATAATTCTTAAAGTGTTATCGTTTGAATTTCCATCAACAATAATATATTCTATATTTTTATAAGTCTGATTCGCAACGGAAAGAATAGTTTTATCGATAGTTTTTGCACTATTGTAACAAACCGTTATTATTGATATTTTCATATATTCTTTTCCAACATCCACTTTAAAGTTATTTTTATTCCTTTTTTTCTTGAATAAGGCAATATTGGGGCAACTTTATAAGTGTCTTTTAAGTTTACTATATTATTTGTTGTCATGTTGTGCAACCGAAATGAATTCATGGGGAAATAAATCCCTGTCAACTTTAAAGCATCACCCAAAAAAGCTGCCATTTTAATTATAAAATAAGGTATCTTTCTAATTTTGCCTCCAAGTTCATTGGCAATTTCATTTCCCCATTCTTCAATGTTAGTTGCTGGATTATCTCCAATAAAGAACACTTTGTTCAATTCATTCGTTGTTTCGGTAAAAAGTATTCTCTCTATTTGATAAATGGAATTGCCAACATATCCATAAGTTTTGGTACACCCTTTGTTGCCTATATGGAAATATTTTTTTGCAATGACCATTTCGAAAAAATTCTTGTAGGGTGTTCCAAACCATGGTCCCCAAATAGATGTAGGCCTGATTATTGCCCAATCACAAGATGGTGCATGTTCCCAAACTATTTTTTCGGTTTTTACTTTACTTTCCCCATAAATTGTTGTTGGAGCATAATCAAACTGGTCTCTAGGACAATATCCGCCATAAAATACCAACATGGAAGATGTAATGATGATTTTTTTTAATGTTTTTAATTCATTGGCTATTTTCATCAAATTTTCCACACCCATCACATTCGTATTGTAATCTTCCAAACTTTCTCCATCCAAATCTGTACGAGCAGCTAAATGAACAATATAATCGGGATCAAAATCATGAACATTTTGTCTTAAATTTTGAAAATTATTAATGTCGACATTTCTCCAATATTTAGATAACACAAAAATTTTTGGCTCCTTAATATCTACATTTAAAATTTCATGACCGTCCAAAACTAACTTTTCAATCAAATTAGTTCCTATAAATCCTGAACCGCCGGTTATTAATATCTTTTTCTTTACAAGCATCATTTGGGGTATTTATTTAATTGGCATCTTCGGTACAACATACCTAAATCAGTTTGGACATATTTGACATTTAAAACTTTTGCTCAAACAAATGTTTTCTCTGATGCTGTCATCAAATAATAAGATAGAGCTTGATCCGTGATGTGAAATATTACGTTTTTCATAATCTTCAGCAATTTTAGGAAATGTTCAAAGCAATAAAAAACACTTTTGCTTTTCATAAAAAACGAAATAGATAAACGTATATTTCATTTTTTCTTTTTTTAATTCAAAATCAATATCTTCAAAAATCAAATCTTGACAATTTTGGAATTATTCCTCATATATTCCATCATTTTCGTGTTCAAAATATAAAAATCAATTATTTTTTTAATAAATCATTAATCATGACATCATTCAGTTCGTAAATCTTGTTTTTATCATAATAATCCAAAAAAGATTTATCATGAACAAAGTCATGCGACAAAGCCTGGTCTATGGCTTCCAAAAAATCCCTTTCATTTTCTAGTTCGAAAAAGAAAATATTTTGGGTTTTAAATTCTAAAAATGCCGAAATTTTTGATGCTATTACTGATGTCCCCAACCGCAAAGATTCCAATACCGGCAATCCAAAACCCTCATATTTTGATGGAAAAACAAATGCTGTTGCTGATTGATACAATGCTTTTAGCTCTTCTTCAGTAACCACACCTGTTGTTATCACATTTTCAAAATCGTGATGCCCTTTTCCGGCTAAAACCAACGGTGGCAAATTAGGGTTGTTTTCAAATATTTTTATTATAAAATTCAAATTTTTATGCGGCCTATTGTTCCCACAATAAAAATAGAATTTTTTCATTTGCAGATTATGCCTTTCCAAAATGGCATAATCCCCTTCACCGCCTATTTCAGAATCTTCAGGAATATGAAACGAATCAAAACCATACGTTGCAAAAACATCTTTTTTGGTTGTTTGAGAAATCGAAACAATCTTGTCTGCATTAAGCAGCGATTTTTTTACGATAAAATCAAAATATTTAATTTTAAGATTGTTTAAAAGTTTGTTAGTGCCAAAAAAATCCGTGACAAGTCGATACATCAAATCATGTACGGTAACGATAATTTTAATATCTGGACTTTTTTTAAAAAAAGCGGAATAAAAAGGAACATGGAACAAATCGATGCCCAAATTTTCCACAAAACTGGAAAAATGTAAAAAATGTAAAATATTAAAAGGTCTCAGCTTTGTATACAATATTTCACACCCCTTATATTCAAAACAATCATCATTTGAAATCAAAATAATATTTTCAGAACCAAAACGATTAATATAATATTCAATCAAAAACTCGGTATATCTGGAAATACCGGTATTTTGAACTTTATTTATAAGCCTGCAATCTATCCCAATTTTCATTCTATTCCTTCTATTTATCATAAACTCTCAAATGTTTTGAAACAACATTATCCCAAGAAAATATATTTTTGGCTTGGGTCAAATCTTTTGGAGGCAATTCCTCTTTTAAGAGTTTTTGAATCACGTCCGCCGCCTCTTCATCAGAATCTACCAAATAAATATATTTCTCAAAAAAAACATTAAAATCTTCAATGTCAGATTTTTTTGAAACAACCACACAACCATTCTGAATACTTGCCAATAAAGTTCCTCTCCTATTTGAAACGCCATCAGGAAAAGGCAGATACATTATTTTAACATTTGACAATATATTTGCAACCTCATTTTCCTCTTTGTCAACAACCATTTCCACATTCAATTCCTCTGCTTTTATTTTGATTCCATTAAAGAAATCAAGGTATCTTTCCAATGCTTGACCAATCAGTTGAACATTAAATTTCCCATCCAAAAGAGAGACCGCTTGTATAAAACTCTCTATTCCTTTTATTGGTCTAATGTGTCCAAAATAAGCCAAATCTACTGTTCTTTCTTTAAATGCAACATCTGAAAAAGTCGATTTTTGAATGTTGCTTGCTATGGGAATGACATGCACTTTATTGGCATTAAAAAGAAATCTACGAGCATGTTTTTCCTCCAAACTATTGGTAACAATAACTTTACTGGAAAAAAACACCAACAACTGGCTATAAATATAGGCAAGCCTGTTTCTGCTTGAAAGTTCATGAAGTGTGACTACGGTCTTTTTGCGGGCAAGCGACAGCAATAACAATAAAGGCACAAGACTATAACCATATCCTTCGGTAGGATATTGCAAATGATAGAAATCCACTTTTTGGGATAACAATTCTTTCAAATATTTTTTATATGACTTAATTGACCATTCATTTTTATAAAATAAATCAATTACGGAATCATTTTTTTTCAACTGATTAATTAAGTTGTGCGTATAATCTCCAACCCCACAAACATCCGACGGATAAGACCCTGTCATGATTAATATTTTTTTTGTTTTTTTCATTAATTTGCATAAAGTTTATAAGGAATGTATAATTCGGGATAAGCACTTAGAGAACTCAATAGTTGAAAAAAACCATACAGCAAAAGCACTCCCAAAAAAATGAATTTAGTTCTAATGTTGGTATAATTCCAAAACCGACCTATCAAAGCAATCTCGATAAATGTAAAATAAGTAGAAATCATTTGAAATATTGGCGAACCATTAAATAATAAATACAAACCAAAACCTACAATATAAATATTCAAAAAATAATCGGATAGAGCGTCCAACACACCTTTATTTTTCTTTATCACATATAAATAAAAAGATATGAAAATACCCCTTTTTATTACAGACAAAGTCATCAATATAACCGGGTTGGTATTCTCAGAAATTACATTCTCATTATTTTCGGAATAAAACAACATCTTTTCCACAAAGGGATTACTGCTAAAAGCAGATAAGGCTTCACCCAAAACTCCCACCAATTTGAAAGGAATTTGGGGAATTCCAATGAGAAGACATACCAATAAAATTATCAAAATTTGTTTAATTGAGAAACGTTTTCGAGGAACAAACCAAGTAAACATAAGCATGATGGACGTTCTATGAAACAAGAATGCCACCGTCTGCCAAATTGCATATTTTTTATACCTCTTTTCATGCACGAAATAAAAAACAAACAAACCAGCTCCCAATGAAATAATCCTTCGATTACTCCCCATAAACTGGGCTACAAAAAAAGCATTGTAAAAAACGAATAAAGAAATATTGGGGTTGGGAGAATATTTTTTTAAAAACCAAAATACTATGCCGAGGGCAATAAAACTGTCAATCAATAAAAACAAAGTGTAATTATCCGTAAATAATTTCACAAATGCATTAAGAATGACATAACCTAAGTCAAAAGCGTATACATCCAATAAAAAAGTCCAATTCAACTCCAATGTATCGAACAATTCTTTGTAAGTAAACCAATCCGTCCCCGTTTCCCACCTAAATCCCGTAAAAAGTGCCAATAAGACCACGGAAAAAAAAGCCAATAGATTTCTATATCGTTTTAAATCCTTGCTTATTTCTAAAACAGCAAGAAAAAAAAACCATAGATAAAAAAATAAATATATTTTTCCATCGGAAAAAAGATCGGATATTAGTCTTAACATAAAAAAATAAAGCTCTGTACCAATCTATTTAATTAATAATGCGAATCAAGGTTCTTCTTTTTTAATTGTCCTTTGCTGTTTTTTCCACGCTTTATTGTCTTAATATTTAATGTTTTCTTCATCAAAATCAGGGTTCATTAAGTGTATTTGAGATTCAAAACGACTATAAGGCCGCATCAACCGAATTAAAAGCAGGTATTTTTCAAATCCAACCAATTTGTAAAGCAATCTTGAAGCGGCATTAAACATTTTTAATTTTTTGCCTACTCCTTCTAAGTTGTCCTTTGTGGCTTTATCTAAATTTATTTTCGACGGTTTCGTCATGCCCTTTACTTTTAGCTCATGGTACAATGAATCGTCGTCAATGGAAAACGGATTGTCAAACACCAATCCTTTATTTACCAGCGATCGATAAATCCTACGATGAAAACCTTTTATCATGACTCCGTTTTCAAATGTCCCAAAAGAGTATTTTTCTTTTATATATTGATCAAATAGTTCTCTCTTGTCATATATTGCCTTTGCATAGACATCGGTCAAAAGTTTTATGTCCTCATACTCTTTTATGCCAGAAATATTATTTTGGACCACATTCCCTTTTTTTAATTCAATATAATTATACCCTGAATAATGAACAAATATGACTGGATAGTCATATTTTTCAATGTTTCCTTCGCGATTGCAAACCTTCAAACCTTCATTTCCAAGAAAAATTTCACGTTCAAAAAAATTCCAAGGTGCAATATTCATTCCTAAATGTCGAGAGACAAATAATTCGCTGCCACTAAAATAACACGGCAAAAAATCCATCCATTTTTGGTCAGTATAGTAAGAGTCATATGAATCTATATAACATTTGTCCAATAATCTTTCATGCCACCAAGAAATCATTTTTTTGGAAGACAAACTTCTTTTTATCCCGCAAAAACCTAGATTAAACACGCCTGTGCTCATCAATCCACTTTCAGAACGATCTCCTTGAAATGTATCTTGCAAAGTTGTCACATGAGGCGTCAATACGATGGAATGTTCTTCCAACATTTCAAAAATTGGATTCAAACTGCTGTAAATATAGATGTCCGGATCTAGGTATATAATTTTTTCATATTCTGTTTTTTCAATAAAATAGGAAAAAGCAACTGGTTTGATGGAAGTGCAAAACTCCGTTAGATCATACTTAAAACTCATGTCTCTCCATTTTTCAACGGAAATATTTAATTCCTTTTTTGCCATCAAAATGTTCGATGCCAATTCTTGAGTATCATATCCTTCTGGAAATTCGTCAGCCACAATTATGAAAAAATCCGTGTCAGGATTTTTGGTTTTCAAAGATTCTTCTAATATTTGGGCTAACCCAATATAATTTTTTGCAACAATTGTAAAAGCAACGTTTGGCATTTTGTTCAGCATTTAATTATGATCCAATTAATAATCCGTAATTTTCTTCCAACTGTCAGGATAAAAATCTTTAGTCTCCAAATTATTCACAAAGTACTTGGGAACAATAACCACTTTGTTTCCATACAGATTAAACCATGCTCCCCACCAGCTAAAAGTGCTGTTGGAATTAATATTGTGTTTACAATTACTCATTAAAAAAATATCTTTCCAGGAATCAATGCCTTTGTTACACTCCACAAATGTGCAATTATTCATTTTTAAATTTTCTTGGACCCATTGTAAATCATTGGAAAAAACAAAAAATCGTGGATTATCAATTAATTTATTAATCTTGTCTATCGCAACTTCAAAATATTCTTTTGTACAAACAGAACCATATAATTCGAAATGAATTCCCTTCATGTAATCTCCTCTCCTAACATGTAAGGAAACACTCTCCGTCCTTTTTATTTCTTCCAAATAATTTAAATTAACTTGGTCATCCACATTTAGTTTAAATGTTTCCAAGACTTGATTTTTATTAGAACAAAAATATTTTTCAGAATGCCATCCTCCATATAAAAAACGAATTCCTTTTGATGGTTTCAAAAACTTTTCATCAAAATCGTAATTTTCACTTTCTTCAACTAAACTTATCCCAATTAAATTTAAAAATTTCAAGACGGGTTTAGAAAAAGCAGGATATTTCTTAACACAAAGAATTCTAAACAATAGAAACAACACAGAATCATAAAAGCCCTCCTTGTAACCTATGTTGAATACTCTTTCTAATTCATAACCGTTATGAGTGGCTCCAGAACGCTTGTCAAACATGAATCGTGTCGATTTATCAATATTCTTTTTTTGCAAATAAAAAGCATACTGGGACATTTGGTTTCCCAAACCATTGAAAATTAAAACTACGTCCATTTTTTATTTATAAACTTTTTTAATATTTAAGAATTAATTGCCAAAAGTATTCCTTCTATATGAAAAATTAAAACGAGGAAATATTTTTGAAACAATTTCTTTTGCCTCTTTGGAAAAAATCAAAATTACCATTCCATATATCAATGCTGTCAATAATGAATAAGCAACAAATATAACCCAACTGTTAATTTTGGGTAAAAAATAAATCCAGATGAAAGAAATAGAAAAAATCACAAACAATATGTTACTTCCCGAAAAAACAAAATTTAATATTTCTTTTCCTTTTAATCCTATTTTACTTATCATTAATTTATTTAAAAAATAACCCGTAAAAAATATTGTTGATAAAAATTCAGCCAAGGGCAATGCAATATATCCAATATAACGAATTAAAGAGAAAATAATAATCAAGCGTAACACTCCTCCAAATACGTCATACATCACTGTTTTTCCAAATACGCCCATAGCATACAAATTAACACTCAAAAAATTAAAACGCGTATAAAACAACATATTGATACAAAGAAAAAATGACAACATATTCCCCCCATATTTGTCTGCTCCCAACAATAATGAAACAAAACTTGAATTAAAAATAAAACTTAATGACAAAATAAAAACAGAAAAAACATTGAAAACAAAAAATATCTTGACAATATTTATTTTTATTGCTTTCTTGTTGCCTTCTCCAACAATTTGCGAAATACTTGAAAAAATTGAAGAACCGACAGGAGCCAAAAGAGAATCACACACTTGATATATTCTTCCGGTGATAAAAAAAACGGCAGAAGCAGTTGGATTAATAAAACTCGTGATAATTAAAAGCTGGCTATTTGTAACCAATGATTTAGCCACTCCTCCTCCAAACATTGGCAAAACAGATTTAATTAAATCTCTGGTAACCATTCTATCCATTTTGATTCTAGGAAATTTTTCTTTTACTAAAATTTTCATCAATGAAATTAAAAGAATAAAAACTCCCACAGCACCTCTTATTAATACTCCAAGAGGAATGGCAACAACACCCAAACCAAATTTTAAACCCAATAATGTAGAAGTTATGCCAACAATAATTGAAATTATGTTTGTAAAACCGCATATACTGACTTTTAATAATGCTTGAAAGACGGCTGAAATATTATGATACACAATATTTAATCCAGCCCCAATTGCCGAAAACAGAAATGCGTATTGAATATTCTTGTATTCATTGGGTTCTGCCTTGACCCAATCGGATATAAAAGGAAAAAGAACAAAGCCTATGGAAACCAACAAAAAAAAGATGGAAAGAGACATGAAAAGTCCTGACCCCAAAATTTTGGAAAATTCATTCAAATTTTTTTTGACGTAACAATTGGATAATTTTTGGGTCAAAACGAAAGACGTTCCTCCTTCCAACAATCCCAGCATTCCCACTATGTTGCCAGAAGACAAATACGATCCATATGTCCCGACTGAAAAATATGTTAAATATAACGGAACCAGTATCAATCCATTAATTATCACAAAAGAAACATTCGCATAATTAAATAGAAGGTTTATTATCGATGATTTAGTCTTTGAGACTTGCACTTTTTTCAAAATTATTTATTTTTTAATGTATACCCCCTCCATCAATTGTAAATACAATTTATCAGGATTATTGATCTCCAATAAGGTTTTATTTCCATTTTCTTCCAACAAAGTTCTTAACACATCATTTTCAGACAATTCCAAAACAGCCTTGGCGAAAGATTTTACATCATTTGGTTCAATGACCATTGCATTGATTCTGTTTTTAAAAATTTCTTTATGAGCACCCACATTAAAAACAATTACTGCTTTTTTAATTTGCAAAGCCTCCCAAAGGGCATATTCTATGGTTGATGACCATAAAGACGGCATTAAAACTGCTTTTGATTTTATAATTGCATCACCCAAACCATTGGTCCAATTCACTCCATTAATTATTTCAACATTTTTAAGTTTTGAAATGTTTTCCGGCAATATTCCCATTGGATAAATTTTAAGTTTTTGCTCGGGTAATTTCGCGAACACGTCCAATAAAACACTTAAGCCTTTATGGGAATTAGCTTGACCATAAAAAATAAAATAGTCTTCTATTTTCTCAGATTGTTTATCTAAAAAAGTATAATCAAATGGAATTGGAAATCTATAAATATGTGGCTTTTCAACACCATATCTAGTTAAAATATCATCAAATTCACTATTGCTTGATAAAAAAAGATCCGCTATTAAAGCTTTTTTATGAGACGCCCTCTTTTCAATTAAACTCGGAATTGCCCTAAGAGTGACACACTTTTTAGTTAAAGCATTCAAATAATTTCCATTTGCACATAATGTGCATTGCTCTCCATTTCTATATCCAAATCCTTGCGAACAATAAAAGTGCATCGTCCAAGGTTGCAATATCACTTTCGCATCATATTTTGTTGCAATACTAATAAATTTAGGGGGTTTACTATGGTCAAATGAAGCAAAATGAATAACATCAGGATTAAAATTATTTACTATCCGATTAAAGGACTTTATTTCCTTGGTATTAAAAAGCAAACTTGCAATTCTATTAATCAACTTTTTTCTAACAGGAAGAAATTCGACATCATTTTCTTTATAAAACGACCCCAAATTATAATCGTCTCTTTTTTCGGAAAGCACGACTACTTTAACGTGATTGTCGTCACGCTTAAGTATTTTTGTAATATACCTTACAACCCTCCCTCCCGATTCATATAGATGTGATGATTCACAAACCAATAAAATTCTCATTTTTATATTTTTACGTTAAAATATTTTATAAAAGTTTGCAATTTCAAACCATTTCATAAATTATTTTTGATTTGTTGCATTAAATAGATTTTACCCAATCAACCATTTTTTTAACCCCTTCATTACTATTGATTGTTGGTGTCCAGCCAAAGGTGTTTTTTGCCTTGTCAATGTCAGCGACATATACTTTTTGGTCGCTGATTCTCCATGGTAATTTGGTGTGTATCATTTCGATGTCCAATTCTTTTTCTAAAAGAGCAAAAAGTTCCAACAAAGAAAGGCTGTTTGCCATTCCACCACCAATATTGAATGCCTTACCTTTTGCATCGTCAATAGAATTGATAGCTGAGAAATAGCATTTGATAAGATCGTCTCCAAAAAGGACATCCCTAACTTGTTTTCCTGATCCTGAAATAGTAAATGGCTCTTTCAAAACACCACTTTTAATATCAATTGCCTGTTTTACAAACCAACCAATCCAACCCTGATCAGCTGTAGCATATTGTCTGCCTCCAAAAATAGAGGAGTGTCTAAAAACAATTGTTTTTAAATTAAACATTTTTGCATAATCTAACATATATTGGTCCGTAGCCCCTTTTGAACAGCCGTAAGGCGATTGAAAATCTAAAGAAATTTTCTCATCAAAACCATTTTCAAAACCTGTAGCATTATATCTTGTAAGCGTTTCTTCATATTCAACCCATTCCAAATCTCCGTAAACCTTATTTGTAGAAGAATAGGTCACAATTGTATCAGGGCTGAACTTTCTAACTACTTCAAGTACATTATTCCCTCCCAAGACATTTACTTCAAAATCAAATCTGGGATTATCTAATGACGTCGTCATGGCAACTTGCCCTGCTAAATGAAAAATAACATCCGGCTTACAATCTCTAATGGCATACTCAACATCATTATAGGACCGTATATCAGAATGGTAAAACTTGAATTTTCCCACTGTTTGTAGCCATTTTAAATTTTGCTCCGTTCCTGTACGATACAGATTATCAAAAATAAATAACTCATCGTTTCTCTGTAAAACCTCTGCAGCTAAATTTGAACCTAAAAAACCGCAACCCCCTGTAATTAAATATTTCATCTTCTAAGAATTAATATAATTTCTTATTACATCAGCGATATATTCGTAATGCGTTTCATCTAAGCCTGGCCAAACACCCAACCAAAAGGACTGATTCATAATAATATCTGTATTGGTCAAATCTCCAACAACCCTATGATTTACTCCTTCATAAGCTGGTTGTCGCAATATATTACCTGCAAACAATAAACGAGTCCCTATTTTATGTTCTTCCAGGTGCTGCACTAGCATATGGCGGTCTGCAGCATCCCCATTTCTAAGGGTCAATAAAAATCCAAACCAGGAAGGATTTGATTCTGCCGTTGGTTCAGGAAGAATAAAAACCTCCTCAAATTCTTTCATACGTTCGTACAACGCTGCAAAATTTTGTCTTCTTTTCTCAACAAAACGATCAATTTTTTTAAATTGTGAAACACCTAAGGCAGCTTGCATATCCGTTACTTTAAGATTGAATCCAATATGAGAATAAGTATATTTATGATCATATCCATAAGGAAGAGTTCCTAGTTGCTGACCGAAACGACAGCCACAGGTATTATCTTTTCCTGGTTCGCAATAACAATCACGACCCCAGTCACGGAAACTTTCCGCAATCTTTGCTAACTCAGGGTTGTTTATCACCACTGCTCCACCCTCACCCATAGTAATGTGATGTGCAGGATAAAATGAAAAGGTAGAAATATCACCAAAAGTACCAGTCTTTTTTCCTTTGTAAGTCGCTCCAAGCGAATCACAGTCATCTTCAACCACCCAAAGATTATATTTTTTAGCCACTCGCATTACTTCGTCTACATCAAAAGGATTTCCTAAAGAATGGGCAATCATAATCGCTTTAGTTTTAGGACTTACTGCAGCCTCAATCATTTCTGCTTTTATGTTATGTGTAACTACATCGACGTCTATAAAAACTGGAATAGCCCCAAATTGCACTATCGGATTGACCGTTGTCGGAAATCCGGCAGCAACTGTAATTACTTCGTCGCCTGGTTTGATTGCTCGTTCCCCTAATTTAGGAGAAGTTAAAGAATAAAAAGCAACCAAGTTAGCTGATGATCCCGAATTCACCAATAAAGCTTTAGGAGCATCAAAATATTTTGCAAACTCCAGTTCAAATTCGTTAGCAAAACGTCCTGTTGTTAACCAACCGTCCGCTACAGATTCCATACAGAGCAACAAATCATCTTCTTCAATAATCTTACCTGTAACGGGTATATAATCTTTTCCAGCGATAGGCTGGATAAAAGTTCTTAGTTTAAATTCTACTTTAGTCATCATTTAGTGAATTATATATTTTGTAAATCTATTATTTTTTTTAATCCTTGTTTTATGTCGGTTATTGGCTTCCAGCCCATAGACAGCAAAAGTGTTGTATCTGCTTTTGAATTCATAACATCACCATTTCTTATCGGAATTTTACCAAAATTAAGTTCAGTGGTTTTGTTTTTAGAAAGTTTTTTTGTTAGTTCAACTAGGTGTCTTAAACTAATTGTAGTCGAAGTTCCTAAAGGAATATTAGTAAAATTCTCTAAATTATCCAGATTTTCTAATATATGACCATAGGCAGAAACAACATCTTCAATATAAATAAAATCTCTTTCTTGGATTCCTGTAGTAAAATCAATGGATTCAACATTATTATTTAGCTTATTCAAAACTCCTGTAACGAATTTTGAATCATCATCATTTGGTCCATAGAAATACTCAGGAATAATATTAATAATTTTTATTTGACTTGAAAGTTGCAAAAGCCAATCTTTAAATTGGGCTTTAGACAAAGAATAATAATTCAAATCTCTTGGCAAAGAAGTATCTGTATTAATAAAAACCGCTACTTTATTTTCAATTGCAATAGTTAATAATTTCGTAGGGAAAACTAAATTTGAATGCATGACGTCTTCCAAAGACTCACCTTTTCGACCATAGTTTACAGCACTGTGTATTATTCCATCGATTTTATTACCCTTAAAAAAATCATCTAAATCATCCATAAAAACCAAATTAATTTGACTTTTAAATGATTCAATTCTTGCCAGTGAAGAGGTAGCCCGCACCAGAACTGATATTTTATACTTTTTATCGAAAAGATATTGAATTAAATTGCTTCCTAAGTATCCAGTACCGCCAGTGATCAATAAATGCTTACTCATGGAAAAATTTATTAATTTGCCATGCTGAAAATTCAGAAATATTGTTTCTATTTTTATCGAACGCACTGTACCAATCCATAGTCATTCTTACTGCTTGCTCTGCATTCATTTTGGGTTGCCATTTTAATTCTGACATAGCTTTACTTATATCCAGCTTTAGCAAACCCGCTTCGTGATGTTGCCCTTCTAGCTTTTCAATTTTACATGCACCACCTCCCCAACTTTGGATCGCTAATTTAAACATCTCTTCAACCGATAGAGCATCGGATAAATGAGGACCAAAATTATAAGCTTGGCTATATTGTATTGGTTTGGCCGTTAAATGGGCTCCCAACAATAAATAACCTATGACGGGTTCTAATACATGTTGCCAAGGCCTCACGGACTGCGGATTACGAATTTTCACTGGTTGTGCTAATGCAAATGCTTTTACAATATCCGGAATTAAACGGTCGTTGGACCAGTCTCCACCGCCTATCACATTACCTGCTCTAGCTACTGCAATTGCTTTTTGGTGGGTATCGTAAGTTTTTGTATTAAAAAATGAATTTCGATAGGAATCAATAACCAATTCAGCACAGGCCTTACTGGCACTGTATGGGTCATAACCGCCCAATCTATCGTTTTCTCTGTACGGATAAACCCATTCGTTATTATGATACACCTTATCGGTTGTTATCAGGACTACCTCACACTTTTTGTCGAGTAGACGAACAGCATCCAAAACATTTGCCGTTCCAATAACATTTACTTCAAAAGTTTCAGCAGGAATTTCATAGGACAATCGGACCAAGGGTTGTGCTGCCAAATGAAAAACAAAATCAGGCTGAAAGCCAACCACTGACTCTTCCAAACACTGTTTATCTCTTAAATCGGATAGTACCGAAGTACATATGGAGTCTCCATCAATTAAGTGGTACAAATCATTTGCTGTTTGTGGCGCTAAAGCATATCCCTTTACATCTGCACCTAAAAGCGAAAGTGTTTTCAACATCCACGCGCCTTTAAAACCAGTATGTCCAGTTAAAAAAACCTTTTTCCCCTGGTATGTTTCTTGTAGTTTTTCAAACATCATATTACCAAGTTTTCCACGCCGCTTTATTTGACTCCCAATTTTCTTCTAACTCTACCTTATCCCTAAGGATATCCATAGGTTTCCAAAAGCCATCATGCAAATGGGCTCCCATTTTACTATCAGCAGCCAAACGCTCCATCGGTGCTTTTTCAAAAACAGTGCTGTCCCCTTCTATGTAATCAAAAACTTCAGGCTGACAAACAAAAAAACCACCATTGATCCAGGCACCATCCCCCTTGGGCTTCTCTAGAAAAGAATCTACTTGATTTTCAGATCCTAAATTCAAAGCACCAAATCGGCCGGAAGGTTGAACTGAAGTTACTGTGCAAAGGTTTCCATTTTTTTGATGTGTTACCACTAGATCGGTAATATTAACATTTGAAACACCGTCTCCGTAAGTAAGTATAAAAGGTTCGTTTCCAATATGCTTTTGAACACGTTTGATACGTCCTCCTGTCATAGAATTTATTCCGGTATCTACCAAAGTAATGGTCCAAGGTTCCGCTTCCGATTCATGGACTTTAACTGAATTGTTTTTTAAATCAATAGTTACATCAGATTTGTGCATGAAATAATTAGCAAAATATTCTTTAATGACATAGCCTTTATACCCTAAACAGATCACAAAGTCATTGTAACCATACGACGAATAAATCTTCATAATGTGCCAAAGAATTGGCATTCCACCTATTTCAACCATCGGTTTGGGTCTCAAAACCGTTTTCTGATAACCTTGTTCCTAAACCACCAGCTAATATAACTACCTTCATTTTTATCTTTTTTATGAATTTAAATTTCTAAATACACATCGCCTGTCAATGGATGACTGCAACACAATAAATAATCGTCCTGCTCTAAATCTTTTCTTTCTTTTGGCAATCCTATCATCCGTATTTTACCTCCCTTCAACTTCCCCTTACAGGTACTGCAACTCCCGGTTTGACAAGAATAAGGCAATTCGATTCCTAAGTCTAAAGCCGCTTCTAAAACGCTTTTTCTCTTTTCTACTATAACTAAAGTTTCCTTTCCTTGAAAATTAATTTTTACTTCATGTGTAGTTATATCATCAAAATCTCTTGGATCTTTTACCAATTCAAAATCCTCAGAAAAGATGTTTTCTTTAGGACATTCTAAAAGAGCTAAAGCTCCTTTAATGGTATTTTTTAAATTAACTGGACCGCAAACATAATGCGCTGTTTTTTCAATAACTACATCTTTAAGTAAATCTAATATAAAGTCTTTCTTAATTCTACCACTTTTTACAAAATGATGATTTTTAACATGTATATATTGCGTAAGAAAATGCCATACTTTTAAATGATTTGGGTACTTTGAAACTAATTGATTAATCTCTTCTAAAAATATAGTCGATTCAAAATTTTTATTTCCATAGATTAGATTTACATTAACTAATGGATTTGAAATTAAAACTTCCTTGAGTATTGACATCAAAGGTGTGATCCCGCTACCGACACCCCAAAAATAAATTTGGTTAATACTCTCATTATTTACATGAACGAAGTCTCCCATTGGCTTCATCACCTCTACCATGTCTCCTACATGAATAGTATCATGGACGTGATTGGAAAAAATTCCATCCGGAATCCGCTTGATGGTCGTCTCTAATAATAAATCTACCAAAGGAGATGAAGAAAAAGAATAAGGTCGTGTATATTTTCTTCCATTAATTCGTAAAGATAAAGTCAGATACTGCCCAGCCTGATACTTAATTTTACGCAAGCCCGGCTGTTTGAAACAAAGTGTTATTGTGTCTTTTGTTTCTTTTCTAATCTCTTGAACTTTTAATGTAAAATTTTTCATTGCTATAAAACAAATAGGACTTGTTATATCATCTTTAATATCCGTCTCACAATCAATCCCAACGTCATCAAAAACATGGCCAATACGCCCCCCATTACAATCCCTTTTGCTTTACCTAACTTTTCTTTCGTCAAAGGCAAAATAGGTCGATCAATTACTTGAATTAATGGTGTTTCCTTGCGTAAAGTTACTTTAGCCAATTCAGTTTGTTTGACCAATTCAGTTAGTATCGCTGTGTTAGCTTGTACATCGACCTGTCTTCGGGCAGAAGGGGCACGGCGTGCATTCATGGCGGGATTCAAACTAAAGGTGTTATCATTGGCTACTGCCACACCAGTAATCGCTCCATTCAATTCGCGACGTATAGAATCCGTTTGCCGTTCCAGAATATCCATATTCTCGCGCGCTTTCTTGCTTTTTGTTGTGACATAAAAATCAGACACTTCTTTAACAAGAGATTCAATAAAATATTTAGAGAACAATTCATTAGTAGAAGACACATCAATAGTTATGATGGCTATTTTTTTATCTTTTTGTCCTACTGTCAATCCGGTTTTAGACAAATCTTGATACATTATCCCTAAGATACTGTCATGGACTCGGGTAAAATAGGTCCGCTTGGTTTCGGGTAAAAACTGGATGGTGGCAAATTTTGGCTTGTCATTCCATTTTTGCCTCCAGCCTTGATTTTGAATATACATTTCCGCCAAAGAAATGGTTTTTCCATCAACTATAACGGGCCCCAACAAAGTTTGCTCCACCATAACGCGAGACTTAAACAACTCCGTCAAATTCGAGCCGGTAAAAATACTTCCGCCGTCTCCGCCAAGGTCAATACCAAACGAACTCGCCAAACCTAAAGCACCCCCTAATCCGCCGCCACCTTTTTCATCTTCTAGTGCAAAAGTTAAGGTAGCAGTGTAAATGGGTTTCTTCCCGTAGGAATAAACTAATCCCAATCCTGCCCCCATAATCCCCGCCAAAATAATAATCTTCCACTGCCCAAGCAAATAAGAAAACCATCCCCTTCCTTTTTCAATAAGTTCTTTTAACGATATTTCGTCGTTAGTATTTTGTTCGTTCATTGTTTCAAGATTTTACGCTTGTATTTTATTAATTATTGAAATGTGCATTGTAAATGGTGTCAATAGAAGCCTATTACCTGTTTTCATTCGTCTCCCATGTTATCCTGAGTAAATCGAAGGAATGCTTGGCCCCTAAATATGGAACACTGAAAACTGAACACTGAACACTACTTAATAAGTGCTATAACTATCCCCGCCAAACTTGCTAACACACCGGCAATACTAACAAACTCCCCAGTACTCATTTTTTTGGTCTCAGGTTTTTCCGGCACTATAATTTGTGAACCGGGAGTGACTTTAGGATAGGATCGTATAAACAAAAATGAGTGTGCCACTGCCGCTTTCCCATTTGGATAAATGATGTAGGCCTTTTTTTTCCAACCTTTTGCATCAACACCTCCTGCGGCGTTCACGTAATAAATAAATCCTTTACCACCATCATAGGGAATCTCTGAAGTCAACAAGACATTTCCAGTAACTTTTACGCCTTCATTAAATGCTACCACTTCTATTTCATCGCCAGAAAATAGAGTGACATTGGTACTGCTATTTGGATTTTTCACAATTGCTTTCCAATCTACTGGAATGGTAGCATATTTCAAGTCCTCCTTTAATTTTTTTTCTAATTTGTCTTGAATACTATCTTGTTTACCTAAGTTCAGATTCACATTTTCCAAATCTTCTATTTGTTTGGCCTGAATAGGTCTTTTTATTCTCACTCCTTCAAGATTCGCAACGGAAGTCAATCCGCCTGCTCTTTGAATGACGTCATATACGCGATCTTTTTTGTTTGCCAACACATATTTTCCTGCATAATGTACAGCTCCCGTTACCGTCACCATCTCCGGTTTATCGTACACCGCCATTTTGCGGATATTCACCACATCAAAAGGAAGCAATGCAAAGTTTTTTGCCTGTTCGTTATTACCAGCAATAATTTCTATATTAAACAATTCTGCTTTATTGGGATTATTATCATCGATTTCCTCAGAAATGATCATTCGCGCGACCTCAACTCTTTTAGAAGCCGAACCGGTTAATCCACCAGCCTGAACTAATAAATCATTCAATGTCAAATTATCATAATATTGGTATACTCCCGGTTTTTTTATCTCACCATCAATGGTTATCTTGAAATCTTCTTCAAAATCCAAAATAGAATATACAGTGACAACGTCCTCCCTTTTTAGAGGAACATCAGCGTCCAAATTACCAGTCAGGGCTTGAGCTAAATTGACATTGACAATTTCTGTCGTCAGATCCGATTGCAATCGAATAATTCTCGCCCTATTGGTATACGCATCTTCTTTTAAACCATCCGCTTTACTGATTAAGTCAGAAACGCGCATCCCTTCATAAAAAGAATAGGTATCGGGTCTGAAAACAGCGCCTTCTATTTTAATTCGGTTTTCGAAGCGGTTTAAAATTTTTGAAACTCGGAACACATCTCCGGAAAGGGGCTTATAACTGTCAAATTCAGACTCCTTGATGTCCGTTACTTTAAATTCCTTATTTGTTTTTTGCAACACATTTACAGATGCAGTATAAGCAAATTCATTAAAACCGGAAGCAAAAGTAAGTAAGTTAGAAAAAGTTTCTTCTTTCTTCATTTCAAAAATTCCGGGACGTTTGACTTGTCCTTCTACAGTAACCCTTTGATTATAGGCTGGAATTCGGATGACGTCATTGTCTTTTAGCCCGACATTATCGGATTGGTCCCCATTTACAAGAAAACGATATAAATCGACATTGCGAGACACCACATTATTTCGCAACAACTCAATATTTCGGTAACTGCCATTCTTTCCCGGGCCACCACCCAAAAACAATGCATTATAAACGGTTGCTAAAGAAGAAATAGAATAATTTCCTGGCTGTTTGCTGCCTATAATCGTTACTCGGATGGTTCGGATTCGATTCAGACTGATACCGACTTGTGATTGCCCCGAGGCTACCGTACTGTAAACACGTGACATGGCTGCTTTTATTTTTTGAGTAGCCGCTTCAATAGTCATTCCTGAAACAGCAATTTGGCCTACATACTGAATGTTTACTTTGCCTTCCATTGTAACTGGCACTACTGCGTTAAATTCCTGCACGCCATATACGCTTACTTGCAATTCATCGCCAGGTCCTAAAACATAATTTACGGGAGTAGCTAATTTTAAATTAGGTTCAAAATTTAAAGTGGGAGTATCAAACAATTCAGATCCAAAAATTAAGGCATTTACAGTATCCTTAACTTTTATATTACTAATTTTCTCTTGCTTTCGGGTGAGCTCTTTAGAATCAACGGTACCATTTAAAGAACTGCTGCTGTCTGAATTGGAAGTCCCCGAAACAGTTTCCAAACGAATTCTTAGTTTACCAAATTCATTTGCTGACATTCCTTTTGATAATGCCAGCTGCTCCGCTTGAGCAACTGAAATATTGTTGGCTTGCAATTGATTTTTTAACTTGACAATATCCGCATTGGATAAATCATCGACTTGAATCGAACTTAAATCAGTGCCGACAAACAAATCCTGAGCCGAAACAGCAGAAGTATGGAGCATCAATAATACAAATACTGTTGCAATAAGTATTTTTTTCATAATTATTTTAAAGTTTTGAGACTAATAGTCGTGCTTGATAAGATGATATTGATGTTTTTAAAAATAGTTATTATTCGCCATAGGATACGGCTTCGCCACTGCAATCCACACAGCAGATTACCATCTTTTCAAAATTTTTACAAAGTTAAAGTAAAAATGAAGAAAAATCAATCGTTTCGGTAGGAAATGTACATCAAAAATTGATTTTTTAATTTACATTTTATTAACAATAACAAACTCACACATTTAATTGCGGCAAAAATAAAATTAATTGTATTAACATGACCAAAAACTGTGAATTCTATAACTAATCTACTTATTAAATAAAAAAAAGTTTACAAAAAAATAATTTGTAAACTTTTACTTAAAATTAAACTAAAACAATAAATTTATTAAATTAGAGTATTTTTTTATACCAGGGCTCTCTTTCAACTTTTACACCATAACCGTACCCATATCCATAACCTTTCGTAGAATCGGTATCATTAAGCAGTAAGCACATATTTGGTAATTTTTGTTCTTTATATAAGGTGTTGGCAATATTCAGCATTCGTTTCTCTAATACATTAGCACGAGCCACATAAATAAAACAATCCGCATATTTAGCAATTAATAACGTATCGGTTACTAAACTGACCGGAGCCGTATCAACTATTATATAATCGTATTGTTTTTTTACAATTTCAAAAAGTGTATCCACTTTCTTATTCATTAGCATCTCTGCAGGATTAGGAGGTATTACACCGGCAGGTAATACATGAAAATCATCAAATCCATCATATTTAACAATCAAATTTTCCAATACCAAATCTTTAGAAGACAAGTAATTGGTTAATCCACGATCTGGCAACGTGAAATATTCATCCAATCTTGGGTTTCTGATATCCATTCCTATCAACAATACTTTTTTACCGGAAAGCGCAAAAGTGGCAGCCAGATTGGCCGAAACAAAAGTCTTCCCTTCTTTTGGAAAAGTAGACGTCAAAAAAATAGTTTTGGCTATACCGTCGGGAACCCTACTGAGCATAAATTCCAAATTTGTTCGGACGATTCGCAACGCCTCTGCCGAACTACTGCGGCTTTCTGATTTTATGATTTCCGAAGGGCTACCGGATTTAGGCACATCGCCTATAAATGGAATTAATGTTTTGCCTTCTAAGTCCAAACGGCTTTTTATTTTCGTGTCCAATAAATCCATCAAGTAAATAATTCCAAATGGAACAAGAAGCCCTAATAATAATGCGGCTAAATAAATTATGTTTTTTTTCGGAGCCACCGGAATCTTTGATCCTTTGGCAGCATCAATCACTCTGGCATTGGGTTCTGTTGCTGACAGTGAAATAGCGGTCTCTTCCCTTTTTTGCAACAAATACAAATACAATTCCTCTTTTACTTTTTGTTGTCTGGCAATAACTCTAAACTGACGTTCCTGCACTGGTATTTTTCCCAATTTAGAATTCAAAAATCCTTCTTGACTGTTCAAATTTCTCTTTTGAATGCTTAAATTTGATTGCATGCGAGTCAGACTCGAAGCCACACTTGATTTTAAAGAGGAAAGTTGTTGGTCTATTTTAATAACAGTTGGATTAGCTTCGGTTGCCGATTTCATAATTCGGTTCCGATCTAAAACTAATTGATTGTACGAACCAATCATCTCTGTCGCTTCACCACTGACAATATTTGCAGGCAACAGGTCCGATTGTTTACTTTTTTTCATAAAGTCCAGCATCGAAGAAATAATATTCAATTGGATATCTGCTTCTACCCCTTTTTTATCATACTCGCTTGAACCTTCAATAAAAAGTTTCGCTTCCGTTTCGATATCCGTTAACTGATTCGTATTTTTAAAACTCTGAACATCCTGCTCGACACCCTCTAATTCTTCCGTAATTAATTTCAATCTGTTTGCAATAAATTTTGAAGTGTTTTCAGAAATTAAATTCTTATCCGCAACAGCATCTTCGTTATAGTTCTGCACCAAAACATTCAAGAAATCCTCCGCTTTGGTCAACACGGGATCAATTAACGAGATTTCAACGACACTGCTTGTTTTGCTTATTGGATTAACCTTTAATCTTGATCTGAAACTTTCCACTGTATTCTCAAGAGGAGAGTGTACGATTATAATTGTACTGTTATTGTTATCAATAGTATTTGACTTTGTAGCCGACTTATTAATAACCAAAGTACCGTACTTTGTTTTGATAGGCTGACCATACTTAAATACAGTGCTACTATCAAGTAAAATAATATTTTCAGATGATAAATCATCTAGCTCAAAGGTATTGGATGTCAATGCTACGTATTTAAACTGCATTTTATTTTCAAAAAAACCAGGCTTCTGATCAATAAAATTGACTATAATAGGGGAATTCTGGTATACTTCAGCTTTAATTACATTTCCTTCAATAATAAAAGCCGTATTCAAATTCAATTTTTTTACAACACTTTCAATTAATGTTCTTGATCTTAAAATTTCTACCTCATTGTCTAAGTTATTTTTAATACCGCCCCCTATACCCATATCAGCGAAAGCTGAAAGTTCAGAAAGCATCCCCCCCTTCTTTTCATCTTTTACCAAGATCGTAGTAGCAGCCTGATATTGCGGTGTGTAATATCTAAGATAAATGTATGCGATTAGTAAACTAACAAAAACGCCTAAAACAAACCATTTCCAGTGGGAAGCATACTGATCAACAATAGCTTTTAGTTGAAAATCCTGTTCTTGATTTTCATTTGACATGTTATTTTCCATTGAAACTATTTATTTTGAAGAGGTAATAATTAAGGTAATTAAAGTAATCAGCAAAGAGGAAACAGAAATAATTACCCCGGTGTTTGGTCCTACTGCTGCAGCATTGATTCTACTCTTATTGGGTTCTATATACACGACATCATTTTGTGCCAAATAGTAAAACGGAGAATTGATAAATTCCGTCTTGGTGATATCCACTCTATTATAGGATTTGACTCCATCAATTTCCCGAATGATTAAAATACTATTCCTTTTACCATAAATTGTCAGATCTCCTGCTTTACTCAAGGCTTCAATCAACGTAATTCTTTCGGAAGCAACATTATAGGTTCCAGGACTAGTAACTTCACCTTGAACCGAATATTTAAAATTCATGATACGAAGATTAATTATTGGATTTTTGATAAACACAGCAACTTTGTCTTGTAGGATTTTAAGAACTTCCGAACGCGTCAATCCGCTAATTTTTAACTTACCCAAAATTGGAAAATCTATAATCCCATTAACATCCACCAAATACAATTGTGTGGATTGTTGTCCCATGACATCTGGCCTATCAGGACTTGCTACGGATGAAGCTATTAAATTAAACGGCATCGCAATTTCAAGGTCTTCCGCAGAAACGATAATCATCAATAAATCATCGGGTTGTATTTTAATTTCATACGATGTTGATTTTTCTTGTGCTCCCAAAGTATCAATGTCTTGGTAATAAATGATGTCTTTTTTCGAAGTACAAGAGAACAATAACACTAAAAACAAAAATGGAATTGTTTTTTTTAGTAAAAAAAAGTATTTCATGTAATTTTATTTTTTAAAAAGGGCAAATATAAACATTAACCCGTTTGATCTAATTAGTTTTATTTAATATTTTTTGGACTATCCGTTACTACTAATAATGGGATCTAATTTGTCATTTCGACAAAGGAGAAATCACATAACGGTAGCAACTAATCAAATTTTTTCTTAGTCGAAATGATAGAACAGCTACATTTTATTCATAAAATTCAGTTTGTTACTAATCCCGAATATAGTCCTGAAATTTAATACTCAAATCGCGAAATTCCCTGCAAAGTTTGTCATTTCGAGCTACGAGAAATCAAATTTATAACCCGTTGGGTGCAATTATTTAAAAATAACATAAGTTGTTATTTTGTCATTCCGACAGAGGAGGAATCACATGATAGATTCACAAAATGCGATTTGCTTCGCTTATTCGCTGTCGCTCGAGTCAGGTTCCTCGAAATGACAAAATCAATAAGTATTAACTATACAATTTGTAACTTTTAATAATTAAATCTCATTACACCCAACTAATTCTTTACATTTTTCTACCAAGGTGTTTATAAATTAGTTCAATTGTCAGTTCGAGCGCAGTCGAGAACTATTGTTGCATCTCGACTGCGCTCGATGGGACAAAAAAAGTTGGACTAAAATACAATAGCTAATGGTATAAATCATAGCTTTATGTTTCCGAGAATTGGGCTATCCTAATCTTTTTTTATGTTTTAATCCAACATTTCATAGGTCGAATTCATACTTTTGAATTCAGGTACTATCTTCTTCATTTGAGTCACTATCGCATCATTGGCAAACAAATCTGCCAGACGAATCAATTCATTAATATCGATATGCAACGCCTCGAACTCTACTTGTATTTCTTGTGCAATCATAATTTTAGCATGATGCGTTGGAATCGACTTTGAAGTATCATTAAGCAACTCTTCATACAGTTTCTCTCCGGGTCTCAACCCAACAATATCAATTTTGATGTCTTTATCCGGAATGAATCCTGCCAATTTAATCATCTTTCGTGCCAAATCAATTATCTTGATTGGTTTACCCATATCAAAAATATAAATTTCACCGCCATCCCCCATAGCCCCCGCTTCCAAGACCAATTGACAAGCCTCGGGAATGGTCATAAAATAACGAATAATGTCTACATGAGTAATAGTAAGTGGGCCGCCTTCGGCGATTTGCTTGGTAAACAAAGGAACAACAGAACCATTGGAACCCAAAACATTTCCAAAACGAGTGGTAATGAATTTAGTAGCATGAGAATCCTTCTCTTTTTGTTCTTTCAATTGTAATGACTGCACATATTTTTCAGCTATTCGCTTACTGGCACCCATTACATTACTGGGGTTTACCGCTTTATCAGTAGACACCATTACAAATTTTTCTACGCCGTACAAACAAGCTAAATCAGCCAAATTTTTAGTCCCCTTTATATTGGTGAAAATTGCCTGACAAGGATTTTCTTCCATCAGCGGCACGTGTTTATAAGCAGCTGCATGAAAAACAACTTCGGGCTTATAAGATGCAAAAAGCGTATCCATTGCCTTTAGATTCCTAATATCCCCAATAACGGTTCGAATTTTGGCGCGGGTAATAATATTGTCCGTTTCTAATTTGAGATGGTGCAACGGCGTTTCAGCCTGATCCAATATTATAATTTTTTTAGGATCAAATAGCAAAACCTGTCTCACGATTTCACTCCCTATTGAACCGGCAGCTCCCGAAATCAATATCACTTTGCCTTTCAACTGATTTGAAATGGACTTGTTGTCCAATACAATTGGTTTTCTTTCTAGAAGATCTTCAATTTCAATGGTCTTTACTTTTTGGGAAATCTCTTTTTGATTTTCCCAATCAGATATTAAGGGTACGGTATAAACTTTGTAATTGTATTCCAAACACTGGTCTACAATGATAAGTTGTTCGTCTTTTGACAATCCCTTATCAGCAATGATAACGCCTTCCGCTGCTACCGAACGCATTAAAGCAGGCAACTTTTTCTTTTGCACTAAAATAGGAAGATCCAACATGCGTTTGGAAGCATTCTTATTTTTTTTATCGACAAATCCCACAATTTTAAAACGTGAAGGTGTTTCAAATTTTAACGCGTTAGCAACCGAAATTGCATTGGCATCGGTTCCGTAAATGACAGTTCGTATTAATTCTAAATTGCTCTTTTCCGAAAAATAAAGTTCAAATGTTTGCTTGACCACAACTCGATATAAAAACAAGCCGCAAAAAGACAAAACAATATTGATAAAAATAGCGGTATTCAAAAAGGCTTTTGTACCAAGGATAATCTCGTGTAAAAAATTAAAAGCAAGAAAAGCAATTAAAACGGCCGATTGTGAAAACAATAATTTAACCGCATCAATATTAGAAGAATGTCGGATAATTCCGGAATACGTGCGAAATAGCCAGAAAAAAAACAAATTTATTCCAAAAAAAGAACTGATGAAAATGATGGTATGAGGCGTCGTTATATAATCCAAACCAGTACCTCTAAAGAGAAGAAAAGTAAAAAAGAACGACAACAGCAAAACCATCAAATCAATGCCAACAATGATCCAGCGGGGCAAATAACCCAAATTATGAATATTCAATCTAAGGTTCTTTTTGAAAAAAACGTCAGTAACAAACTGTGCTGCTTTTTTATTTACAGGAGTACTCAAAGTAATTTATTTTTTTTTAAAGTGATACGTCTTGAATAATGAATAAGAATCAAATATAGGAAATAAAATAAAGTCTCAAACAAACACTTTTTTTACATACAAACGATAAAACACACTGACCGTATGTTGCAGAATTTAACAATGAGAAAATTGTCTTTAATTTACTTTTTTATTCTTACAAATTGTTAATAAGGCAGGATACTAAGTGATAATCGAAACAATTAGTTATCCCCGACGAGTGTAATTATGTAAAATTAATAATTTTAAAAAAGATATAAAAACACCAACCTCGACTTAAGTAACTGCCGGATCAAAACATAGAAAAAAGAATCGAATAACTCAATTCTGAGTCCATAAGGGTATGATTTACTATATAAAGTTAAACGTCTTAATAGAAATACTTAAAAACTATGATTCGATGTGTTTAAAAAATTAAATGTAGTGAGTTACAAGAATCACTAATAATAATAATAATAATAATAATAATAATAGAAAATAAACTATGCCTTCTGACCAAACAACTTGGCCAAAACACTCTGAATTCTATTCCTGTCTTCTTCTGTTAAATTGGAACCCGACGGCAGACAGAGTCCATTTTCAAACAGCGTTTCAGCCACTTTTTCTCCATAGTACGGATACTTTTTAAAAATAGGTTGCAAATGCATCGGTTTCCAAAGGGGTCGGGACTCAATATTTTCTGCTTCCAATGCCAATCGAATCGTTTCTCGGGTTATTTCATTGGATTTTTCAGGCTCTGTTAATATAGCACTTAACCAATAATTGGCAAAATAATCATCACTAGGTACGCTGAACAAAGTAATAGCTGATATATCATTAAAAAAAGCACCATAAAAATCATGCATAGCCCTGCGTTGACCAACATGTTCATCCAAAACTTCCATTTGGCCTCTACCAATACCGGCACAAACGTTACTCATGCGGTAATTATAACCTATTTCGCTATGCTGGTAGTGTGGTGCATCATCTCTGGATTGAGTAGCAAAAAAAATAGCCCTTTCTTTTAAAGCTACAGTAGGCATTACAATGGCTCCTCCTCCTGAAGTGGTAATGATTTTGTTTCCATTAAAGGACAAAACCCCAATATCTCCAAAAGTCCCACACTTCTTACCTTTATAGCTGCTGCCTAAAGCCTCGGCAGCATCTTCTAAAATGGGAATTGCATACGCATCGGCAACAGCTCGTATAGCTTCAATTTGGAACGGCACACCATACAGATGAACTGCTATAATGGCTTTAGGTTTCTTACCTTTCGCAATACGGTCTTTAATGGCTGCTTCCAAAGCTACTGGGCATAAATTCCAGGTATCCAATTCACTGTCAACAAAAACTGGAGTTGCCCCCTGATAAAAAATAGGATTAACCGAAGCAGAAAACGTCATACTTTGACAGATCACTTCATCACCCGAGGTAACACCCAATAAAACTAGTCCTAGGTGAATGGCTGCTGTACCAGAGCTTAAAACACCAACAGCAACTTCACCTTTAGATAAATATTTCTCCAAATCCTGTTCCAGCCCCGTAACATTAGGACCAAGTGGAGCTACCCAATTCGTATCAAAAGCTTCCTGTACAAACTTTTGCTCACTGCCGCCCATGTGGGGGGAAGAAAGCCATATTTTTGATTTATTCATTTTCTACGTTGTATTTTATAATTTTACCTGGATTCCCTACCACTACAGCGTAATCAGGAACATCACGAATGACTACTGATCCTGCACCTATGGTTGCCCATTTTCCAATTTTGATTCCTTGTATGACTGTTGCTCCAATTCCTAAATGTGTTCCTTCGCCTACTATGATATTACCTGCCAAAGTCACATTGGGTGAAACATGCACATAGTTAGCTATTTTGCAATCGTGTTCAATTACAGCCGCAGTATTGATTATACAATGCTGTCCAATGAACGCATCTGAATTTACTACCGCGCATGCCATAATAACTGTACCTTTGCCAATGATAGCGCGTTTGGAGACTATGGCTTGAGAATGTACGGCAATTGGATAAATGGCAGACAAATGGTCAACAATTTTTTTTCTAGTCCTGTTATTACCTACCGAAACAATAAACTGTTTATCCGAAAAAGTGCCAAAACTATTTGTGTTGAAAACAGGGATATCACAAAGCTCTTTCTGATTAGGATAATCATCAACTATTCCTTTAATCGTTAAATCTTGTGTAGAGGCTATAATGTCGATTATAACTTTACAATGCCCGCTGGCGCCAAATAAATAGATATCAATTTCCATAAAAACGTTCTGTCGTAGCTGTATTCTCTGTGTTTATTCCTTCTCTGACTAGTACTTTTTTAACGGTTAAAAATAATATTTTTAAGTCTAAAAATAAAGAGATATGATCCACATACCAAACATCATATTCAAATTTTTGTTTCCAGCTGATCGCATTCCGACCATTGACTTGAGCCCACCCTGTTATTCCGGGCGTGACGGCGTGACGCTTTTGTTGTTCAACATCATATAACGGCAAATATTCGGGCAGTAAAGGCCTGGGTCCAATCAGACTCATGTCACCTTTAATCACATTCAATAATTGAGGAATTTCATCCAAGGAGGTTTTGCGCACAAAGCTTCCCATTTTTGTCAATCGTTCGGCATCAGATAGCAGATTTCCGGCTAAATCTTTCTTGTCGTTCATCGTCTTGAACTTGATAATTTTGAAAACGGAGCCGTTTAATCCCGGACGTAATTGAAAAAAGAATGGTTTGCCTTCATTTGCAAAATATAAAGCAATTGTAACAAATACCAATAAAGGGCTCAACACCCCTAAGCCAAATAGGGCGAGCATAAAATCCAATATTCTTTTAAAAAAGAGTTTATACATTCTGCTTCATTTTTTTATATTCTACTAATCCCTTCACTTAACCAACATTGTTTTCTTCCATTTAGCCGTTCTAAGCACGTTAATGCGATTAAGAAATCTATTAATGATTGAATATAATATTATATATTTACTTACTTCTTTGAACTTCTTCCAAAAAACCTACAAACTTCTCGGCAAGATCATTTCTAGAAAAGTTATTTTCAGCCAATCTTCTGGAGTTCTGTCCGAATGCACGCGAAAGTTTCCGATCATCTGCTAATTTAATCAATGCATTTGCAAAAGCTTCCGCATTATTAGGCGACACCACAAGACCACAATTATTCTCTCGTATTATATCCGCCAACCAACCTGGATAATTATTTAAAACCGGTAAACCCGAAGAAATATAGTCAAAAAACTTATTTGGAGAAGTACCGTAATAAAACGCCGGCACATTCGCCAGAACCATCATTCCTATATCCGCATTAGCCAAAATTTTATTAAGCTTAGATTTTGGCATAGGATCATAAAACCGACAATTCGAGAGGTTTTCTTTCACTGCTCTAGCCACCAATTCTGGTTTCATTTTACCATCACCAATAAGTGCCAATACTATGTCCAACCTTCCTTTCTTCTTTAACTCCACTGCCGCGTCTAATACTGCATGCAATCCATTAGCGATACCGTGTGCCCCAGTAAATATTGCAACAGTATCAGTAGGTTTAATTCCGTCCAAAACAAGTTCAGCTCTAGTGCCAGGCACAAACAAATCTAAATCACAACCGTTAGGAATCAATGTGATTTTCTTGTTTTTTTGTGATCGTTTTGCAATTCCCTCACAAATACCGGGAGACAAACCAATACATGCATCTGCTTTGCTGTAAGTTAATTTCTCTAAGACACTCATACCCCAAAGAAGGAAAGGATTTTTCATCCCCAAAGCTTTGGGCAGCTCGGGCCAAAGATCACGCACTTCAAAAACGAATTTCTTCTTCTTACCAAACCATTTCATGAAGATTCCGGGTATCCCAGCGGTTAATGGGGTGGAAGTAGCAAATAAGATATCGTACTCCTCTTTAATTGCCACCCTAATTCCCAGTATACCAAACTTTATAAATATCCAAGCTCTTGTTGCTATACTATCATTATTCGAATAAGGTAAAGCTATTTGGATGACATCGATGCCGTCAACATCTCCTCGATATATTCCTTTCACATCAGTTCCTGCTAAATTTAGTTTAGCGTATTCACCGCAAACTACAGAAACGGTATGTCCCTTTTCTATTAAACGTTTTGCAAATTCATAAGAACGTGTAGCTCCACCAATAGCAGGAGTCGTAAAATGTTGGTGAAAATAAAGTACTTTCATATGTTGATATTATTGTTTTTGATCGGTCATATGTAATTCGCATATCATCATTAGTGTTTCCGACCAATTATCGGTTATGCTCATTTCATTGATTTAAAATAGTATTGATCTTTTATGTAATTGTAATTTTTGTTTTAATCTCTGTGTCGAATTTAAAAGCAGTTGCATTTCCTTTATTCATCATACCATAATAGGAAGAATCATAAGATTCACACACGTCGGGAGTTACCTCTTTATCGTCTTCCAATGCTTGAAATTTGACAGGGCTTTCATCGTGATGCCATATTTGGAATTTTTCAAAATTATTTAATCCAATTACCTCATCAATTACAACCCATTCCTTTGAATTTTTCTTTTTGATGACACTTCTTTTATGGGTAGCTTTTGAATTCAGAAACTGGAAAGCGGCGATTTTGCCTTTGAAAATAAATTCACTATTTGTTTCCGTTAACTCGGCTGAAAGAGACTTTGTCCAATAATACCATATAAAACGGCTTCCTTTTAACATTTGGGAATGACTCTCCACCATTACCGTATTATGGGAAGCCGTTCCCATAAAATAATCCTGATATTTTTTTTCTGTATTGTATTTATAACTGCCCGAATCCCTCAAAAGGTTTACTCCATTGCACCAGATATCCAAATGCAAATTATCTGCCTGATACGGTCTGTCTTTGTAATTCCCACATCGTATAAAAGTAAAAGTGTCTGATTCCCGAATCAGATAATAACCCCCTTTTGGATAAGAAATCGCACCGTCGTTTTTTTGAATTATTTCATTGACAGGAAGACTATTTGACTTTTGTTTTAACCAATAAGAGTCTTCCCTGCTATTTTTGTTGTCGAAAAGATGCTGGCCATATAGAATAAAATGCAACGTATTCAACTGTGGTCTATAGTCTCGGTACTCTGAATTAGATAGTGGAAAAAACAAAGCACCATCGTTAGAACCATAGTTGGGCAGGTGTCCATTTTCCTCTTGTAGACATTGGTACAGAAAATCCAATGATTTTGCAGCACGGTCATAAATAACGCTTGAAAACTTTTTATGATGCAATTCTGTTAATGCAATCCCAAACGACAATAATTGAACCACTACCCTGTGGTAGTTCATCGAAAATTGAAGAAATGTGCCATCTTCATAAATTTGATATTCCACTTCCTGTTCAAACCATTGTCTTCCCTTTTTTGCCCACTTTTTAGTTTCAGGAATAAAAGGAAATAACAATTCGCTAATTGTTAGTGCTAAAGTTTCTGTAATGGCATGGTTGTTTCGAACTGCAATTCTTGAAAAATTAATGTGATGATACACATGCTGCAACGACCAATAAATAGCGTTCTGGATTTTATTCCAACGTTCTTCTGAAAGTTCTTTGGAATTTTTGTAAAAATATAACGCATACATCCAGTTGAATAGGCGCAAGGAAATTTCCTGACTGCATTTCCAATTGGGTCCCTCATTTGTGGGATTGGCATCTATCCAACTTTCAATCTCAGAAAACACAAAAGCAGAATGATCTTCATTAAAATGATAATCATATCGTAGTATGGTCAGTAGATACGTAAACCTTGACTTTTCCCAAACATATTTTATGTCTCCATTAGCAGGGTTAAAGTCGTTGATTTCGGACCAATGTTTTGTACCGTCGTATTTAAATCCTGTTTCAGGATTGGTAATCCAGTCGTAATTTAAACCTAAATCTTTCCATTCTGAACTAAAAAAACAAATTTCTCCATTCAAAATTTTATGAGCAGAATCTTTTAGAGATCCATCTGGATTTTTAGAAAATGATATCGATTCTCGTTCTTTGATTATAAAAGGAATATCAAGTTTTTTCCAAACTTGCAGAGATATAAAAGACTTATTTTCAGGATTTACCGGATGCCTTTTCTTCAACAACCCCATCCGTTTCTCCAATTCATGTCGAATTCTATAGGAAGCATAACGGATTCCCATATTTTGAAACAGTCGATAAGCTAATTTAATATTCAATTGGTTTACTTTTTAATTACAATTCAATCCATTGATTAGTTTTTAAACTTTCGATAGCGGCAAATGATGCTTTTGTCGTATTGACAATTTCTTCAAATGGAATTAAAGCAGACCCACCATTTTTAGTTTGACTGATTAATTTATGAAATTGGTTTTTATGCCCTTTATCCAATTTGGTTTTCAACTTTGAAAAACCCTTGAATCCAAAACCCTCCGTTTTCCTGAAATTATCCATTACCAAAGTTCGATCTTGTGAATAAACCTCTACACGTTCTTTTGAATAGGCTTTTGAACCGTTAGAAAAATAATTAATAACCCCTGTAGAACCATTTTCATATTTCAATAATATTGTTGCATTATCTGTGTTTTCTTCTGGATTTATACCCATAGCATTCATACAAACAGCTTTGACTTTACTGCCGGTCAAATAAGTAATTAAATCAATAAAGTGACAAGCTTCTCCAATAATTCTTCCTCCACCCACTAACGTATCATGAATCCAAACATTTGCCGGAATATTCCCTGCATTCATCGTGGCAATTATATTCATTTGAGAAGTCCCCAATAATGATTTCATTTTTTCGGTATGCGGAGAAAATCTTCTGTTGAAACCAACCATAACCGTTTTGCCAGACTTTGCCTGAGCCTCAATTACTTCATTTAATTCCTGTTCATTTAGCGCCAATGGTTTTTCCACAAAAACATGTTTTTTGGCTTCCAAAAATTTCACGGTCATTTCGGCATGAAGGTTGTGGCGCGTGGTGATTAATACCAGATCAACTTCATTGTCTTGCAAAACATCATCCACATTGGTGGTTGAATGAGAGAATCCATATTTTTGCGCCATAGCCGTTCCGCTAACGCCTCCCTTACTGGCAATATATTTATAATTGGCACCACTCGCTTTTAAAGCAGGCAGCATCGTCATTTTTGTAAAATTGCCAGCACCGATAATTCCGATAACACCATTTTGACCTGTATAATTGGCTTCTTTTAATTGAATGGTATTTTGAGGTGCTATGTCCGTTTCATTATATTTTAAAATTGAAGCTATTGATTTACTGGAACCTATTTCTCCATAAATTTCTAAATAATTATCCAGTGGAATTACTTCAGTAATCATTTCTGTCACCTGCAGTTTTCCTGCAGAAATAGACTGTAGAATGGCTTCAAAATTTCTTTTTTCTGTCCATCTTACAAATGCTAAAGGATAGTCTATTCCCCTATTTTCATAATTCTCGTCATATCGACCTGGCCCATAGGAACAGGATACCTGAAACGATAATTCTTTTTCGTAGAATTCAGCCCTGCTCAAACTTAAACCAATAACACCAACCAAAATGATACGTCCTCTTTTGCGTGACATTTTAGCTGCTTGTGAAATAATTTCATCCGTTTTTGCAGAAGCTGTTATAATAACACCATCAGCACCAATCCCATTAGTGTTTTCTTCCACAAATTTTACAACATCACCATTTCTTGGGTTAAAAGGGATAATCCCCCATTGGTTGGCCAAAGCCAATTTGCTTTCATCAATATCTACACCAATAACCTTGCAACCATTGGCCACTAATAATTGGGCAGTCAACAATCCTATTAATCCTAAACCAGTGACAACTATCGTTTCACCAAGTGTTGGATTTAATAACCGAATTCCTTGCAAACCGATAGAACCTATAACTGTAAAAGCGGCTTGTTCGTCAGACACATTATCTGGAATATGGGCAACCAAGTTTTTAGGGATAGAAACAAATTCGGCATGCTGCCCATTGGAAGCAACCCTGTCGCCAACTTTAAACTCACTAACCCCTTCACCAACCGCTATTACTTTTCCTACATTACAATAGCCCAATGCCAAAGGCTCTCCCAGTTTATTAAAAACGGCTTCTAAAGTTGGAACTAGTCCTTCTGTTTTTATTTTATCCAAAACTTGTTTAACCTTATCAGGTTGTTGTCTTGCTTTTGAAATTAAATTTGATTTACCAAATTCAACAAGCATACGCTCTGTACCCAATGAAACCAAAGAACGCGTCGTTTGAATTAAGACAGTTCCTTTGGTCACCTGAGGTGCCGGAACTTCTTCTAATATGGTTTGTCCTGTTTTAAAGGACTGAATGATTTGTTTCATTTTTCTAGTTTATTATCATAAAATTGTCTCATCCACGATTCAATAGCCAACAAAGACCAAATTGGATAGGACAAATCATCACCGCCTTTTTTGTTCATTTCTAATAATTCATTTACTTTTTCATAATCAAAAATACCCCGCTTTTCAATTGCTTCTTTACTCAAATAATCGTCTATAAGTTCTGACATATCATTTAAAATCCATTTTCTCACTGGTCCGCCAAAACCAGTTTTCCCTCTGTATATTATTTCTTTTGGCAAATATCTCTCGGCAACTTTCTTTAATAAATATTTAGTTTCACTACCATTCAATTTGAGTTTGGGAGGTATAGTTGTTGAAAATTCAACCAGTTCTAAATCTAAATAAGGAACCCGCACCTCAATCCCATGTGCCATACTTAATTTATCAGTGTAATTTAAATTATGACTTACCAAAAAAGTATTTATTTCCCAAAAGAGCATTTTGTTCAAATTTGATTTTTCTTTTGGTATTAAAGTATTTAAAAATTTAAAATAACTATGAATATCAATTTGGCTTTTATTTAAAAATAAACCATTTAATTTATCCTGATCTATCCAGTCAAAATAACCTAACATAATTTCCTCGGTTGATTTATCGATATTTTTAGTCAGTTTATTTAGCCTTCTTGATAATGAATTTGTTTGGTTAAGCTTACCAACAATATTTTTCATTAATTTTCTTAAAACCACAGGACAAAAAGAAATTATTTTTGTAAATTCTAATGCTTGATGCCTTCTATATCCAGAAAAAATATCATCTCCACCCGTTCCTCCTAATAATACTTTTATTCCTTTTTCCTTTGCAACTTTACATATATTATACACATGTATAGGAGCGGGATCAGCCTGTGGTTCATCTAAAAAATATATGATTTTATCAAAATCGTTTAATATCTCTACAGTGGAATCAACTACATTTAAATTTACATCCAAATATTTCGCTACTTTTTCTGCGTAATAAAAATCGTCGACAAATCCTTCATTCTCAATATTATGAGTTTTAATTGTAAAACAGTCCAGTTTTTTTTTCGGATGTAATTTTTTGGCAATAGCTACTACCAAACTGCTGTCAAGACCTCCTGACAAAAAAAAGCCAATAGGTACATCTGATAGCATTTGTCTTTGTACAGCGCTAACTAATTTTTCTTCCAGCAAATCAATTAATTCTGCGTCAGATTTATTGCTGAATGAGTTGGAATCAAAAGGGATTGAATAATAGCGGGTAAATTTTAACTCATTAATTTTACTTGCATTTCCGGTAATATAATTACCCGGTAATAGTTTTTTTATTTGTTTTATAGGAGTAAGATTTCCCGGAGCCCACAGAAAATTAATATAATTTTTCAGCGCCGTTTGGTCAACATCCATATTTTTTAAGTACGGAAGCAGCGCTTTTGCTTCGGAGGAAAACCCTATTTCATTATCGTTTAAAAAATAATACAATGGCTTAACCCCAAAATGATCTCGGGCGATTATGAAATCCTTTGTTTCAAAATTATAAAAGGAAAAAGCAAAAATACCGTTCAGTTTTTTTATAAAATCGGTACCTTCATTAATTAAACCATACAATAAAGTTTCTGTATCACTGGTTGATGAAAAATTGACACTCGAAAGATATTTTTCTCGCAACTCTAAATGATTGTAAATTTCTCCGTTAAAAATGATAGAGAAATTCTTGTCTGAAGAATACATTGGTTGATTTCCTCTAGCAGATAAATCTAAAATTGACAAACGGGTATGACCTAAATAAAAATGTTCTCCTGTTATAAATTCTGAATGATCCGGTCCTCTATGAGAAATTTTCTCTAAAGAGACTTTATTTAAAAAAGAAGACCCCTGGTTTCCAAAATAACCTAATATTCCACACATAAGCGCTGGTCAATGTTCAAATTAAATTTAGTTTTCTATATTTTTAATAAAGCGAGTATATATCTCACTTATATCCTAGAATTAAATACTTTTTTGCCTACCTTAAGGATCTTTAGTCCTGTAATAATTAGTATTTAATTGTTGACCTCGCTTTATACCCAATGGTCATTTTATTTGTAGTATATTCTTTTATTCCAGCAAAACTATTAATTTATCAATTTCGTTAAAAACCAACTGTTCTGTGGAAATTATTTCTTCTGCTACCGCTAATTTAAAGGCATCTGCGATGCTCTCAATTTTGGTCGGGTCAAATACTAACGAAGGTTTACAGACAGCGTAAGTGTAGGGCAAATCAGACCCAATTATATCGCATTGATTTTCAATGGCTTCAACAAGCCCCAATCCAAAACTCTCAGTCAACGATGGATATATAGAGAAAGCTGCTTTACCGTAAATCATCCCTAATTCACCTCTAGGAATAAAACCCCAATTGATTATGGGATACCCTTCTTTAATTCTTGTTTCTAAAATACTGTTTAAGTCTTTAAACTCTTTTCCAATTGTCAAGTGGAGTTCTCCATGTTTTATTTCGTCATAATAGCTACAAAATGCTTCTATCATATTGAAATGATTTTTATGTTTGGTTCCTGAACTAACATATACAAAACTGTCTTTTTTCCCTCTTTCAATATTAGACTTTTTGATTGAAGGATAAAAAGGAATAATCAATACTTTTTCATTTTCTGATTTTGGAATTTTATTTAAAAAGGAATCTTTCATTACTTGCGTTTGCACAATGAAAAAATCTGTATTTTTAAGCAACAAATTAAAAAATAACGTTTTTATTTGATAAACAATCTTATCCTTGATTGAAATTTCTTTGGGTATTTCAAGAAAGAGTTTCTGATGAAAATAAGTGTAAACTGCAGCTTTTATTTTTAAAGAAGGTGGCAAATTACCGAAACATAATACTTTTGAAAAATTTACACCGTTTTTTTTGTAAAATTTATACCTCGATAAGATCCCGGTTTTTAAAAATAATTTCTTGTTCTTTGGAATATCCTTAAAGTCATTTTTACACCTATCGTCAAAAAGATAAAAAACATCAAGACCTGATTGCTCCAGTTCAGCTACCAGATAATCTAAGAGGACTTTACCACCGCTATTATTTATATATAAGGCATCTAGAAGGATCATATATTCTATATTAATTGCAGAAGACTATTTATTGAAATATCTGGAGTAATATACAAACCTAATTCTCGACTTTTACATGAGAAAACATATAATTCATTATCATTCATGTTAATCATTTTTATTAAGGCTTGTTTCATCTCAATTATATCATTGGCTTTAACTTTAAAGCCATTATAACCATTTATCACGAAGTGTGGCGCTGCTCCACAAATATCAGTACAAACAATAGGCAATCCTGAAACAGCGGCTTCATGAATCACTAAAGCCCATTGTTCTTTTAAAGAGGGTAAAATCAAACATCCTGAATTTTGTATTTCATGAATTAATTCTGCTTGATTCATGTAATCCTTTATGATAATTGATTTATTACTTCTTAAACTATCTTTAAGAATACCATCTCCAATTAAAGTTAATGTCCAGTCTTTTTTATCTGAAATAGCATCCCAAGCTTTAATCAATACATCCAAACCTTTTCCAAGAGAAAAATTACCTATGTAAATAAAATTTTTCGGATAATTTTCTAATTTAACCTCCAGATTAATTTTATTAAACAAGTCCACGTCTGCCGTTAAAGAATTTAATATGATATTCCCTTTACTATACCCTAATTTTCTTGCATATTCAAATTGATATAAACCCGCTGCCCATATATGTGTAAAAGCTTTTTTCACGTGAAAGGGGCTTATCAATGCATTAATTCTCTGCCGTATTGTTCCATACCATTGCGTATCTGAATAACTCACAATAGGGACTTTAAGTATTTTCATTAATTTTTTTGCAATCCAAACATATTCTGGGATCATCCAACCTGCTACAACTATTATATCAGGATTATAGGATATTATATTAGCAAGAATTTCTTCCTTTTTTTGATTTTTGTAATGGGTTGTCGCAAAATTATCGAGTACTGGAATGTTTGTAATAAATCTTGCGACATGATATGCTAAAATATCACAATCATGATCTTCTATAAGTTTGCGAATAGTAAGAACCTGATGCGGTACATAATCGATAATTAAAAAAACTGCTTTCATGAATTCTATGATTTTTTAAATTAATTTAGCATTATACTTTTGCTAATATAATTTAATTAAAATCTACTAAATAACGAGTAAAATATTTTGCCGAAAATTACTATTGTTGATTTCATTATAAACTTACAATTTTATTAAATATTCTTATTATTAAAGTGGGGATTGGTATATTGGCTCTATCCCGTTCTTTATTAGCTAATACTGTATTTTTATCACCTAGAGAATCCCCATATTTTAAGAACTCAACTGAATACTTTTTTATTTTTTTAAACTTAACCTCTTTTAGCAATGAAAACCTATAGAACAAATCTAAATCTCCTGCAATTTTAAAATTGATAAAATCGAAACCACCCACTTTATAATATAATTTTTTTGTAAAAATTGCAGATGGTTGTATAAACGGAAATATACCATTTTTTAATAAAAATTTGGCAAAATATCTTCCTTTCACGTTTTTTATCCTTTTTCCTGATATATTTATAAAAAATGCGTCCGAATAAACAACGTCACTTTTAGAGTTGACAATTGTGGTGTACAATTTCTCAAATCCATTATTTAAAATAATATCATCTGAATTTACCCATGTAATAATATCCCCAATCGATTCTTTGAACCCTAAATGTATCGCATGGTACATCCCTCTACCTTCTTTCTGATGGATCACTTTTACATTGGAAAATCTTTGAATAATTTCCAATGTACCATCCGTTGAGCCTCCATCCACTATTATATGCTCAAAGGGTATGGTTAATTTCTCTATTGATTTAATATTGTTTTCAATAAAATCAGCTCCATTTAACACCGGAGTTATAATACTAATCATATTTTTTCTTTTAAAATTTGTTTTTCGTTTTTTTGAGCAATAAATAAAAGAACAGCGATTATTAATAAGAACATAGATGTATCTACAATAAATTGTGAAAGCATCACGCAAATAAACAAAGCCTGTAATTTTTTGTCAAAACCTTTAAGAGCATTTTTGAATCTTCTAAAAAAAACAAACCATAATGTTAGACCTATAATTCCTGAACGTGCAGTTAAGTTAACTAAAAAACTATGAGGTACACTATCAATTCTATTTTCATATATGGCATAAGAGGATGCTGTTAAATAAGGTGAGGATGGAATACTAATCATATTTGGACCTGTTCCTATTATAAAGAAAAAGGGTTCATCGTAAAGAAAATTTAATGCGGCTCTGTCAAATATTTCAAAACTGCTGAAAATTTCAGGTTCTTGAGCATTTACTTTTTCTTTTTGATTATAACCACCACCGTTTGACACCATATTTTCTATTTTTTTTAATGTGCTTTCCTTAAAAAATTCGTTTTGGTTAAGAAAAAATAGTAAAAAAAGAATGAGTGGAATACCAAAAAAAAGATACTTATATCTTTGTGTAATTATAATAAATACTGTTCCCCAAACTAAAGTCATTAAATATGCTGATGCAGATAAACTTATGACTAAACCAATAATCGAAGACCACATACCGATTTTAATAAGCTTATTTTTATTACTAGCCCTAAACGTTACCAAAAATAGCAAAACAAAAGAACACATACGGCCGAAAGCTCTAGGCTCTCCGTTAAATCCGGTAAAACGGTCACCTAATATTCTTGACCCTGAAAAAAATATCTGTTTTAAACCTCCATTCAGAGCAGTATCAAAAAATGCCATCATCAAAGTAAAAAACATTATTAAGGAAATCGCTTTCAATAAATAATCTATAGTTATTCGCTTTTTGTTAAGCCATAATAACAGTATTAACATCAGAGCAAACTCAGCAAACAGCCTAAATATTTGAATTATTGCCCTACCTTCCGCTTTCTGGCTCCAACTTCGTTCATAATCATATCGAGATTCCCATGGCTCAATATACCCAAAAAAAATAGCCAAAAAAATAAGATAAAAAAGTTCAATATAAAGAGGTCTAATTAATTGTCTATTTTTTAATGATATAAATTTATAATCCAACAACAGTTTTGGAATATATACCAATGCAATGATATAATGAACCGCTAATGAAAAACCCAAAGACAATTCAAACATATCATTCATTAATGATATAATGATTATAGATACTATCCCTGTTGTATTATCTCTTAAAAAAAAGAAAAAAAAAAGGATAAGCAATAAAAAAGTTCCAATCATTCTTTATGATTTTTAGTATTTAAAAAAGTTATTATATCGTTTATTATTTTTAAATAATTTGAAATTTGAGCTTATCGTTCCAATGCATTACGCAACTTTAACAACAATAAATGTGAGCCACAAAAAGACTAAACAGTTTACTCCTCCAACAATTAAATAATTTTGCTGTTATTAAGCACTCATTTTAGTTTTTTAAAAATAAATTTGATGCCATAACTCCAATTATGTGACTCACCCAATAATGGGAATATAGGGTTTATTGTACCATGCTTTTTCATTTTTAACCATGTCAACGTTTTAAATTTAGAAAGATAGTGTGGAAAATGTTTTTCAATAAAATAAAGGCGTGAAAAATCGTAATAAACACCAAGCTGATTTGAAATGGTGAATGAATCTTTGTGAGATCTAAAGAATGCAACCGCTTTATTTGTTGTTTTAATTTTTGAGTACAGTAAAGCAGTATTCAAAAATAATAATAAGTCATTTCCTGCGCCAAATTTTTTAAAATCTAAATTTAACGTATTTGGGATATCTATAATTAATGATGTTCTCAAGTCACTTGTTCGAAACAAAGAGCACCCCGGAGAAACGGAAAAACCATAAAAGTTATTTAGTAATACATCCTGTAAATAAAATGACGATGAATGTATAGTATTGACTTCAACTTTCTCAGAATAATCCTTTTCCACATCTGTAGCAAAAACTTTTATTTTAGATAGCACAAATGCTGTTTGTTCGTCAAAAACAGCTAATGTTTCTTCAATAAAATTTTCTGAAATTAAATCATCTGAAAATAAAATCTTTCCATATTCCCCCTTTGCCTCATCTATGCATCGCTTCCAATTTAACACAGGCCCAACGTTTACATCATTCTGAAATATTTTAATACGACTGTCCTTTGCGGCAAAATTCTTTAATACGACCCAGGTTTCATCTGTACTACAATTATCAACTATGATTATTTCAATATTAGTATAGGTTTGATTTATAGCACTTTCAATAGTTTCCCCTACTATATATTCTCTATTATAGACAGGTATTAGTATACTTACTAACGGATTTTTTATCATTTTAAAATTAGTTTACCTATAGAGTATAATATATCGACGCACTTCAAATAGACAAAATATTTTTGCCCATATAATTTTCTAATTCTGTTATTATACCAATCTTTTTCTTCTTTATTTAATCTTGTTAATTGACTGTTATAACTCTGTCTTAATTGTCTTTTCAGCGGTTTCACATAAAACGACTTTTTTAATCCGTTTTTATTTCCAAACGCAAGTATTCTATCATGATAATTTATGTAATCTTTCCATTTACTTTGTATTGACAACACCACGTTGTCATCACCCGTCATATCATATATCCCAATTAGCCTTTTTATATATCCAACATCACCTTGTAACATTGATATCAAAAAAGATTGAACATCATGTGTAATTAAGTTATCAATATAAAAATCATTCTTAATTGCTGTTTCTCTATTTAACAAAACAAAAAATATTTGAGATACCTCTTTAAAGTTAAAATAATTATTGTAGACGTCCTGTCCTTTTACATAAGAATTAAACCGATAAGACTCCATTTGGTCTTTTTCCTTAAATCTAATTAAAAAATCACCAAAAACCAATTGAATATTAGAGTTCTGTGTGATTATTAAAGAAGCATCTAATAGATAATCATCATAAATTAAATAGTTGTCATCATCCAAAATAATATAAAAATCACCAGTTGCTTTTTCAATGCAATTACGCCAATTAGGCACCATTCCGCGGTTTACTTTATTCTTGTAATATACCATATTCGGAACATCTAAGAAATCTGTTTTTATCATTTCCTCAGTTCCATCAATGGAACAATTATCCGAAATAATTAATTCATAATTATTATATGTCTGTTTTAAAACAGATTCAATTGCTCTTTTAAGCTTTCCTTTTCTATTGTATGTCGGAATACAAACAGATATTTTAATGTTCATTAACTAAATATTTTTGTTAATAATGGTGATTTTTTATTTGAAAAAATAAAATAATAAACTTGTATTGGGTTTATAATAAAAACTAGAACTCCACTTACTAATGTTCCTAACACTACCCCATTTATACCCATCGCATAATGTTTTGCAAATAAAATTGAAAGAGGGATATTAATTATTGCAGAAATAAGTACTAATATTGTATTTAATCTGACTTTTGACAAACCGTTCAATACCATACCAAAAATATTATTCCACACTACAAAAAACGCTTGAATCACAAATAATAAAATAAATTCATTTCCAATAACATCAAAACTTTTTCCAATCCAGATTTTTAAAATCGGTTTAAACAATAATGCCATCAAAATCAACCCAAAGATTATATATGGAATAATTTTTAATTGTTTCTTTATAATACGTCTCATCCAATTATAATCATTCAAGATATGGGCCTCTGTATATGCAGACCATAAGGGAGCCATCGCAATACCAAATACCATATAAGAAATACTAAAATATTTTTGGGTAATCGAAAAAGGCGTAACATTTTCAGGACCTAATACTTGAGTTATTATCATTAAATCTGTTTGAGCAATAATAATAATTGAAATTTGTATGATAAAATATTTAAAACCTAAGCCAAATAAGTCTTTGGAATATTTCCATCGAACATGTGACCAACTTGGACTAAAGTCAATATATTCGTCATTAAAACTTTTTAAGCTAAAAATAATATACACAATTATTGGGATTATTGAATAAGCTATACCAAAAAATAAAAGACTATTATATGCTGATTTATATAGAATAAATACAACTATAAAAGATATTATACCGCTTACTAAATTTATTACTGAATTTCTTGAAGTTTTTTGACTTGCACTGTATAAAGCCCCTACAAGCTTAACAACGAATTGGATTAAAAAAAATGTAAAAATCCAAAAAACTAACTTCGAAAAATCTTTAATCTCATTTTTAGGAACGTTGAAAATTATTCCCCAATCGACAAAATTATAAACTATTAAAAATATTATAAATACGACAAACATAATTATTGTCATCAAAGCATAAGTTGTACTTACATATATTCTGGCTTTTTTGTAATCTTTTAACGCTACTGATTCTGCAAATTTATTTCTTAATCCATTTCCTAATCCAATATCAAAAAAAGTAACCCACGTTATTACTGAACTTAATGTAATCCATATACCATACTTAACATCTCCAAGATAACGCAGTAAAAGTGGTACTAATGCTAAATTAAGTGCGATTTGAAACCCATTTAATATGAACATTGAAAGCATCTGTTTCTTTAACTGAACCGTTCTTAAATGTCCTGAATTAATCCATAATTTTAACTTTTTCAACTGTATCTTACTCATCAAAAATGTTATTTATAATTTGGTTCTACAGTACCATCAAGCCATTCAAGCATTTTAATTATACCTTTTTTAGCTTCAATTTGGGGTTTCCAAGAAGTAAGCGCTACTATTTTTTTATTGTCAGCAACAAATAACAATTGATCACTTTCTCGAGGAGGTAATTTATTATAATCCATTTTCACATCCAGTAATTCCTCTAACAAACCAAAAAGCTCCAGTAAAGACAAACTGTTTTCTATACCACCTCCTATGTTAAAAGCGTTACCTTGTACCTTATCTATATTTTTTACAGCAGAAAAATATAGTGAGACGACATCATCTGCATGCAATACATCTCTTACTTGTTTTCCCGTTCCAGAAATGGTGAATTTTTCTGTGTTTGAATGGTTTTTAATTTCTAGCGCTTTTTGACAAAACCACCCAATCCATCCCTGATCAATTGTGGCATGTTGGTTGCCTCCATACATAGAAGAATGCCTAAACACGACTGTTTTTATGCCATAAATGCGATTAAAATCCAATAGATACTGATCAGCGGTGCCTTTAGAGCAACCATAGGGCGAATGAAAATTCAGCGGTGCCTTTTCATCAAAACCATTAGGGTATTCTTTGCATAAATACCTTGTTTCGTTTTCTTCAAAAGTTAATTCATCAAAATCACCATATACTTTATTTGATGATGAATACAATACCATTGCATTGGGTGCATATTTCCTGATAGAATCCAATAAATTGAATGTTCCCATCGCATTTATTTCAAAATCCAATCTTGGATTATTAATGGAAGTGGTCATCGCTACTTGCCCAGCCAGATGGAAAACAACATCGGGCTGTTCTTCTTTAATTACCGTTTCAACGTCATTTAAATTTCGGATATCAAAGGGATAGTATTTAAATTCACCCTGTTTTTTAAGCCACTCTAAGTTTAGAGCACTTCCATATCGAAATAAATTATCAAAAACAACCAGTTCTTCTCCTCTTTTTAAAACTTCGGCAGCCAAATTACTGCCTATAAATCCACAACCTCCTGTTATTAGATACTTCATTTTTTATTCTTTTAAAAATTTTTGAATTCCTTCCATAATGGTCACTTTTGGTTTCCATCCCAACCCGATTAATTTTGTATTATCCAATTCTGGAATCATAACATCTCCTTTTCTGTACGGAATTTTGCCGAATTTTAACTTGTAAGCTATTTTACTTTTATTTAATTTTTCTAATTCTCCAGCAAGAATTAATACAAATTCTTTTACCTCAGTAAATATATTTGTCCCAATGTCAAATTGACTCCACTTTGGCAAACTCATTTTTTTTTGTAAAACTAAATCGTATGCGGCAATAACATCCGTTATGTAAATAAAATCTCTTTTCTGAATTCCAGAGGTTAAATTAATATCGTCTGTTTTATTAATCATTTCATTCCTTAGCCAAGGCAAAAACTTATTCGTATCGTCTTTAGGGCCATACATATGTTCAATTTTAAAATTAATGATTTGTATCTTTTCCGAACGTTGATAAAGCCAATCGGCAAATTGTGCTTTAGATAAACTATAATCATTAAGATTTCTGGGCAATAATGAGTCCGTATTAATAAATGTTTGCACCTTATTTTTTATTGCTTCATCCAATAAATTTAAACCAAAAATTAAATTTGAATTAACAATATCAATTAAACTTTCATTAGTTCTACCATAACTGCAAACCGTATTGATTATTACATCAATTTTTTTATGACTAAAAACTGTTTTAAAATCGACTGTATCAATATTATAAATTTTTACTTTATCTAACAAATGATTAATTCTCCAAGTGTCAGATGTAGTTCTTTTTAAAACTATTACATCTAATCCCTGTTTAATAAAGGACTCCAGTAGATGGCTTCCTAAAAACCCAGTTGCACCAGTTAACAAGATGGTACTCATTAGAAATTTAAACCAAAAAATTCTTCCATTTTTTCGACCACAAAATCCAAATGATCGTTTGTCAATGCAGGTTGCACACCAACCCAAAAAGTATCATTCATGGTCTTGTCCGTATGTGTTAACTCCCCTACAACACGGTATTCAATATCTTTAAAGTATGGCTGTTTCGTTAAATTACCGGCAAATAACAACCGAGTGCCTATTTTATAATTGTCTAAAAATTTTAATAAATCAACTCGGTTAGAACCGCAATTATCTTTGAGCGTAATAGGGAAACCAAACCAAGAAGGATTACTATTTTCAGTTGCTACTGGTAAATGAATAAAATCATTTAAGGTTTGTAGCTTTTCTTTTAAATATGCGAAATTTTCACGACGTCTGGCAATAAAAAAATCTAATTTATCCAGCTGCGCCAAGCCACAGGCCGCTTGCATATCGGTAATTTTTAAATTATAGCCTAAGTGTGAGTACACATATTTATGGTCGTATCCATAAGGTAAATCACCATGTTTTTGTTCAAAACGGCAGCCACAGGTGTTGTCACAACCCGGCGCACAGTAACAATCACGCCCCCAATCTCTGTAGGATTCTGCGATAGATTTTAACTCAGGAGAATTCATGAACACAGCGCCACCTTCTCCCATAGTCATGTGGTGGGCAGGATAAAAACTCAAAGTACCAATGTCGCCAAAAGTACCGCATTTTTGTCCGTTATATTCAGCACCTAGTGCATCACAAGTATCTTCAATCAACCAAAGATTGTATTTTCTACACAATTCGGTAACCTTATTCAAATTAAAAGGATTACCTAAAGCGTGCGCCAACATTATCGCTTTTGTTTTTGGGGTTATCGCAGCTTCAATTAAATCTGCATTAACATTGTGGGTATGAATGTCAACATCTACAAAAACTGGAATGGCCCCAAATTGAATAATAGGATTTACTGTCGTAGGAAAACCAGCGGCAACGCCTATCACCTCATCTCCTTTTTTGATGGCGCGATCTCCTAATTTGTGAGAAGTTAATGTGGTAAATGCCACTAAATTTGCCGAGGAACCTGAGTTTACAGACAAACAATGTTTCACACCTAAAAAAGCGGCTAACTTTTTTTCGAATTCGGCATTAAAGCGACCTGTTGTTAGCCAAGCATCTAAGGATGCCGCAACCATATTCTGCATTTCTTCCTCACCTAATAACTTTCCCGAAGGAGGAACAACAGTTTCACCCGGGATAAAAGGGGTTGCTGCATAATTAATAGCAGCGTATTTTGATACTAAACCAGCTATTTCCGTTCGTAAATTTTCTAATTGTTCTTTCTTTTCCATCATTATAATTTATCAGTATATAAATCTATTTCTTTTAAACATTCTTTTTTTAAGTCCTCTTTATTCATCCAAGCTTTATGCCAATTCACAATTGATTTTAGCGTAAATTCTAAATTCCATTGGGATTCCCAATTTAGTCTTTGCTTCGCTTTAGAACAGTCTAATTTTAAAAAACCTGCCTCATGAGGATTATTGTTTTTGTCTAATTGCCAACTTGCTCCAGCTCCCCAATTCGATACCATTTTATCTAAAATCCAATTCACCGATCTGCAGTCTTCGTCTTTAGGACCAAAATTCCAAGCTTCTGCATGATCATGACCATTTATATATAAATTTTCTGCTAAAACTAAATAGCCTGAAAGAGGTTCCAAAACATGTTGCCATGGTCTTGTAGACAAAGGATTACGCACCACTACCGCTTCTGATTTTTCGAAGGCTTTTAAAATATCAGGAATAAGCCTATCATCAGCCCAATCACCACCACCTATCACATTTCCTGCTCTAGCTGTTGCTAATGCGGCACTATCTTTAGTATTAAAAAAAGAATTTCTATAAGCTGCTGTCACTAATTCAGCACAACCCTTACTACTGCTGTACGGATCATGACCGCCCATAGGTTCATCTTCTCGATATCCCCAAGCCCATTCCTTGTTTTCATAGCACTTGTCTGTTGTGACGGATACAATCGCCTTGAGATTAGGGCAATTTCTAGCGGCTTCTAATACATTCACGGTACCAATTACATTTGTAGTATACGTATCAACTGGCTCAATGTAAGATAATCGGACTAAAGGTTGTGCTGCCATGTGAATTAAAACATCTGGATTAAAGTCCAACATACTTTTCCTTAGCATTTCCAAATCCCTAATATCGCCCATTTGAGATTCCATTGTTGCTGCCACATCTGCCTCTACAAACAATGATGGATTAGTCGGTGGTGCTAAAGAGTATCCTTTAACAACTGCTCCCATAGATTGTAGCCAAAGTGACAACCAACTACCTTTGAATCCGGTATGTCCTGTCAAAAAGACTTTTTTACCTTTCCAAAAAGCAGAATTCACTTTTCCTTTTATTCCCTCCATAATTTCCAAGGTGCTTGATTACTATCCCATAATTCTTCTAAATGAACTTTATCTCTCAACGTATCCATAGGTTGCCAGAAACCTTCATGCTTGAATGCCATTAATTGGTTGTCTGAAGCCAAACCTTTCAATGGACCTTGTTCCCATACCGTAGAATCATCAGTTATTCTGTCAATAACCTTTGGAGACAACACAAAAAAACCACCATTAATTAAAGCGCCATCACCTCTTGGTTTTTCTTGAAACTGGCGTACTTCATTGTCAACAATATCCAAGGCACCAAATCGCCCTGGTGGATAGGTAGCGGTTAAAGTAGCCTCTTTACCATGGGCTTTGTGAAAGGCTAATAACTCCGCAATATTCACATCCGCAACACCATCTCCATAAGTAAAACAAAAACTTTCTTCCTCTTTTAAATATTGGGACACTCTTTTAAGTCTTCCTCCAGTCATAGAATCATCACCTGTATCCACTAAAGTTATAGTCCACGGTTCTGCTCTTTCTTCATGCACCACCATTTTGTTATCTTTCATATTAAAGGTAACATCAGATTGATGCAAAAAATAATTTGCAAAATACTCTTTAATCACATACCCCTTATACCCACAACAAATAATAAAATCGTTAATCCCATAATGGGAATAAGTTTTCATAATATGCCATAAAATGGGTTTGCCTCCAATTTCCACCATCGGTTTTGGCTTGGATACGGTCTCTTCGCTTAGACGCGTTCCCAAACCTCCTGCAAGAATGACTGCTTTCATAAATTTATATTTAATAACAATTTTTACTATTTGTAATTTAATTTTTTAGCGAAATAGACTCAAGATTTACCAATAAATAATTATGATGTAAGTATTTATTAAAAAATTAACTCGTTAACCAATTATCCCTTTTTTAACTGCTAATAAATGCGTCCGAATAAAATGAATCCTCTGATAACCCATTATTTATCACTAATTCTCTTGAATCTTTGATCATATTTTCTGAACCACAAGCATAAAAAACACTGTCTGTTAAATCAATATCGTTAGAAAGAACAACATCTTGAACGTAGCCTTTTGCACCATTCCACTTATCATCGCTTCTACTTAAAACCGGTACAAATACTACCTTAATATTTGCGAATTTTGGCTCCCAAAACAAGTCTTCTTCTGCTCTGCCTCCAAAAAACAAATAAATGATTTTATTAATCAGTTCGCTATGGTTTTCATCCATTTGTTCCAGCATTGCTTTCACAGGTGCTATTCCAGTTCCTGTTGCCAAAAAAACAATATTTTTTTTATTGGTCTTTCGGTAAAAAAAAGTTCCGATTGGACCCTCTATCCTAAGCAGGTCATTTATTTTTGCCTCTTTAAACAAATACTGGCTGAACTTTCCACCTTCGTAATTCTTTATAAAAAAAACTAAATTTTGGTTTGAATTACTACTGGCAATAGAATAGCTCCTCTTGTAGTCCCCTTTGATAATATTAATATACTGGCCTGATAAATACTTAAAATTAGATTGTGGCGGTATCCGCAATTGTAATTCGACAACATCATCTGAAATTATTGTAATCTTATCTACTTTTGAGGGTAATGTTCTCACTTGTTCTAATGCATATTTACTCAAATCTTCGATGTCTAACGTTAAATCCGATGTTGGCTTCCTTACACACGTTAAGATATACCCATTTAATTTATCTTGATCACTTAATCCTACTTCATCAATTGATCCAGTTGAAGTACCTCTAATAAGTTTAGCCTTACAGGACTGACAACGACCTGTTTTGCAATTATAGTCTAAGGTAATATTCTGTTTCTGGGCACCAATCAAAATAGTGTCTGCTGGAGCACATAAAAAATTGGTGTCGTTTTTAAGTCTTATGGTAAACATACTGTAATATTAATGATTTTTACTGCTCAAATAATTAAGATTATTTAACTTAAGTCTTCAAAGAAATTCGCTGATTTTCTTAAAATTAAATAGATAAATTATTTTTTAATAAATTTTGGAAATAGTAACTTGTTAATGTATTATCAAACGATTATATTTTTTTTTAAACAACTTAATAATCAAAAAAAATAATTCACAAGGAAAACCAATAAAAATAGTTCCGGTTCTTATTCCAAAATCTATCAAACACTAGTCTTTTTAATTCATTTTTATAGCGTTGCATGATGTCTTTTACTAAAGCCGGAATTCCTATTTACATTAGCTATCTAATTTTGGTTTTACTTACAGTGTATCTTGGTGGTATTTTAAAAACAAATAAATAGTATGTAAAGTTTATCTAATTAATTCAAAAAATACATTACCCAATAAATGTTGGCCATTTGCTTACTTGCAGTAAAATAATTATCCATACAAATTACTTCATTTCCTTCATTATATCTCTCACAAAAATGAGCTCCAATAAAACCTGCTACTCCAGTTACTAAAATACTTTTCATTTTTTTTTCTATTTTCCAATTGAAAATCTGGATTTGCACAAAATTCAACTTAGCTTTTTGTATCTATATTTTCTGCTATGAACTCTATTTGTATTCAAACCGCATTACCTACCTTACAAAACGAACTACTGTCAAAATTTTTTAAATGTTATTCCTTTTTATAACACTTGATTAGTATTCATCACTCCACAAAAATCTAACACCACTTTATCTTTTGAAATTTCCAAGTTTTTAAATTCATTATGTGAAACCAGAAAAACAACAATATCCGCTTTTTCTATAGCTTCTTTATAATTGGTTATCTTAAAAACATGATGATCCTCAATGTTAGGCTCAACTATATAATATTGTTCGTCCTGGGCATCTTGCATAACTTTTTGCGCTATATATTTTGCAGGAGACTCTCTCAAATCATCTATATTGGGTTTAAATGCCAATCCCATGATCGCTACACTAGCTTTTCTACCTTCTTTTAATTGAAACTCCAGCTTAGCTGTTTTTACTTGCTCCGCACACCAGAATGATTTATAATTATTTATTTCTCTCGCAGAGGCAATGATTTTAGACTCCATAGGATAGTCAGCTACAATAAAATAAGGATCCACCGCAATACAATGACCCCCCACTCCGCAACCTGGCTGCAATATGTTTACTCTTGGATGCTTGTTAGCAAGCTGGATTAAATCCCAAACATTAATATCAGCCTTGGCACAAATCAAAGACAATTCATTGGCAAAAGCAATTTGTACATCTCTGGAGGAATTCTCAACTAATTTACACATTTCTGCTGTTCTAGCATTGGTTGGGTGCAATTCTCCTTTTACAAATTGGCTATAAAAAGCGATTGCTTTTTGGGTCGATGCTTCATCCACACCACCAATTACACGATCATTATGCACCAATTCATACATTACGTTGCCTGGTAACACACGTTCTGGGCAATAGGCAATGTGTATTTTATCTCTTAATTCTGGACGTTCATTATAAATAAAATGTAGCATCTTCTCGGTAGTTCCAATTGGAGAAGTTGATTCAATAATATATAGATCTCCAACTTTTAAAAATGGAAGTATGGATTTAGTTGCAGCAAGAACGAAAGAAATGTCTGGTTCGTTTTTTGCTTTAAAAGGAGTAGGAACAACAATTAAATACGTATCAGCAACAACCGGTTTGGTATCTGCTTTTAAAAACCCCTCATGTACTGCCTTAGAAACTGCTAAATCAAGGGAAGGCTCCACTATATGAATTTTTCCAGAATTGATAATATCTACTACATTTTGGTTAATATCAACCCCATGAACAGAAATATTATTGTTCGCAATCAATGCTGATGTGGGTAATCCAATATATCCTAAACCTATAGTTACAACTTTTACTTGACTCATTTTTTATTTTATTTTGTAGCTGTTAAATCTTTTTCTTTTGACAATTGCATAATATGATCTACAATACGTTCGCTCGCTTTTCCGTCTCCGTAAGGATTATGTAAGGCACTCATGTGTTCATACCTAACTTTGTCATTTAGTAAACTATTGCATTCTCTTACAATTTTATCTTTATCTGTTCCTACCAAAATTACGGTCCCAGCATCAACTGCTTCTGGACGCTCCGTGGTATCGCGCATGACTAAAACAGGCTTTCCTAAACTTGGGGCTTCTTCTTGTACACCACCACTATCTGTAATAATTAGGCAGGATTTATTCATCAGCCAGACAAATGCAGGATAAGCTAATGGACTAATTAATTTTATCGAGGGAATTTCACCTAGAATTTCATAAACAGGTCCTTTCACATGTGGATTTAAATGTACAGGATATACAATTTCGATCTCTGGATTCATTAAAGCAATTTCTTTCAAAGCACTACAAATATTAATAAAGCCTTCCCCATGATTTTCCCTTCGGTGTCCCGTTACCAATATAACGCGTTTTGTAAAGTCCAGTTCGTTTTTTAAGAATTCAATTTCCTTGTTTTGAATTGAATTTACTTTAGTAGAACTGTCTAAAAGGGCATCGATAACGGTATTTCCTGTAATTAGAATCGTGCTTGCATCAATATTCTCTTTCAATAAATTCTCTTTAGAAGTAATTGTTGGGGCAAAATGTATATCGGCAATGCGTCCTGTTATCTGCCTGTTTATCTCTTCAGGAAAAGGAGAAAGCTTGTTATGGGTTCTTAAACCAGCCTCAATATGGCATACTTTAGCACCAGAATAAAAGGCGGCAACACTTGAGGCCATTGTTGTTGTGGTATCACCGTGCACATATACATAATCCGGCTGAAATTCCTCTAAAACGGGCTTCAATCCTAAAATAATATCAGAAGTCAGCGAATATAAGTTCTGGTTTGGTTTCATCAAATCCAAATCATAATTCGGAGTGATTTCAAAAAAATCCAAAACCTGATCCAACATTTCACGATGTTGTGCCGTAACAAAAACCCGGGTATCAAATAATTGGGGATACATTTTAAACTGTTTTACCAAAGGTGCCATCTTAATGGCTTCAGGACGAGTTCCAAATATTATTAAATTTTTTATCATCTTAATTTTTGAGCTTTGTGCTTTTATAAACTCAATTACCTTTATTAATGCAAATGAAAAGGTATTATCTACTCGAAATAATTCAACGTTTTATACCCTCCGTCTTTTAAGTATTGGTCTTTCTGCATCAGTTTTAAGTCACTTTGCATCATGTCTTTGACTAAGGCTGCTAAATCATACTTACATTCCCACCCCAATTTGGTTTTTGCTTTGGTTGGATCACCAATTAACAAATCGACTTCTGTTGGTCTGAAATATTTAGGGTCAACTGCTAACACCTCTTTCCCAATTTCCAATTGAAATTCAGGTTTAGAGCAGGCTTTTACATACGCTTTTTCATCTATACCTTCTCCTTTAAACTCCAGTTCAATGCCAACTTCAGCAAAACTCATTCGTACGAATTCACGTACCGGTGTCGTTTTCCCAGTCGCGATGACCCAGTCTTCGGCTTCATCGGCCTGAAGAATCATCCACATCATCCGTACGTAATCTTTGGCATGACCCCAATCGCGTTTCGCATCCAAGTTTCCTAAATACAATTTGTCTTGTAAACCCAGAGCAATTCTTGAAGTCGCTCTGGTAATCTTACGTGTGACAAAAGTTTCTCCACGAATAGGCGATTCATGATTAAACAAAATACCGTTACAGGCATACATTCCATAAGCTTCTCTGTAATTTACGGTAATCCAAAAGGCATACATCTTGGCTACAGCATACGGTGAACGAGGGTAAAAAGGAGTGGTTTCTGATTGTGGCACTTCCTGTACTTTACCATACAACTCAGAAGTGGAAGCTTGATAAATACGGGTCTTCTTTTCTAATCCCAACAAACGAACGGCATCCAAAATACGCAAAGTTCCCAATCCATCGGCATTCCCTGTATATTCGGGTGTCTCAAAAGAAACCGCTACATGGCTCATGGCGGCCAAATTATAAATTTCATCAGGCTGTATTTCCTGAATCAAACGAATTAAATTGGTCCCATCAGTCATGTCCCCATAATGCAAAAAGAAATTACGGTGGTCTACATGCGGATCTTGATACAAATGATCAATACGATCGGTGTTAAATAACGAAGAACGTCTTTTTAATCCATGAACGATGTATCCTTTTTTAAGTAAAAATTCGCTTAAATATGCTCCATCTTGTCCCGTTACTCCGGTAATAAATGCTGTTTTTTGTATTGTACTCATTTTTTTAGCTTAAATGATTATTCGATTATTTACTTAGTTGTTTCGCCTCTCGATAAAAGAATTAATTTTATTATTTTATAAAAAAGACCGTGCTAATTGTTTTATCAATTGCTGAATCTGATATGTGATTAATTGTTTTTATTTCGCTTCATCGACTATTCTTTTCCTAAACGATTAACTTTTTCTCTAAAAAGTTCAACTGATAAACTTTTTCCTATCCAGTTAATTTTTTTCGTAACGATTAATTTTTTTTTTAAACAATTAACTTCTTCCTAATCCAATAAACGATTATCCCCTCTAAATTTTCACTTCCTTAAATCGATCTATATTCTCTAAAAACCAATTGTATGTTTTCTGTATACCTTCTTCCAACTGCACCTGATGTTTCCATCCCAAAGCGTGCATTTTAGCTATGTCCATTAACTTTCTTGCAGTACCGTCCGGTTTACTGGCATCCCAAATGATTTCTCCTTGATGTCCCGATATTTTTTGGATAGTTTCGGCCAGCTGTCTGATGGTCAAATCTTCTCCTGTTCCCACATTGTATAAATATTCCGGAAGTTTATTTTCCAAAGCAAAAATAACTGCAGCAGCCATATCATCCACAAAAAGAAACTCACGCATGGGTGTTCCGCTACCCCAAAGAGTAACAGGAGCATGATTGTTTTCTTTGGCTTCATGAAATTTACGCATCATTGCCGGTAAAACATGAGACGTATTTAAATCAAAATTGTCATGGGTACCGTATAAGTTTGTAGGCATTAAACTCACATAATCCTTTCCAAATTGTTTGCGAATGGCTTCGCAAGCCTTAACACCCGCGATTTTTGCAATAGCATAGCATTCGTTCGTAGGTTCCAAAGTACCAGTAAGCAAGTACTCCTCTTTTAAAGGCTGTGGCCCCAATTTTGGATAAATACAAGAACTCCCTAAAAAAATAAACTTCTCCACTCCGGATTTTAAAGAAGAATCGATAAGATTATTCTGGATCTGCATGTTCTCCATAATAAATTGGTACGGATAATCATTGTTGGCCAAAATACCGCCCACACGAGCTGCGGCATCAATGATCACTTCCGGTTTTTCGGCAGCAATAAAATCCGCAACCGCTTGTTGATTTCTTAAATCTAAGACAGTACTTGAAACTCCCATTAAATTAGTATAGCCTTTAACTGTCAAAGTTCTCCAAATGGCACTTCCTACCATGCCATTATGACCTGCTATATATATTTTAGAATCTTTGTTCATAACGATCATTTAATTTAACAAATCTGAATTTTGTTTTTCCAGAGCACTGTAAACATTTTTTACATCTTGAGAATTCTCTTTTTGAAGAATTAAATTAGCGGTCTCCGTGTAAACAAAAATAGTATTTTTTACCCCTACAAAAGCAGTGTAATTAGTAGTACCGATTACCATATTCCCGTTAGTGTCGACCGCATGTCCTGTAGCTTCCAAATAATCATAAACCGATTCAAAAGAACCCAAATCAGACCAAACGAAGGTCGAAGGAACAACTTTTATCTTCTTACTACGCTCCATCACAGCGTAATCAACACTGATTGACGGAATATCCATCGATAAGGCCAAATCTAAATTTCCATCAATATTGGCGTCCCAAGCTATTTTTGATTTTTCATATACTTCAGGAGCAAACAATTTTAATTCTTCCAAAAAAACGCCTGCTTTAAAACAAAACATGCCACTGTTCCAGAGAAAATTCCCTTTGGCAATAAAATCAGTCGCAGTAACTTTATTGGGCTTTTCACGAAAGGATACAACATCGTTTCCTTTTCTTTCAATATAGCCATAACCCGTCTCCGGTTTAATTGGGACAATCCCAAAAGTGACAATAAAACCGTTAGAAGCCTTTTCAATGGCCTCCTGAATGGCTTTATTATACTGTTCCATGTCATCGATAATATGATCCGATGGCGTCACAATTAAAATGGCCTCCGAATCAGAAGCCAACGCAGCAAAAGCAATGGCTGCAGCCGTATTTCTTGGAGTAGATTCTATAATATCAATATAAGAAGTATTCGATTTCTCTAAAACCTGTCTGCTCAAATGGCAGTTGTCAATGTTGCCAACAACCATAACCTGATCCACTAAAGTACGATTGCGTTCTACAGTCATTTCAAATAAAGACTTACCTTCAAATAAATCTAAATATTGCTTGGGTTGGCTTTTTCTGGATAATGGCCACAATCGGCTTCCCACTCCACCGGTAAGAATAACATGCGTGATTGAATGTTTATTTTCCATATTATATTCGTTGTTCGTTGTTCGTTGTTCGAGTTTCGTTGTTCGATGTTTATTGTTCAAAATTCGTTGTTTGTTGTACGAGTTTCGTTGTCCGAGCAGCGGTGTAAGTTAAACGAAAAACGACAATTGAGATTCGAGATTCAATGGACGTTGAACGCTGAAGGAAAAACGCTAGTCGAGAAGCAATGGACGTTGGACATTGAACGAAAAACGGTAGTCGAAAATCGTTAGACGTTAAACGGATAACGATTTAATTAATTTATACAACATCATTTTTATTCTTGTGCACAATTCAAATAAAAACTTATAATCAGAATCAGTAATGTAACCTAAATCTTTAGACAAATACAAATGATAATTTGTTTCTTCTAATGATCCTTTTGCTATGTATAAGAACTGTATGAACTCTTTTTTATATTGTCTTGCCTGAGCTTCAATTATATTTGTGGGAACGCTACTTACACTTCTTCTCACTTGACTCATAAGACCAAATTGTTCAGATTTTGGGAAGCATTGCGTAATTTTGTAGACCTGTAAAGTGAGCTGATGAGCTAATTTCCAAACTTCTAAATTTGATTCCATATTTTATTCGTTGTTCGATGTTCGAAATTCGTTAATCGAAATTCGTTGGTCGTTGTACGAAAATCGATGGACATTAAACGCTGGACGAAAAACGCCAGTCATATTTCGTTGTTCCAGTTTCGTTGTTCGATGGACGGTGGTCGAAAATCGATGGACGTTGGACGAAAAACGGTAATCGAAAATCGTTGGACGAAAAGCTAAGGACGATAGGCAACGCTCACAACCTTCCATCCGCCACATTTCCTAAAATACCTTTGACATCGTATAACAAACTGTTCTCATTTTGCAATTTGGAAAAATCGAGAGCTAGGAATTCACGATGTGCGACACCTAAAACAACCGCATCAAATTTTTCCTTTGGTAAAGTAGCAGTGGTCATTAAACGGTATTCATGCTGTACTTCTGAAGGATTAGCCAAGGGGTCATAAATAGTAATAGCAATTCCATAATCGGTCAAAGCTGTTATGACATCGACAATTTTTGTGTTGCGAACATCAGGACAGTTTTCTTTAAAAGTAATACCTAGCATCAATAAAGTAGCACCATTTACTGAAATTCCTTTTTTGATCATTAATTTTACAATCTGTGAAGCCACATAATCGCCCATACTGTCATTTAATCGACGTCCTGCTAAAATAATTTCTGGATGATAACCAAATTCTTGTGCTCTTTGCGCCAAGTAATAGGGGTCTACACCAATGCAGTGCCCGCCGACTAGACCCGGTTTGAAAGGAAGAAAATTCCATTTCGTACCTGCCGCTTCTAAAACGGCATGGGTATCAATTTGCATCAGATTAAATATTTTAGCCAATTCATTTACAAAAGCAATATTGATATCCCGTTGGGAATTTTCAATCACTTTAGCGGCTTCAGCTACTTTTATGGAGGGTGCCAAATGGGTACCTGCGGTGATTACTGATTTATATAGGGCATCTACTTTTTGGCCAATTTGCGGTGTTGAACCTGAAGTTATTTTTAAAATTTTTTCTACCGTATGCTCTTTATCACCGGGATTGATGCGTTCAGGAGAATACCCGACAAAAAAATCAACATTAAATTCCAGTCCGGAAACTTTTTCTAAAACGGGCACACATTCTTCTTCTGTCGCTCCAGGATACACGGTAGATTCATAAATAACGACATCTCCTTTTTTCAAAACTTTACCTACCGTTTCACTTGATTTATATAAAGGAGTCAAATCTGGACGATTGTTTTTATCGACAGGAGTTGGAACCGTTATTATATAATACGTACAGTTGGCTATTGCAGCTATGTCGGTGGTGCAATACAAACCGATAGAATCGCTTGGTTCCTGTAACAATACTTGTTGTAAAACTGAGTCCGATACTTCAAAAGTGGAATCAGTGCCGGACTGCAACGAAGCAACTCGGGACTGATTAATATCAAACCCGGTTACAGCATGCTGCGTCGCAAACAGTCGGGCCAATGGCAAACCCACATAACCCAAACCAATTACCGCTATTTTTTTGATGGAATTCATTTTTAAATTATAATCCTAAAACTTTTAACAATAATAATTTTAACGATTGTTTACTCTATGGCACCGCTACGCACTCCTTACTCACACAAAACGGAGCAGGAATCTAGTTAAATTAAGGAGGCAAATATAGCTACAATCGGCTATCAAAAAGAATACTCCAAAATAATTAAACATTAAATATTTGCAGGCACTTTAAATTAAATCACAAGCATCTGAAAGTCAATAGTTAAGCACGAATCTTTAATTCAATTTTAATTTTATTTTTCAATCTAAAAAACAGTTTTTGCCCCTTTTTAGCCCACCTTACAGATTTTACTCAAGTAATAAAAGTCTTATTTTATTCGTACAAAGCTCAATTTCCTGTAAAAGATAAAAAAAGGTCATGCAACACAAAAAACAAACACCTACTGCTTTATTTTCATTTTCAAGACACATCCTAAAGATTCCAAAACCAGCACATAATGTGTATTGGTCATTTCTTGAATCGTAGCTGTTTGTGCGGAGAATGGTCCTGATTCCAATTGTATGGAATCCCCTACTTGATAGGACGAAACGGCAACATCAATTGTATCGGACGTATTGAGCCATTTTTTTATAACTTCAATTTCTTCATTACGGACAATAGCCGGTTTTCCCAACCAAAATAAATACCGCACTACACCTACACATTCAAAAACAGCATTGCGTTCCCCTTCAGCTACCTGAACAAAAACATAGGAATTAAAAAGAGGAACTTCCACTTTTTTCTTTCGGTCAGACCATTGTCGCATTTGTGTAACCAATGGACAATAACATTCAATTCCTCTCTTTTGTAATTGTTCTGCAACTTTCTTCTCCCATTTGGGCTTTGTATACACTACATACCAATTCATCTCCTTTATTTTTTACAATACAATTAATATTCCGCGTCAAATTTGAAAGTAAACGCTTCTAAATTATAACACACCCTATATCATTAATATCCCTGAACCCATGACGCTATCGCTTACCGTTCTGAAATTCTTTATCTGTAACTATGCTGTTTGTTGCTTTGCCTCTGTTAAACTCTTTGTCAATATTTTTTTTTCAGTGCTTTTGATCTCTTCATTATTCTGGCCCATTATTTCTTTACAACTAGTATCTTTAGGAACCGATAGCTTGGTATACAAAACCAATAGCTTTCAAATCAGGACCATTCAACAAATTTCTACCATCAAAGATAAAAGCGGGCTTTTGCATCGAATCATAAATTTTTTGCCAGTCATACTGAGTGAATTCGTCCCACTCCGTGAGTATAGCAATAGCATGTGCGTTTTGGCAGGCTTCATAAGGATCCGTAAAAGAACTGATGCTGTTGGCATTGCGTTCCACATTTCTTGTTTCTAAATAATTTAAATCATCTATAATTTTTTTATTCGAAACTTTTGGATCGTAAACAGCAATATTTGCATGTTCGTTAATCAAATCATCGGCAACGTAAATAGCCGCAGATTCTCTGGTGTCGTTCGTATCTTTCTTGAACGCCCAACCCAAAAAAGTAATTTTTTTATCCGAGACTGTATTGTAAAGTGTTTGTACAATGGTATTGGAGAAACGTCTTTTTTGATGATCATTCATAATGATGACTTGTTCCCAATAATCGGCCACTTCGTTTAAACCGTATGATTTTGCGATGTAAACTAAATTTAAAATGTCTTTTTGAAAACAAGAACCCCCAAAACCAACGGAAGCTTTTAGAAATTTCGATCCAATCCTGCTATCCATTCCGATAGCTTTTGCTACTTCAGTGACATCAGCTCCTGTTTTTTCACAAAGTTCTGACATGGCATTAATCGAAGAAATACGTTGCGCCAAAAAAGCATTGGCGGTAAGCTTAGACAGTTCAGAAGACCAAACATTAGTAGTTAATATTTTATCTGAAGCAACCCAATTCGAATATACATCAACTAAAGCCTGAATTGCTTTTTTACCTTCCTCTGAAGCATCACCTCCAATAAGAATTCTATCGGGATTTAATAAATCAGAAACCGCTGTTCCTTCCGCTAAAAATTCTGGATTGGACAAAATTTGAAACTGCACACCATTACCGGTATTGTCAAGAATACTTTTAATAGCTTCTGCGGTTCGAACCGGTAGAGTAGATTTTTCTACCACTATTTTATTGTCTTTAGCTACGCGGGCAATTTGTCGGGCACACAACTCTATATATTTTAAATCAGCCGCCATGCCTTTTCCTTTTCCATACGTTTTAGTAGGCGTATTTACAGATATAAAAATAATCTGAGCTTCATCTATGGCTTTGTCAACGGCAGTGGAAAAAAATAAATTCCTTCCTCTTGCTTCCGCAACAATGGTATCCAATCCCGGTTCATAAATAGGAATATTTGAAGTGTCTTTATCATTCCAGGCGGCAATGCGCTCTTCATTCAAATCGACTACTGTTACTTGTATGTGTGGACATTTTTGAGCAATGACGGCCATCGTTGGACCACCAACATATCCTGCCCCAATGCAACAAATTTTTGTAATTTCCATTCTCTTATTTTTTATGCTCAATTATACCTTTTTATATTTCTAACCGTCATCTTTTCAACAAATATTATCTCATTACCCTCTGCTTACCTCTTACTATACCTATACTATAAAGCTCCCTAACTATTTACTTTTCTCCCGCAAATTCTCCCAGTACCATTGCACCGCTGCTCGCAATCCTTCTTGCATAGAATATTTTGGATCGTATCCAAGCAACGTTTTCGCTTTCTCAATACTGGCCAAGGAATGCGGAATATCTCCTGCTCGGTTTGGACCATATTCAATAGCAACATTTCCTATTTTTGGATCTTGTTCGGATAAAAATTCTTTCAAATAATCCACCAAATTATTCAACGTATTTCTATCGCCATAAGCCGTATTATAGACAGTATTAATTGCCTCCGGATTTTGGGTCAACATTGCCAATTCATTCATTTGAATGACATTATCAATATAAGTAAAATCACGGGAATAATTTCCATCCCCATTTATTCTTGGACTTTCGTGCTGCATGAACTGCATCACAAATTTCGGTATAACGGCAGCATAAGCGCCATTAGGATCCTGCTTTTTTCCAAAAACATTAAAATAACGCAGACCAATAGTTTCTAAACCATACGTTTTACTAAAAATTTCTGCATACAACTCGTTCACATATTTCGTAATAGCATACGGAGATAGCGGTTTCCCAATCACATTTTCAACCTTGGGCAAAGCTTCTGAATCCCCGTAAGTCGAAGAACTTGCAGCGTACACGAAACGTTTTACTTTCTCGTCTTTTGCCGCCACCAACATATTCAAAAATCCGGAAACATTCACATCATTCGTGGTAGCCGGATCATTTATAGACCGTGGCACCGAACCTAAAGCCGCTTGATGCAAAACATAATCTACTCCTTTTACTGCAGTGGCACAATCTATTGCGTTCCGAATATCGCCTTCAATCAAAGAAAAATTGGGATGATTTATAAAATCTTTTAAATTATGCCTGTGACCTGTGGCAAAATTATCTAAACAAACCACTTTATACCCTTTTGACAAAAAATAATCACAAAGATTAGAACCTATGAATCCCGCCCCTCCAGTAATTAAAATCGCTTTTTGTATTTGCTCTTTCATTTCGTTTTGTCTTAAAAACTAGCTGTTACTTAGTTGGTTTTTTTAATATTTTTTGGGCTACCTTTTGGTATATGCTCTTTGGTTTTTCCTCTTCATAATAGCCATTCGCATACGTTCCGTACCCATATCCATAACCGTATCCATACCCATAACCCGTTCCGTATTTAGCTTTATTTTCCAAACCATTTAAGATAATGCTGGTATTGTTTAACTCCCCACGTTTCACTCGATTGTTCAATAAAGTAATCATATCCTTTTTAGTGAAATTCTGTCTGACAATGTAAAGCGTCACATCGGAGTATTGTGCCAATTCTAACGCATCAGAAACCAAACCAACAGGCGGCGTATCCAATATAATATAATCGTACTTTTTCTTCAATTCTTCAATTAATTCTTTCATGCCCTCACTCAAGATCATTTCAGCCGGATTCGGCGGAATAGGTCCTGATAAAATAACATCCAAATAAGGAATATGGGTATGATTTATAATCTCATCAACTGTTTTTTGTTTAATTAAATAATTAACTACCCCTACTTCATTGGATAAGTTAAACTCTGAAGCTAACCTAGGTTTTCTTAAATCCAACCCGATAACTACTGTTTTCTTTTCACTTAAAGCAAAAACTGTCGCAATATTTATCGAACAAAACGTCTTCCCTTCACCACTCACCGAAGAGGTAATCATCAAAGTCTTAGCACCATCTACATTTTGCTGCTTATATAAAAACTGAAGCGAGGAACGAATCGCTCTGAAGGATTCCGATAAAGCAGATTTAGGTTTGTCATAAACAGCTAAATTCGTATGCTCCCTATTGACACCAACGACTCCAATCAATGGTATTTTTGTCATTTTGCTGATATCTTCCGTATTTTGAATCGAGTTATTAATAAAGAAAACGGCAAAAACAAAAATCAACGGAAACAAAATTCCCAGAAATAATGCCAAAACATAATTAACAGAAGTTTTTGGACCAATTAATCCTCCTCCAACATCTTTTGCAGGATCAATAAAATGAACGTCTGACAAATTCGCTGCTTTCACAATATCCGCTTCGCTTCTTTTTTGAAGGAAGGTGCTGTAAATATTATCGCTTAAATCATACTTCCTCTTAATCTTAATAAGCTCTTGTTGATCCTCAGGAAGTTGTTTTATGGTACTTTCAGTTTCATTTATTTTACTGCTGACCATAGCTAAATCATACTGCAAAGCTGATTTGGCGGTAGCTATATTTTCTAAAAGTACATTTTTAACGGCTTCCATTTGATTGTCAAAATCCTTGAAAATCTTATCGCTTTTTACAGCATAAGCCATTTCAGATCTTTGGGTAGATAACGCAATTAATTTAGAAACATTGACAACGATATTTGGATCTTCGATTCCCGCTACAGATGGAGCAGGAAGTTTAGCATAATTCACGCTGTTTTTCAGGTACGCCTTTAAAGAATTGTAATACGCCATTTTACGATTAACCTCATCTTTTTTGACATCGAATTCTAAAATCTTTTCTGAAAATTTAGCGCCACCTTCCTCAATATCATAGATGTTTTTACCTTTTCTAAAAGTTTTCAGCTCATTCCCGGTTTCCTTTAATTGGGATTCCATCGTAACCAATGTACTGTCAATAAAAGCAATTGTATTGGTTGCAAATTGATTCTTACTATCTAATTGTCTTTTAATAAGCATTTTAACAGTCGAATTCAAATACTCAACCATTCTTGCTTTATTGGTTCCTTGCATTCCTAAAGTGATTATGGAACCACCTTTATCATCTGATTGCACACTTATCCCTTTGTATCCGGATACTGTTCCGTTAAAATCATTGAACTGCACAAAATACTCATTCCCTTTATAAAAACCAGGATTATCATTTATTTGTAATTTCCAATTCAAAAAAGGTAACGAGACTTGCTGCCCTACTTTATATTTTTTAACAAATTCACCGGTTTCAACGCCGGTGTTACTATAAGAATTATTGGAATACGTAACTATTGAAACGCTTGGATTCTCAAATGGAATTCTGATTTCATATTCACTTTCACTTAAAAACTTGATTCCAATAAGTGTTCCCGCAAGTTGTCCTTTGGATTTATCAATATTTACAGTAAAAGGAACAGCGCCATAAGCGTCGACCAAATTATATTTGCCTTGAGTCAAATAGCTAATGTAATATTGTAGCTTATCTACTACCAATTCATTATGAGAACGGGATTGTAATGTTGTAGAAATAGTCTGAACCTGATCCGAAGTACCGCCCCAATTAAAAACCAAACTCGTATTTGACGTAAAAAGAGGATTGCTCTCTTCCTTTACAGCAATAAGCGTTTCCATACCGTAGATTTTTTCTTTACGAATATTAACTTGATATGCAACCGTAAAAGTGATTAGCAAACTGAGTAAAAACCACTTCCAGTAACTTCCGATTTTTATTAAAAACCCTTTAAAGTCAAAGCTGACTTGATTTTCGAAAATCGAAAAATCTTTTATATCTAACATATTTAAATCGCGATTTTTAATTTTTTAATAGTAAGAAAGTCGTTGTGGCTAAAGAAAGCAAAGTAATAATAGTTCCCAGCGATTCTATACCTGTTTTTCCGGTGCCCCAAGTTTTCTGTTTGAGCGGTTTTATATAAACATAATCATTAGGCTGCAAGTAAAAATAAGGCGATTTCATCACCTTTACATCGGTAAGATCTAAATCATGCATTTCAACTCCCGTTGGTGTTTTCCGCATGATTGTCACTGCTTTTCTATCCCCTGTGATGGTGATATCTCCAGCATTAGCAATAGCTTCCATAATATTTACGTGTTCCTGAAATAATGTTTTTGTTCCTGGACCGCCTATTTCGCCATTGATTGTATAACGAAAACCTGCCAATTTTACAGTCACAAAAATATTTGCTTCCTTATTAAAATATTCCGCTAATAATTGCTTCTCTAATCGTATTCTGACTTCATCCAGCGTGTAACCAATCACATTCAAATCTCCCAAAACAGGAACTCTTATATTCCCGTGATCGTCCACAGTAAATCCATCAAAATACAACCCCGACTCAGATTTTCCTGCTGCAGCACCTTCATTCGAAGGGCTAAAAATAGCGACTAACTTCGGATCTATCGCTTTTATAGTAATACTCAAAACGTCATTAATTTGCAATCTATACGGCTTTGTTTCTATCGCTGCAATTGTGGCTTCCGCTTCTGAGCTATCTTTTTTCTGAAGATAAATTAAATCTTTGGTAGGTATACAAGATGAAAGCAACACACTAATAATTAACAACAAATAGAGTACGAATTTGCTCATTTTCAATATTTTTTAAGCGACAAATATAGCTTTTCATTTACGATTTAAAAAGTATCGCTATTCTTTAAATGGATTAATTATTTTTAAAAGACTTTTCAAACGGAACTCTTTGCAAAATACTCCTTCCCAAGGTAACTTCATCCGCATATTCCAGTTCATCGCCTACCGAAATTCCTCTAGCGATTGTTGATATTATTATTTCACAATCGGCAATTTGTTTGTAGATGTAAAAATTAGTCGTATCCCCCTCCATCGTGGAACTTAAAGCAAAAATAATCTCGTTGACACTTCCTGATTTTACTTTTTCGACTAAAGTTGTAATATTCAACTGACTGGGGCCAACGCCGTCAATGGGAGAAATTTTACCTCCCAAAACATGGTAAATACCCCTAAACTGACCTGTATTTTCGATTGCCATAACATCGCGAATATCCTCCACAACGCAAATAATTTGATAATTTCTGGTTTTGTTAGCGCAAATTTCGCACATCACGCTGTCCGAAATATTATGACAACTGCTACAATACTTAATATCTTCACGCATAGCGATCAAGGCTTGCGACAGAAATCCTGTTTGCTCTTTGGGTTGTTTCAATAAATGCAATACCAATCGCAGTGCAGTCCTTTTACCAATTCCTGGCAGCTGAGACATTTCGTTAACTGCTTTTTCTATTAATTTTGAAGAAAATTCCATAAAAACAAAAGTAGTTAATTTGTCCCAATCGTTAAGGATAGATATTTTGAAAATTTGAGGATTATTTATGTAATTTGGTCAAAAACAATTTTCATATAATATGACTCCATTCGCCATTCTGTCGCTAATTGTAATCTACTTCGGAATTCTTTTTTTGATTTCGTATTTTGTAAGCAGAAAAGACAGCGGAAATGATGCTTTTTTTAAAGCCAATAAAAATTCAAAATGGTATTTAGTTGCTTTTGGAATGATTGGAACGGCGCTTTCGGGAGTGACTTTTATTTCGGTACCGGGAGAAGTAGGTTCTCCAAATGGGGAGCAATTCAAATATTTTCAATTTGTTCTCGGTAATGCGATTGGTTTCGTTATTATTGCAAAAGTACTGCTGCCGTTGTATTATCGGATGAATTTAACTTCTATTTACGGTTACATCGAGCAACGATTAGGAATGTATTCTTATAAAACGGCCGCAACCATTTTCCTGATTAGCAGAACAATTGGGTCTGCATTTAGATTGTATCTTGTTGTTATTGTTTTGCAACGCTTTGTTTTTGACTTTTACGGAATCCCGTTTGCAGTTACGGTATTAATTTCGCTGGCTTTGATATTTGCGTACACGTATCGAGGCGGATTGAAAACGATTATAATTACCGATACTTTACAAACATTTTTCTTAGTTTCATCTGTTTTTTTGACGATTTTCTTTATTTGCAGAAGTTTAAACTTAAATGTTTTCGAAGCATTTGGAGCAGTAAAAAACAGCAATTATTCTAAGGTATTCTTTTTTGAAGATTTTGTATCAAGTAAGTTTCATTTTATAAAACAAATTCTGGGAGGAATCTTTGTAACCATTGCCATGGTGGGCTTGGATCAGGATTTAATGCAGAAAAACCTGAGTTGCAAAAACATTGGCGAAGCCCAAAAAAACATGTTTACGTTCACTGGAATATTTGTAGGTATCAATATCTTTTTCCTCAGCGTAGGTGCTTTACTTTATATTTATGCGGCTAAAAACGGAATAGAAGTTCCTACCGATTTAATTACCGGAAAACCCAGAACCGATTTACTTTTCCCAGAAATTGCGTTTAACCATTTGACACTGATTCCATCCGTAATTTTCTTGTTGGGATTAACAGCCGCCACATTTGCAACAACGGATTCTGCCTTGACAGCGTTGACAACTTCGTTTTGTGTTGATTTTTTAGGAATGGATAAAATAGAAAATCTAAACAAGCCAAACGTAGTTCGAAACAGACATCTTGTACATATTGCCTTTTCGTTTTTAATGTTTCTGGTGATTATTTTCTTTAATGCTATTAATGACAGCTCTGTAGTGGGAATGATTTTTAGAGTTGCATCTTATACGTATGGTCCGCTTTTAGGATTGTATTGTTTTGGATTGTTTGTAAAATCAAAAACCGTCAAAGACAAATTTGTTCCAATCGTTTGCTTATTGTCTCCAGCGCTGACGTACTTTATCAGCGAAAATTCGAAGACTTTATTTGGAGGATATGTTTTCGATAACGAATTGATTATCGTAAACGGACTGATCACTTTTCTTGGATTGTTGTTGATTAGCAAACCTGCAATTATGGATACAAGATTTTAAGATATTTTATGGAGCTGTCTTTTTAAATCTCAAATTTCTTGCGCCCTAGCCTTGATAGAAATGGAAATCCTTTTGATAAAAAACAGTAATTTTTTCTTATAAAAAAAGAGCGACCAACGGAAGCTCTTGATTTATTTAGAAAAATACTGTTTTGTTCAAAAGATTGAAATGGATAGCAGGAAAAGCTTCAAAAAACTAATACTGATTGGTAGCTAACAAGACTAACGTGCAAGCTACTTCTACTTTAATATCATTTAGTTTCAACAATTGGTAAAATTCCGGATTCTCAGTTCCTGGATTGAAAATAACACGTTTAGGTTTAGCCTCGACGATATAATTGTAATAATCGCGCTGACGTGTAGGGTTTAAATATAGGGTAACGGTATCGATGTTTTTTAATGGAATGGCTTTTGTCTGGATTTTCACACCGGCAACTTCGCCTGCATTTTGGCCTAATGCGAGAACGGAATGCCCTTTTTCTACTAACATATTCACGGCTTTAAAGGCGTAGCGTTCTGGTTTAGTCGTCGCTCCAAGAACCAATGTTTTTTTATTCTTCATGATTTTCTCTGATTGTATTTGGCAAAAGTAATCAAAAAGGTTTACCCGTTTGATAATTTTAAGCTTTAGTTGTAGCAGCAATAAAAAACATTGCCCTAACATTAAAAAACAAAAAAAGAGTATTTTTACACCCTTAAAAATAAAATATGGATCTTTTTATTTACCTGTTTGTTGCCCTCTTTTCTGTTTTAAACCCCATAGGTACTGTTCCTATTTTTGTGGGACTTACACAACATGACACTAAAAAAGAGCGTTCCCGAATTTCTTTGTGGACAGCAATAAATGTATTTATCATTCTTATTGTCTCATTTTTTATCGGGCAATATGTATTACTTTTTTTTGGAATCAGTATTGATGCTCTCCGGATAGCGGGTGGAATTATTATTGTAAGTTCCGGTTTTTCTTTACTTTCGGGAAAATTCACTAAGAAACGAGGTATTAACAAAAAAGCAGAAACTGACGCGCAACAAAGAAACGACATTGCTTTGACTCCGCTTGCAATCCCGATGCTAGCGGGCCCTGGCTCTATTTCTTTGCTTATTGCTTTTTATCAGGAACACAATACGACTATGGAGATAATTATCTCTTCCATTGCTATTCTTGCCATTGCTGTTACAATATTTATCATTCTTAAAAGTGCTCATTATTTAGCAAAAATACTAGGAGCTTCGGGAATTGTTGCTATTTCAAGAATTGTAGGTTTCATTGTAATTGCGATAGGAATACAATATATCGTAAGCGCCATCATCAATATTATAAAAGGAAATCTCTCTTAAATTAAAGCAATAAAAAAACCGGATAAGATTTAGAATCGTATCCGGTCTTTTCTATTTCCTTGGCAAGAAAATCTCTGCCATCATACATCTGGCGCTTCCTCCGCCACAAGCTTCGATAGTATCCAAACTTGAACTCAAAATTTCAGCATGTTTTTCTAATTGTTCTATTTGTTTTGGCGTTAAACTTTGATGTGCAGCTGCACTCATAACCAAATACCGTTTATCATTTGCTCCACGAACTTCAAGCATATTACCCGCAAAATTATTCATTTGGGCTTCGGTAATCAAAATGATTTCTTTTCCATTTTCTTTCAGATTGTCCAGAACCATTTTGCGTTCTTTTTTATCATCGATACAATCCGAGCAAATTACCGCAAAAGTATCTCCCAAGCACATCATCACATTGGTATGGTAAATCAGTTTTCGTTCTGAATCAACCGTTTGAAAAGCTTCAAAAATCACTGGTGCATAATCAAAATCCTCGCAGAATTCTATAAATAATTCCTCATCCGCTCTGGGAGATAATGCGCAATATGCTTTGGCATTGGCTCTGTCCAAAAGTAAACTTCCTGTTCCTTCCAAGAAAAATCCATCTTCTTCAGCGGAAGTGTAATCTATAATATTATGAATTACGAAACCTTTTTCTTCCAATAAATCTAAAATTTCTTCACGACGTTCGTGACGACGATTTTCAGCAAACATAGGATATAAAGCTACGTCACCATTCTCGTGAAAAGAAATCCAGTTGTTTGGAAAAATACTGTCAGGAGTATTTGGATCCAGCGTATCATCAACAACAGTAACATCAACACCAACTGCTGTCAGTTTCTCGACAAAAGCATCAAATTCTTGTTGCGCTTTGGCATTTACCGTTGCCGGCAAAAGTCCGTCTAATACTTTTTGATAATAATTATTTACTGCCGTTTGTTCGTTCATTCTAAACGCCAACGGGCGAATCATCAATATAGAATTTGTGGTTTGTTTCATGATTTTTTAATTTTTATTTTATTGCCGAGACGCATTGCAGTGCGTCTTTACTAAATTAATCTCTTATTAAAGGTAAGGTAGAACATCGTAACAATCCTTCTTGTTTTGCGATTTCTGAATATGGAATTTCTTCCACAACAAAACTGTTTGCACGCAACCAATTGTTAAGTCGTGTAAAATTTCTTTCTGAAACAACAACATCAGTGTCAATAGAAAAAACATTAGAATTCATGTCATACATTTCGTCTCTGGTAATATGAAATAGGTTTTCTTTTCCAAAAAGGTTTACCAAAAATAAATAATCGGCTTCTTCTCGGAATCCGTTTTTGTAGATAATCCCTTTGTCATTCCCCACCGGCTGAAAACAACAATCCAAATGCAACGCATTGTCACGAGCTTCAATTGTAGATTTTACCAAATCAATTTCTTTTACAATTTTATTTGGGAATAAATCTTTAATGTATTGAACACCTGCCATGTTTGTTCGAGCCGTAATATAATCGTTGTAGTCACTTCCTTTGTAAGTTCCAATAAAAATATAATCGTTCCACAACATCACATCACCACCTTCGATGTGAACTTCCTCTGGAGGGCGCGCCACTTTTTTGGGGTTAATTTGGTCAATTATATATTGGATAGCATCTAATTCTCTTTCTCTATCCGGCAAAATATTCGATTTGACAAAAGTGTCATCAATTACAAAACCAATATCTCTAGTAAATATCTGATTATAATTTTTAATCATTACGGGACGATAAACGGTCACATTATACTTTTTTAATACGGTATTAAATGCTTCCATTTCATTCACCATGTCATGCTCCTGAGGATAGGTTCCTGCTAAAATATGTTCTAATGATTTAGGATCATACGCTTCTTCAACCGTCGGCGTAGGTCCATTATTGATGGCTGAACCTAAAACTACAGCTCGGAGTTTCGAAGTTTCATTCTTTATATTTAACTCTAACATGTATTTTTAGCTTTTGGCAAATATAAAAAAAGCTTCACAAATTAGTGAAGCTTTTGAACTGATTTTATCTTTTATCTGTTGGTACAAAATCCCTTAAAGGGTGACCTGTATAGATTTGTCTTGGCCTTCCGATAGGCTCCTTATTTTCACGCATTTCTTTCCATTGTGCTATCCAACCCGGTAAACGGCCTATGGCAAACATTACTGTAAACATATCAGTAGGAATTCCTAAAGCTCTGTAAATAATTCCAGAATAGAAATCTACATTAGGATATAAATTTCTTGACTTAAAATATTCATCTTCTAAAGCTGCTTCTTCTAATTTTTTAGCAATTGCAAGAATTGGATCTTCAACTCCTAAAGTTGCCAAAACTTCATTAGCTGCTTTTTTGATGATTTTTGCTCTTGGATCAAAATTCTTATAGACTCTGTGACCAAATCCCATCAATCTAAAAGGATCATTTTTGTCTTTGGCTTTAGCCATGTATTTATCAGCATCCCCCCCATTTCTGTGGATTTCTTCTAACATTTCAAGAACTGCTTGATTTGCTCCTCCGTGAAGTGGTCCCCAAAGTGCAGAAACTCCAGCAGATATTGAAGCAAATAATCCTGCGTGAGAAGATCCTACCATTCTAACTGTAGAAGTTGAACAGTTTTGCTCATGATCTCCGTGAAGAATAAACAATTTATCCAATGCATCTATAACGACAGGATTTGCAGTGTATGGTTGTGTAGGTAATTCAAACATTAAACGCATGAAGTTTTCTACATAACCTTTTGTATTATCGTAATAATTTAAAGGATAACCCATGCTTTTTCTGTACGTCCAAGTTGCAATAACAAGGAATTTACCCATAGTTTTACACACTGCCTCGTACATTTCTTTCTCATTATCAACATTTACCGATTTAGGGTTGAATGCTGTTAATGCACTTGTCAAAGCAGCTAAAACACCCATTGGATGCGCTGTTTTAGGAAAACCATCAATGATGTTTTTCATTTCTTCATTGACCAATGTGTATTTTCTGATATCCGTTTCAAATTGCGCTAACTGCTCAACAGTTGGCAATTCTCCAAAAATTAAAAGGTAAGATACTTCCAGAAAATCTGCTTTGTCTGCTAAATCTTCAATCGAATATCCTCTGTAACGAAGAATTCCTAATTCTCCATCTAAAAAAGTGATGTCACTTTTACAAGAGCCTGAATTTTTATACCCAGGATCCAATGTTATTATACCGGATAAATCACGTAATTTGTTAATATCGATGGCAACTTCATTTTCACTTCCTACAATTATAGGCAGTTCAATTTTCTTCCCATCAATTTCTAATGTTGCTGTTTTTGACATAATATAATTGAAAATAAACTTTTAAAATAATAATTTCTCAAATCTAAGGAATTAAACACTAATTAAAAAGAGAATAACACAATGAAATTGTTAAATATTACAAAAAAAAGCCACTCACGCAAGGCGAATGGCTTTCTGTAAAAAGATCGTAAGAATTTATTTTATTTTAAAAGCAGCCTTACCAGGGAAATACGCTGAATTCCCTAATTCCTCTTCAATTCTCAATAATTGATTGTATTTTGCCATACGATCAGAACGAGAAGCAGAACCAGTTTTAATTTGACCACAGTTCAAAGCTACTGCTAAATCTGCAATTGTGTTATCTTCTGTCTCTCCAGAACGGTGTGACATAACTGAAGTATAACCTGCATTTTTAGCCATATTAACTGCTGCAATAGTTTCAGTCAAAGTTCCAATTTGGTTTACTTTGATAAGAATTGAATTCGCAATTCCTTTTTCGATACCAGTAGACAAACGCTCCACATTAGTAACAAATAAATCATCTCCAACTAATTGCACTTTATCACCAATTCTTTCCGTAAGCAATTTCCATCCATCCCAGTCATTCTCATCCATTCCATCTTCAATAGAAATGATAGGATATTTTGCTGCTAATTGCGTTAAATACTCCACTTGCTCTTCAGAAGATCTAATTTTACCTGTTTCTCCTTCAAATTTAGTGTAATCGTATTTTCCATTTACATAAAATTCTGCAGCAGCACAATCTAAAGCAATCATGATTTCGTCTCCAAAAGTATAACCAGCAGTTTCAACCGCTTTTTTGATTGTGTCCAAAGCATCTTCTGTTCCTCCAGCAAGATTTGGTGCAAAACCTCCTTCATCACCCACAGCAGTAGAAAGACCTCTGTCGTGTAATACTTTTTTCAAACTATGAAAAATTTCAGTTCCCATTTGCATTGCGTGTGAAAACGAAGTTGCTTTCACCGGGAAAATCATAAATTCTTGAAACGCAATAGGCGCATCAGAATGGGAACCTCCGTTTATAATATTCATCATTGGCACTGGTAATGTATTCGCCGAAACACCACCTACGTATCTGTATAAAGGCAATCCCAATTCATTAGCAGCCGCTTTGGCTACAGCCAATGAAACTCCTAAAATTGCATTTGCTCCTAAGTTTGATTTATTTGGGGTACCATCTAAATCGATCATCGTTTGGTCAATCAGATTTTGTTCGAAAACAGAAACTCCAACAAGTTCTTCAGAAATAATGGTATTTACATTTTTCACTGCATTCAAAACTCCTTTTCCAAGAAATGCTTTTCCTCCATCACGTAATTCTACTGCTTCATGTTCACCGGTTGACGCTCCAGATGGTACTGCGGCTCTTCCTAAAACTCCATTGTCCGTAATTACATCTACCTCAATTGTAGGATTTCCTCTTGAATCAAAAATTTGTCTTGCGTGAATTTTGATAATTATACTCATAATACTAAATTTTTTAAATTTTGAAATACAAATATATTCTATCTTTTGGAATCATTTTATGAAAATAATGAATGTTATTAACGAAAACGTTATAATTTTTTTACAAACAAAACATTTCTGTTTTTTTAGAATTTATTTTTACTTAATCTGTTATTTTTTTCTTTTCCACTCAAATAAAATTACAAAAGCAATAATCCATGCAATTCAATTGAAAAAATTACATGTAATTAAAGAACAAGTAAACAATTAAATAAGCAAAAGCATAACCACTTGTTTATAAGATGTTTATTTAAAATGTTGTATTTTTTATTTAGCTATAAATCCATTTTATTGGACTATCGATTAGATAGTATTATGCATTTTCTATTTATAAAATAAAATGTGATTAAACCGGTAAAAAACTCAAAAAATGCAATAAATTATAATAAAATCATTGCAGTGCTGAATAAAACTTCCTTAATATTGGAAAATTCAAAAGATTTAAGACCATCCCTCAACTACATCGGAGAGGCAAAACATGTTTTGTTGGGGGTGGCATCACGTGAAACACTGGAATATTATACTTGGAATGCAAAAATTACACAACGACTCGTTTAAGAAAGAGGATTCTTTTTTGTAGGAGTTGAAGGTGAAAGGCCGGATCGCTATCGCTTGTACCGGTTTGAATAAGGATATTTAGATTTCAGAAAAGACATTCTTAGCGTTATGAATGAATTGAAAAGCTAGCCAGCCTAAATGTGGACTAATTGGGAAGTAGCATCTTTTATAGATTTGCTGAAGAGCTACAATGAAAATTTATCCACCAATAAAAGAATTGGGTTTAACGGTTTAGACGTTTATAGTTTCAAAGAGTCTATCCATCCATAGTGCAATATTTAGAGAAAAATGAAATAAAAGCACTTGCAGTAACAAAAAAAGCGATGGAATGCTTTAAGTCCTTTGGTAAACATGGAGGACAATCACATGCGAAGGCATCCTTTTTTGTTCCGGAACTATATCAAAAAGAAATCCTAAACTTGCTGAACGTTATCGTAAAAAATATTCCCAATTTTAACCAACGGGCAAAAAATGAGTTAAGAAACGAATAAATGAATACGTTACCAGAAACGCAGATAAATATTATCGCGCCCTGATTAATACAGGATAGGATTCTTGGAATTTTCGTGACGTGCATGTGGTTTCAATCATTGATCCTCTGATGAAATTTCAAGGAAAAGATTTAAAAAATTATAGTTTGGGAACTCATCATGCACAATGGTGATGCACGACCTACAGATATGGCATCGGAGTGAACGATCAATGTAGGACGACTATTAAGAGAACGATATGAAACCGTCACAGTTGTTGCAGGAGCATTTGGATTATTTCAGTGAAGTGCTGTTTCCAGAAGAGAATGGGGCGATTCTATGCGAAAAATAAAAATTCCACAAGCTATCGATGCAAGCTGGGAAGATGCCTTTAACGTAGCTAATAACGACCAAAACAGATTATTACTGATGAATAAAATAATGAGAAAAAAAAGTTTTTTTTCAACAATAGACCAACGTGCAATTGGCGTGGTTTACGATACAGAACACGAAAGATATGTAAATTATGTTCCTCAATATTTCCAGAGAGAAATGATGCATTCATTTTTATATATGAAACACATGAACTAAATTCCATAAATATTGGTTTAGTGAAAATCAAAAATCTAAAAACTACCCTTTCGGTATGTAAATTAAAAAACAAAAAAAAAGTTTGACTATAAATTAAGTCAAACCCTCTTTCGTTACATTCGTGTCGAGAACATTCAATTACTATCCTTTTATATTTGCAATAAATTGATCGAATAAATAAGAGGAATCATGTGGCCCAGGACTTGCTTCAGGATGATATTGAACTGAGAAACAATTTTTGTTTTTCATTCGCATTCCCGCGACAGTTCCATCGTTTAAATGAAGATGTGTAATCTCTAAATCAGGATGATTGTCAAGCTCTTCTTTATTTACAGCAAAACCATGATTTTGCGAAGTGATTTCCCCTTTTCCAGTAATCAAATTTTTCACGGGGTGATTTATACCTCGATGACCATTGAACATTTTATAAGTTGAAATCCCATTTGCCAAACCAATTACTTGGTGTCCCAGACAAATTCCGAATAAAGGTTTATTATTTTCCAAAATCTCCTTAGCCACTTGAATAGCTCCCGACAGAGGTTCAGGATCACCAGGGCCATTTGACAAGAAATAACCATCCGGATTAAATTCAGCTAAATCTTGATATGATGAATTATAAGGATATACTTTGATATAGCAATCTCTTTTAGCAAGGTTGCGAAGAATATTTGCTTTAATTCCTAAGTCAAGAGCGGAGATTTTATAGGTTGCATTTTCATCTCCAAAAAAGTAAGGTTCTGTTGTAGAAACTTTAGAAGCTAATTCTAAACCTTTCATATCAGGAACTTTAGCCAAAGTCATTTTTAGTTCTTCTAATGGAGTTTCATCTGTACAAATTATGGCATTCATAGCACCGTTGTCACGGATATAGCTTACTAAAGCACGTGTATCTACATCAGATATACAGATAAGATTTTGCTTTATAAAATAATCCTCTAAACTTCCTGAAGCATCTACACGAGAATAATTGAAGCTAAAGTTTTTACAAACTAAACCAGCAATTTTTATGCTTTGCGACTCAACTTCAGCATCATTTACGCCATAATTTCCAATATGCGCATTCGTAGCTACCATTAGTTGACCAAAGTAAGATGGATCTGTAAATATTTCTTGGTAACCTGTCATTCCTGTATTAAAACAAACTTCTCCAAAAGTAGTTCCGCTAATTCCAATAGATTTTCCGTGGAATATGGTTCCGTCACTTAATAAAAGGATTGCTTTTTGTCGTGTTGTGTATTTCATTCTTTGATTTCTATTAGTTTTTTAATGGTCTCATGCAACTCGAGCAAACTCGTTACATGAGTAATTAAGTATTTTGCAAATTTAATTCTTTAAAACAGTGAATGCAATGTTTTATAAAAATTTATGTTTTTTAAGTACTCTTGTGTAAGGAAAAAGTTCTAAAATAGCCCCGATTAAAGTGGAAATCCTTTTTCTTTTTTCTTTAAAAAAGAAAAAGATTGCAACGGAAAGCGGGAGGACTAGTTTTGAAGAACTCCAAATGCCGTGCTTCGAAACACATCAAAAAAAAAGGATAAACTATAAATAGCTTATCCTTGATTTTATTGAATGATTATTTTCATAATTACTCAGCAGTCTCTGTAGTTGTTTCAGTTTCGGCAGCTGGTGCTTCAGTAGCATCATCTTTCTTAGCTTTACCACCACGACGGCTTTTTGCTTTCTTAACTTCTTTTTTACCACCATTGTAAAGCTCATTGAAATCTACCAATTCGATCATTGCCATATCAGCATTATCTCCTAAACGATTTCCAACTTTAATGATACGAGTGTATCCACCTGGACGGTCTCCTACTTTAGCAGCTACGTCTCTGAACAAGTCAGTTACAGCATATTTGCTACGTAAGTAAGCAAAAACGATACGACGATTGTGAGTCGTATCTGCTTTAGATTTTGTTATAAGCGGCTCAACAAATTGTTTAAGCGCTTTTGCTTTAGCGACAGTGGTGTTAATACGTTTGTGCTCGATAAGAGAACAAGCCATATTAGCTAACATAGATTTTCTATGCGCAGTCTGTCTGCTTAAGTGATTGAATTTTTTTCCGTGTCTCATTGCTATGTAAATTTAAACCTTGCGGCTTAGATTATTCTTTATCTAGTTTATATTTTGCTAAATCCATACCGAAGTTTAAATTTTTAACTGCAACAAGTTCATCAAGTTCAGTTAAAGATTTTTTACCAAAATTACGGAATTTCATTAGGTCATTTTTATTGAACGATACCAAATCACCAAGTGTATCAACTTCAGCCGCTTTCAAACAATTTAATGCTCTAACAGAAAGATCCATATCGACAAGCTTAGTTTTAAGCAATTGTCTCATGTGTAATGATTCTTCATCATATGATTCTGTTTGTGCAATTTCGTCAGCCTCAAGTGTAATTCTTTCGTCAGAGAACAACATAAAATGGTGTATTAAAACTTTTGCAGCTTCAGTAAGAGCATCTTTTGGATTGATTGAACCATCAGTTTTGATTTCAAAAACTAATTTTTCATAATCTGTTTTTTGCTCTACACGAAAGTTTTCAATTGCATACTTTACATTCTTTACCGGAGTAAAAATGGAGTCAGTAAAAATAGTTCCAATTGCAGCATTCTGTTTTTTGTTCTCTTCAGCAGGAACATATCCTCTACCTTTTTCGATAGTTAAATCGAAATTTAGTTTGATTTTACTGTCTAAATTACAGATAACAAGTTCCGGATTCAAAACTTGGAAACCTGAAATAAATTTTTGAAAATCACCAGCTGTTAATTGATCTTTACCTGAAACAGATATAGTAACTGATTCATTATCAATATCTTCAATTTGACGTTTGAAACGTACTTGTTTAAGATTAAGGATAATTTCGGTAACGTCTTCAACAACTCCTGGAATAGTAGAAAATTCATGATCTACACCTTCAATGCGAACAGATGTAATTGCATAACCTTCTAATGCTGAAAGCAAAACTCTTCTAAGTGCATTACCAACGGTCAATCCGTAACCAGGTTCTAAAGGTCTGAATTCAAACTTACCTTCAAAATCGGTTGAATCGATCATGATAACTTTATCGGGCTTCTGAAAATTAAATATTGCCATAAATTTCGACTAAGTCAATTATTATTTGTTGTACAACTCTACGATTAATTGTTCTTTAATGTTTTCTGGGATTTGAAGTCTCGCAGGTACAGAAACAAAAGTACCTTCTTTGATATCACTATTCCAAGTAATCCATTCATAAACATGACTTGAATTAGATAAAGAACGTTCGATAGCTTCTAAAGACTTAGATTTTTCACGAACAGCAACTTTATCACCAGGTTTAAGGTGGTAAGAAGCAATATTTACAACATCACCGTTGACAGTGATATGTCTATGAGAAACAAGTTGTCTAGCGCCTCTTCTAGAAGGAGCAATACCCATTCTAAAAACAACGTTATCTAATCTTGCCTCACATAATTGTAAAAGAACTTCACCTGTAACACCTTTAGTAGCTGACGCTTTTTTAAATAAACCTCTGAATTGTTTTTCTAAAATTCCGTAAGAATATTTAGCTTTTTGTTTTTCCATTAACTGGATAGCAAATTCAGATTTTTTACCTCTTTTTTTAGCCATCCCGTGTTGTCCGGGTGGATAATTTCTTTTTTCGAAAGCTTTATCGTCTCCGAAAATTGCTTCGCCGAATTTACGGGCGATTCTTGTACTTGGACCAGTATATCTTGCCATTTTAAATTGTTTAAGGTAGAGATTATGAATTCAGGTCTTATCCTTCGATAATCGTTATTCTACCCAGGTTATACTAAAAATATATTATTAAACTCTACGTCTTTTAGGAGGACGACATCCATTGTGAGGCATTGGAGTGACATCGATAATCTCTGTAACTTCAATTCCACCATTATGCAACGAACGAATAGCAGACTCACGTCCGTTTCCTGGTCCTTTAACATAAACTTTTACTTTTTTAAGTCCAGCCTCAAGAGCTACTTTACTACAATCTTCTGCTGCCATTTGGGCTGCGTATGGAGTGTTCTTTTTAGAACCTCTAAAACCCATCTTACCAGCTGAAGACCAAGAAATAACTTCACCTTTTTTGTTTGTCAAAGAAATGATGATGTTATTGAAGGTAGCAGAAATATGAGCCTCTCCCGTTGATTCAACGATAACTTTACGTTTTTTTGCAGTTGCTTTAGCCATATTACTTATTATTTAGTTGCTTTTTTCTTGTTGGCAACAGTTTTTCTTTTACCTTTTCTTGTTCTAGAGTTGTTTTTAGTTCTTTGTCCTCTTAAAGGAAGACCAGTTCTATGACGGATACCTCTATAACATCCAATATCCATTAAACGTTTGATGTTTAAAGAAACTTCTGAACGTAATTCTCCTTCAATTTTAAAAGTTGATACCGCTTCACGAATTGCTCCGATCTCGTCATCATTCCAATCTTGAACTTTTTTATCTTGGCTAACTTGAGCTTTTTCTAAAATCTCAACAGCTCTACTTTTTCCTAATCCAAAGATGTAGGTAAGTGCTATAACACCTCTCTTATTTTTTGGGATATCTACCCCTGCTATTCTTGCCATAATTATCCTTGTCTTTGTTTAAATCTAGGATTCTTTTTGTTTATTACGTACAATCTCCCTTTTCTTCGCACAATCTTGCACTCGGGACTTCTCTTTTTTACTGAAGCTCTAACTTTCATTTTGAATATCCTTTAATATCTATAAGTAATTCTTGCTTTTGACAAATCGTAAGGGCTCATTTCTAGTTTCACTTTATCACCAGGTAATAATTTGATGTAATGCATACGCATTTTTCCAGATATGTGGGCGATTACAATATGTCCGTTTTCTAATTCCACACGGAACATCGCATTTGATAATGCTTCAATGATTGATCCGTCTTGTTCTATTGCTGATTGTTTTGCCATAAAGTTAAGCTACTGCTTTTCTATTTTTACCACTTTTCATTAAACCGTCATAATGTCTGTTCAACAAATATGAATTGATTTGCTGCATTGTGTCTATGGCAACTCCAACCATAATTATTAATGAAGTACCTCCAAAAAACATTGCCCAAGATTGTTGAACATCCATAACACTTACAATTATAGCCGGGAACACAGCGATTAGAGCAAGAAATAAAGATCCTGGAAAAGTTATTAAAGACATCACTTTATCAAGATAATCCGATGTTTCAACTCCTGGTCTGATACCTGGAATAAACCCACCGCTTCTCTTTAAATCATCAGACATCTTATTAGTAGGAACAGTAATCGCAGTGTAAAAGAAAGTAAATACAATTATTAAAGTTGCAAATACAAAATTATACCAAAAACCAAACATATTACTAAAAGCGCCAACGACAGATTGTGATGCGTCAGATTTAGACAACCCAGCTAAAGCAGCTGGTATAAACATAATTGCTTGTGCAAATATTATCGGCATAACCCCTGACGCGTTAAGCTTTAAAGGAATCCATTGTCTATTGCCATTCAACATGTCTTGTTCGAAATCACCTGAAGTAGTGCGACGAGCATATTGAACCGGAATTCTTCTGACCGCCATTACTAAAAGTACACAACAAATAATAACCAATAACCAAATAATGATTTCGATAACCAATAACATTGGACCACCATTATTATTGGTAACCCTTGTTGTAAACTCCTGAATAAAGGCTTGAGGTAATCTAGCCAATATACCAACCATGATCAACAATGATATACCATTTCCAATTCCTTTATCTGTAATCTTTTCACCTAACCACATGGCAAAAATTGTACCTGTAACTAAGATAACTACTGAGGAAAATAAGAATTCAAAAGAATTGAATCCTAATAAAAATGCATTACTGGGTAATGTTCTATACAAATTGTAGATGTAAGTTGGACCTTGAACTAAAGTAATCCCTATTGTCAACCAACGAGTAATTTGATTAATCTTTTTTCTGCCACTCTCTCCATCACTTTGAAGTTTTTGCAAATAAGGAATCGCAATTCCCATCAACTGAACAACAATAGAAGCGGAAATATAAGGCATAATACCTAAGGCAAAAACGGAGGCTTGTGAAAAAGCGCCTCCAGTAAACATGTCAAGAATTGAACCAATCCCTTCTTTTGTTTGCCCAGCTAAATTACCTAATTGAGTAGCATCAATACCTGGCAGGGTCACTTGCGCCCCAAAACGATAAACCAAAAGTAAACCTAATGTTATTAAGATTCTATTTTTCAGTTCTTCGATTTTCCAAACATTACTTATTGATCCAATAAATTTCTTCATCTTAATTGAAAAATTACATTGTTACAGCTTCTCCACCAGCAGCTTCAATAGCAGCTTTTGCAGTAGCAGTAAATTTGTGAGCGGTTACTTTTAATTTTGCTGTCAATTCACCTCTACCTAAAATCTTAACGATTTCATTTTTGGTAGCTAAACGATTAGCAACATAAACTGTCATATCAACAGTATCTTTAATAACACCATTATCAACTAAAAGTTGAAGTGTATCAAGATTTACACCTTCGTAATCTTTACGATTGATGTTTGTAAAACCAAACTTAGGAACACGTCTTTGAAGCGGCATCTGCCCACCTTCAAAACCAATCTTTTTTGAATAACCAGAACGAGATTTTGCTCCTTTGTGACCTCTTGCAGAAGTACCACCTTTTCCAGAACCTTCTCCTCTACCTAATCTTTTATTTTGATTGTGTGTAGAACCTTCAGCAGGTTGTAAGTTACTTAAATTCATAACAGTATTTGTTATTTAGCTTCTTCAACAGAAACTAAGTGTTTAACTTTATTTATCATCCCAAGGATTGTAGGATTTGAATCGTGCTCTACAACTTGTCCCATTTTACGTAGACCTAAAGCTTCTAATCCTCTTTTTTGAGTAAGTGGACAGTTGATTTTGCTTCTAACTTGTTTTACTAATAATTTAGCCATAATTTCCTTGAATTAACCTTTAAAAACTTTTTCTAAAGAAACACCCCTTTGTTTTGCAACAGTGTAAGCACTTCTCATTTGTAATAAAGCATCAAAAGTTGCTTTCACTACGTTGTGAGGATTTGAAGATCCTTGAGATTTAGATAATACATCATGAATTCCCACTGATTCAAGAACCGAACGAACAGCTCCACCAGCAATAACTCCTGTACCATGAGAGGCAGGAATTAAGAATACACGTGCACCACCAAATTTACCTTTTTGTTCGTGAGGCACCGATTGACCATTCAAAGGAATTTTAACTAAATTTTTCTTAGCATCTTCCACTGCTTTCGCAATTGCCTCAGAAACATCTTTAGATTTTCCTAATCCGTGTCCAACCACACCATTTTCATCACCTACAACTACAATAGCAGAAAAACCGAAAGCTCTACCACCTTTTGTAACCTTAGTAACACGATTAACACTTACCAAACGATCTTTTAATTCAAGTCCACTTGGTTTTACTAACTCTACATTCTTGTATTTACTATTAGACATACTATATTAGAATTTAAGTCCAGCCGCTCTTGCGCCTTCCGCTAATGATTTAATACGTCCGTGATACAAATAACCTCCTCTATCGAAAGTTACTACTTCTATCCCAGCTATTAAAGCTTTTTCAGCAACTAGTTTTCCAACCGCTGTAGCAACTTCAATGTTCGTACCGTTACCTATTTCTTTTTCTCTTGAAGAAGCCGCCAACAATGTAACTCCGTTTACGTCATCAATAAGTTGAGCGTAAATTTCTTTGTTACTTCTAAAAACAGATAGTCTTGGATTAGTAGCAGTACCACTAATTGTTTTTCTAATTCTGAATCTAATTCGTTGTCTTCTTTCAGGTTTTGTTAATGACATAATCTTATTTTTTAAGCTGATTTACCTGCTTTTCTTCTTAATACTTCACCTACAAATTTAACACCTTTTCCTTTGTACGGCTCAGGTTTACGGAAACCTCTGATTTTCGCAGCTACCTGACCTAAAAGTTGTTTGTCAAATGATGTTAACTTAACGATCGGGTTTTTACCTTTTTCAGATATCGTTTCTAAAGTTACTTCTGGAGCAATTTCTAGAACTATATTGTGAGAGTAACCAAGTGCTAAATCTAATTTTTGTCCTTGATTTGAAGCTCTATAACCAACTCCTACCAATTCTAATGACTTAGTAAAACCATCTGTTACACCGATAATCATGTTATTGATTAAAGATCTGTACAAACCGTGTTTTGCTCTTTGGTCTTTGTGATCAGAAGACCTATCTACTTGAACTAGATCCCCTTCAACTGTTACAGTTACGTCCGAAAACTCCTGAGTTAGTTGACCATTTTTTCCTTTTACCGTAATAATACCATCAGCAACTGAAACAGTTACTCCTGCTGGTATTGTTACTGGGTTTTTACCTATTCTTGACATCTTATATAGTCTTTAAAATTAGTATACGTAACAAATTACTTCGCCACCAACATTTAATTGTTTAGCTTTCTTTCCAGTCATTAAACCTTTAGAAGTAGAAACAATAGCAATTCCTAATCCGTTAAGGATTCTAGGAATACTTGACGAACTTGAATATTTACGTAAACCTGGTTTACTAATTCTTTGGATATCTTTAATTACTGACTCTTTAGTATCTTTATCATACTTCAAAGCGATTTTGATTGAACCCTGAACAGCGTTGTCTTCAAATTTGTAACTCAAGATATAACCTTGATCAAATAAGATCTTAGTTATTTCTTTTTTTAGATTAGAAGCAGGAATTTCGACAACTTTGTGGTTTGCAGCCACAGCGTTACGAACTCTTGTCAAATAATCTGCAATAGGATCTGTATACATATGTATTAATTTGCGGTTTTGGTTTTCAACAAACGATTTGCCGAACCTAAAACCAATTTATAAATGTTTATGATACAGACAAAACGTAAGTTAAGTCTGTATCAGTACGTAATAAATTACGTCTTACCAAGATGCCTTTTTAACCCCAGGTATCAATCCGTTATTTGCCATTTCACGAAATGTAACACGTGAAAGACCGAATTGACGCATATACCCCCTTGGTCTACCTGTTAATTTACAACGATTGTGCAAACGAACTGGCGAAGCATTTTTTGGTAACTTTTGCAAACCTACGAAATCTCCAGCTTCTAACAAAGCTTTTCTTTTCTCTGCATACTTAGCTACTGTTTTTTCTCTCTTAACCTCGCGGGCTTTCATTGATTCTTTAGCCATGTCTTAATTCTTTTTAAAAGGTAATCCTAATTCTGTTAATAAAGACTTTGCTTCTTTGTCTGTTTTTGCGCTAGTTACAAAAGAAATATCCATTCCTGAAATTTTGTTTACTTTATCAATATCAATTTCTGGGAAAATGATTTGTTCCAAAACTCCAAGGTTGTAATTTCCTCTTCCGTCAAAACCAGTAGCTTTAATGCCACCGAAATCTCTAACACGTGGTAAAGCTGAAGTAATAAGTCTGTCTAAAAACTCATACATTCTTTCTCCACGCAAAGTAACTTTTGCTCCAATAGGCATCCCTTTTCTCAATTTGAATGACGCAACGTCTTTCTTTGAAATAGTAGATACTGCCTTCTGTCCAGTGATCTTTGTTAACTCATCAACTGCATAGTCAATAAGTTTTTTATCAGATACAGCTGCACCAACTCCTTTACTTAAAACGATTTTTTCCAGTTTTGGAACTTGCATTACGTTTACGTATCCGAATTCCTCTTTAAGAGCAGCAATTACTCTGCTCTTATATTCTTCTTTTAGTCTAGGTATATACTCCATTACTATAGTACTTGATTAGATTTTTTTGAAAATCTTACTTTCTTATCTCCTTCTACTCTAATACCTACTCTAGTTGTTTCCTTAGTTTTAGGATCAATTAAAGAAATATTAGATATTTGTATAGAAGCTTCTTTCTTTACGATACCACCCTGAGGGCTTTTTGCACTAGGTTTAGTATGTTTTGAAACCATGTTTACACCTTCAACAATCGCTTTATTCTTCTCACGGTATACACGCACTACCTTACCTTCAGCACCTTTATGGTCTCCAGCAATTACTCTTACAATGTCACCTGATTTTATTTTTAGCTTTATCATCTTAAAAACGAATTAAAGCACTTCTGGTGCTAATGATACAATTTTCATGAATTGTTTTTCACGAAGTTCTCTTGCTACCGGACCAAAAACGCGAGTTCCTCTCATTTCACCAGCAGCATTCAATAACACACATGCGTTGTCATCAAATCTAATGTATGAACCATCGGCTCTTCTTACTTCTTTTTTGGTACGTACAACAACTGCAGTTGAAACAGCTCCTTTTTTAACGCTTCCGTTAGGAGCAGTATCTTTGATAGAAACTACAATCTTGTCACCAACAGAGGCATACCTTCTTTTGGTACCTCCTAAAACACGGATAGTTAAAACTTCCTTTGCTCCAGTGTTATCTGCTACTTTTAGTCTTGATTCTTGTTGTACCATAATTATTTAGCTCTTTCTAAGATTTCAACTAACCTCCAACATTTTGTCTTACTTAAGGGACGCGTTTCGCTAATCCTTACAGTATCTCCAACGTTACAGTCGTTCTTTTCGTCGTGTGCGTGATACTTTTTAGTTTTCAACACGAACTTACCGTATAACGGGTGTTTTACTTTACGTACTTCAGCAACAACAATAGATTTATCCATTTTGTCAGAAGTAACAACACCAACTCTTTCTTTTCTTAAATTTCTTTTTTCTTCCATCTTTCAGCAGACTACAGTTATTGTCTTTTAGTAAGTTCGGTAGCTAATCTTGCAACTGTTCTTCTTACACCCCTAATTTGAAGTGGATTCTCAATTGGCGAAATAGCGTGAGCCATTTTTAGATCAGCATATGTTTTCTTAGTCTGGCTAAGCTTTTCTTGCAACTCTGCTGCAGAAAGATCTTTTATTTCTGATTGTTTCATAATATAATATAGATTATGCTTCGAAATCTCTAGCAACGACGAATTTAGTTTTTACTGGAAGCTTTTGAGCCGCAAGACGTAACGCCTCTTTTGCAACTGACAAAGGTACTCCTCCAACTTCAAACATAATTCTTCCGGGTTTAACAACGGCAGCCCAATACTCAACTGCCCCTTTACCTTTACCCATACGTACCTCAAGAGGCTTCTTAGTAATTGGTTTGTCTGGAAATATTTTGATCCATAATTGTCCTTCTCTTTTCATAAAACGAGTTGCAGCAATACGTGCAGCTTCGATTTGACGAGAGGTTAAGAACATTCCATCTTCATGTACAGATTTAATACCAAACATTCCATTAGAAAGTTCATGTCCTCTTTGAGAATTCCCTTTCATTTTACCTTTTTGTACCTTGCGGTATTTTGTTCTTTTAGGCTGTAACATTTTTCTTTAGTTTAAAAATTTACTTTCGTTTACGAGCGTCTGGTTTTCCACCTTTGTTAAAAGGTTTTCTATCTCCTCTTGGAGAATCATTACCTTTACCGCCAGCACCAGACTGTTTTTTGTCCATTCCGGCAAGTGGAGAAAGATCTCTCTTTCCGTAAACTTCACCTTTCATGATCCATACTTTGATTCCCATTCTACCATAAGTAGTATGAGCCTCAGCCAAAGCATAATCAATGTCAGCTCTGAAAGTTGATAGAGGAATTCTACCTTCTTTGAAACCCTCTGAACGAGCCATCTCTGCGCCATTCAAACGACCAGAAATCAAAACTTTGATACCTTCTGCGTTCATACGCATAGAGGCAGCAATAGCCATTTTGATTGCACGTCTGTAAGAAATTCTGCTTTCAATTTGACGACAGATGCTTGTAGCAACTAGATACGCGTCAAGTTCAGGTCTTTTGATTTCAAAGATGTTGATTTGAACCTCTTTGTCAGTAATTTTCTTAAGTTCTTCTTTTAACTTGTCTACCTCTTGTCCACCTTTACCGATAATGATACCAGGTCTGGCAGTAGTGATAGTAACGGTTACAAGTTTCAAAGTTCTCTCAATGATTACTTTTGATACACTAGCTTTTGATAAACGAGCATGGATATACTTTCTGATTTTATAATCTTCGGCAAGCTTATCACCGTAATCATTTCCACCATACCAGTTTGAGTCCCATCCTCTGATGATACCAAGTCTATTTCCAATTGGATTTGTCTTTTGTCCCATCTTGTATTAAATTGCTTGTGTGTTATTAATAGATCCAAGCACGATTGTTACGTGATTAGAACGTTTTCTGATTCTGTGAGCACGACCTTGTGGAGCTGGACGAAGTCTTTTCAACATCATACCACCATCAACTGTAATCGTTTTAACAAATAAACCAGCTTCTTCCATATTAGCATCAGGGTTTTTTGCTTGCCAGTTGGCAATTACAGATAAAACCAATTTTTCTAATTTTCTTGAAGCTTCTTTAGAACTAAATCTTAAGATGTTAAGTGCTCTTTCTACCTTCTGACCTCTTACTAGATCTGCTACTAAGCGCATTTTTCTAGGTGAAGTAGGGCAGTTATTTAACTTTGCAAAAGCCAATGACTTGTTAGCCTCTTTTCTTGCATCTGCTGTTTCTCTTTTACGAACTCCCATTGCTTCTTATTTTTTACCTTTATTTTTTGCTCCAGCATGACCTCTAAAAGATCTAGTTGGTGAAAATTCTCCTAATTTGTGACCTACCATGTTTTCTGTTACGTAAACTGGTACAAATTGACGACCGTTATGAACTGCAATTGTTTGTCCAACGAAGTCTGGAGTAATCATTGAAGCTCTAGACCAAGTCTTTACAACTCCTTTATTTCCACCAGCGATGTTTTCCTGAACTTTCTTGTCTAACTTATAATGAACGAAAGGTCCTTTTTTTAATGAACGTGCCATATCTTATTATTTCTTTCTACGTTCTACGATATACTTGTTACTCGGGTTTTTCTTAGAACGAGTTCTATAACCTTTTGCTGGTATTCCATTTCTTGAACGTGGATGTCCACCAGAAGAACGTCCTTCACCACCACCCATTGGGTGATCGACAGGGTTCATTGCAACAGGTCTTGTTCTAGGTCTTCTTCCTAACCATCTTGTTCTACCAGCTTTACCAGATACAACTAATTGATGGTCTGAATTAGAAACTGCTCCAATTGTAGCCGAACAAGTCAACAAGATCAACCTTGTCTCCCCAGAAGGCATTTTAATTGTAGCATATTTTCCATCTCTTGCCATTAACTGAGCAAATGTTCCAGCAGAACGAGCGATTACAGCCCCTTGTCCTGGTCTCAATTCGATACAAGAAATAACAGTTCCTAATGGAATTCTGCTTAAAGGTAAAGTATTACCAATTTCAGGTTGAGATTCTGGACCAGAAACAAGTTTCTGACCTACTTTCAATCCGTTTTGAGCAATAACATACGTTTTCTCTCCATCAGCATATGCTAACAAAGCGATAAAAGCAGTACGATTTGGATCATATTCAATTGATTTCACTGTAGCCGGAATTCCTTCTTTTGTACGTTTAAAATCAATAATACGATATCTCTGCTTGTGACCACCACCCGTATAACGCATGGTCATCTTTCCTTGACTATTTCTACCACCAGAGTTTTTTATCGGCGCTATCAAAGAGCGTTCCGGCTTATCAGTTGTAATGGCGTCATAACCATTCACAACTCTAAATCGCTGACCTGGGGTAATAGGTTTTAATTTTCTTACTGACATTTTATCTTAGATATTGTTGTAAAAATCAATTGTTTGTCCTTCTTGTACTTGAACAATTGCTTTTTTAATAGCATTTGTCTTTCCACTGATTAAACCACTTTTAGTGTATTTTGTAGTTCTGTCCGGTCTTACGTTCATCGTGTTAACACTCAAAATAGTTACTCCATAAGCAGCTTCAATAGCCTTCTTAATTTGCACTTTATTTGCTTTTTTGTCAACAACGAATCCGAAGCGGTTCAGAACTTCACTTTCTTTGGTTACTTTTTCCGTTACTATAGGCTTAATTATGATGCTCATATCCTATTATTTACTTAAATTTTCTTCAATTATCTCCAAAGAACTCTCTAAAAGCACTAAATTATTAGCGTTTAATATAGCGTAAGTACTTAATTCTAAGCTACTTACTACATTAGAGCCTTTTAAATTGCGTGACGACAAATATACATTTTTATTCACATCACCCAACACAAACAGGGATTTTTTATTTTCTAACTCTAAAGCCTTCAAAACATTAATGAAATTTTTAGTGTTTGGTGTTTCAAAATTAAAGTCTTCAAGAACGATAATGTTTGATTCTTTTGCTTTAATTGAGAAAGCAGATTTTCTAGCCAAACGTTTCAAGCTTTTATTCAATTTAAATGAATAACTTCTTGGTCTTGGTCCAAAAACTGTTCCACCACCTTTAAACAATGGATTCTTTGCACTACCCGCACGAGCAGTACCAGTTCCTTTTTGTTTTTTAATCTTACGAGTACTTCCCGCAACTTCAGCTCTTTCTTTTGCTTTGTGCGTTCCTTGTCTTTGATTAGCAAGATATTGCTTAACATCAAGATATACTGCGTGATTGTTTGGTTCTATACCAAATACTGAATCAGAAAGTTGCACTTTTCTTCCAGTATCTTTTCCGTTGAAATCTAATACTTTTGCTTCCATTACTTCTGAATGATTACATAAGAGTTGTTATGACCAGGAATACATCCTTTTATAACAAGTAGGTTCTTTTCAGCTACTACTTTTAAAACTCTAAGGTTTTGAACTTTTACATTGTCTCCTCCCATTCTTCCAGCCATACGCATTCCTTTGAATACTCTAGATGGATAAGAAGAAGCTCCTACAGAACCTGGCGCTCTTAAACGGTTGTGTTGACCGTGAGTTGCTTGACCAACACCACCAAAACCGTGACGTTTTACAACCCCTTGAAAACCTTTACCTTTAGATACACCTTGTACATCTACAAATTCTCCTTCAGAAAAAATAGAAACATCAATAAGATCTCCTAATTTTTGCTCAGTTGCGAAATCTTGGAATTCAACGACTTTTTTCTTAGCTACAGTTCCCGCTTTTTTAAAGTGACCTAAAGCCGCTTTCGTGGAATGTTTCTCGTTTTTGTCATCGAAACCAAGTTGCAACGCTTCGTACCCGTCAACACCTTTGGTTCTGACTTGGGTAACAACACATGGACCAGCTTCGATTACAGTACAAGGAATGTTCTTCCCGTTCTCGTCGAAGATGCTAGTCATGCCGATTTTTCTACCAATTAACCCAGACATAAATATTAATTATTAATTATTAAATATAAATATAGAACGCAGCTTTTAACCGAATCTTATTTTTTTAGTGGGTGCAAATGTATAACTTATTTACACACAAACCAAAAAAATATTTTTCGCTTAAAAACAGCGTTCTTTTCTTACTAGTAAGCTATTTAAACTTTGATCTCTACTTCAACACCGCTAGGCAATTCAAGTTTCATCAAAGCATCAATAGTTTTTGATGAAGATGAATAAATGTCAATTAATCTCTTGTATGACATTACTTCAAATTGCTCTCTCGCTTTTTTGTTAACGTGTGGAGAACGTAGCACTGTAAAAAGTTTTTTGTGCGTTGGCAATGGAATTGGTCCTGTAACAACTGCACCGGTACTTTTTACCGTTTTTACAATCTTCTCAGCAGACTTGTCTACCAACATGTGATCGTAAGATTTTAATTTTATTCTGATTTTTTGACTCATTTTCTTAAAGATTATGCGTTTCCTTTTGCTTTTTTGATAACTGCTTCCGAAATATTAGAAGGCGTTTCAGAGTAGTGTGAAAATTCCATAGTAGATGTTGCTCTACCTGATGAAAGTGTTCTTAACGTAGTAACGTATCCAAACATTTCAGATAATGGCACATCTGCTTTTATGGTTTTTGCACCAGCTCTATCACCCATATCATTCACCTGACCTCTACGACGGTTGATATCACCTACGATATCTCCCATGTTTTCTTCTGGTGTAATCACTTCCATTTTCATGATTGGCTCTAATATAACAGCACCCGCTGCCTTAGCTACCTCTCTATACCCCATTCTTGCTGCAAGCTCAAAAGAAAGTGCATCAGAATCCACCGGGTGGAAAGATCCGTCTAATAAAGTTACTTTCAAACTATCAACTTGGTATCCTGCTAAAGGACCTGTTTTCATAGCTTCTCTGAAACCTTTTTCTACAGATGGAATATATTCTTTGGGAACGTTACCACCTTTGACGGCATTAACGAACTGCAATCCCACAGGAGCTTTACCATCAACTTCATCAGCTGGCTCTAATCTAAATACGATATCACCGAATTTACCACGACCACCAGATTGTTTCTTGTACGTTTCTCTGTGTTGAGCAGACTTTGTAAATGCTTCTTTATATTCAACTTGAGGCTCACCTTGGTTTACTTCCACTTTGAATTCACGTCTCATTCTATCAACTAAGATATCCAAGTGAAGCTCACCCATACCCGAGATAATAGTTTGCCCTGAAGCTTCATCTGTTCTAACAGTAAATGTAGGATCCTCTTCGGCTAATTTAGCCAAAGCCATACCCATTTTATCTACGTCCGCTTTAGTTTTAGGCTCAATTGCAATACCAATTACCGGTGCAGGGAATTTCATACTTTCTAAGATAATTGGGTTCTTTTCATCACACAATGTATCTCCAGTTTTAATATCTTTAAATCCAACTGCCGCTCCAATATCACCAGCTTCAATATAATCAATTGGGTTTTGCTTGTTAGCATGCATTTGATAGATACGAGAAATTCTTTCTTTGTTTCCTGAACGGGTATTCAAGACATAAGAACCAGCATCTAAACGTCCTGAATAAGCACGGAAGAAAGCTAAACGACCTACGAATGGGTCAGTAGCAATTTTAAAAGCTAAAGCAGCGAACGGCTCTTTAACATCTGGCTTACGCAATATTTTAGTTTGATCTTCTTCTAATAAATCAGCGTCATCAGGATGAATTCCTTCAATACCATCTTTATCCATTGGAGACGGCAAATATTTACATACTGCATCTAACATGAATTGAACTCCTTTGTTTTTGAAAGAAGAACCAGCAATCATCGGAATGATAGCCATATCCATTACAGCTGCTCGTAAAGCAATGTTGATTTCTTCCTCTGTGATTGAGTTTTCATCTTCCATGAATTTTTCAAGCAAAGTCTCATCATAATCAGCTACTGCTTCGATAAGAATCGATCTGTATTCTTTCACTTCTTCAAGCATATCTTCTGGAATAGGCACAATCTCGTAAGTTGCTCCCATACCTTCTTCATCCCAAACTATAGCTTGGTTTCTTACTAAATCAACAACACCTTTGAAATCATTCTCTTCGCCAATTGGCAAAGTGATTGCAACTGCGTTTGATTTTAACATATCTCTTACTTGTTGACAAACCATCAAGAAGTTAGAACCTTGTCTATCCATTTTATTAACGAATCCAATACGTGGTACTCTGTATTGATCCGCTAGTCTCCAGTTAGTTTCCGATTGCGGCTCAACACCATCAACAGCACTAAATAAAAAAACCAAACCATCAAGTACACGCAACGAACGGTTTACTTCAACTGTAAAGTCAACGTGTCCCGGTGTATCAATAATATTGAAGTGATAAGGTAATGTTTCAGGCAAAACTTTACCTTGTGTAGTTGGAAAGTTCCATTCACAAGTTGTTGCAGCAGAAGTAATTGTAATACCTCTCTCTTGCTCTTGTGCCATCCAGTCCATTGTTGCAGCACCATCGTGTACTTCACCAATTTTGTGTGATTTTCCTGTATAGAATAATATACGCTCCGTTGTCGTTGTTTTACCAGCATCAATGTGAGCAGCAATTCCTATGTTTCTTGTATATTTAAGATCTCTAGCCATTTCTTAAGAATTAAAATCTAAAGTGAGAGAATGCTTTGTTAGCTTCTGCCATTTTGTGAGTATCCATCCTTTTCTTAACAGCTGCTCCTTCTTCTTTAGCCGCAGCTAAACATTCTGAAGCTAACCTTTGAGCCATAGATTTTTCGTTTCTTCTTCTAGAGTAAAGAATTAACCATTTCATAGCCATAGAAATTTTTCTATCTGGACGAATTTGCATTGGAATTTGAAATGTAGCTCCACCTACTCTACGACTACGTACTTCTACGTGAGGCATAACATTGGTTAACGCATCTTTCCAAATTTCTAATGATGGTTTCTCTGCATCTTGTTTTTTAGACTCAATGATGTCAATTGCATCATAAAATACTTTAAACGCTGTCGATTTTTTTCCATCCCACATTAAGTTGTTCACAAAACGTGTTACCAGTTGGTCATTAAACCTTGGATCTGGTAAAAGTGGTCTTTTCTTTGCCGCTCTTTTTCTCATGTCTTTTTTTTAATAAAAGGTCATACTTGTAAGAATGCGACTAATCACATCCTTATGTAATAACTTTTTAAATTACTTTTTTGCTTCTTTTGGGCGTTTTGCTCCGTACTTAGATCTTCTTTGCGTTCTTCCTGCTACTCCTGACGTATCAAGCGCACCACGAACGATGTGGTATCTAACTCCTGGTAAATCTTTTACCCTTCCACCCCTAACTAATACTATCGAGTGCTCTTGTAAATTGTGTCCTTCACCAGGGATGTAAGCATTTACTTCATTACCATTTGTCAAACGTACACGCGCTACTTTACGCATTGCAGAGTTTGGTTTTTTTGGTGTTGTAGTGTAAACACGCGTACAAACCCCTCTTCTTTGAGGACAAGAATCTAAAGCAACCGATTTACTCTTCTTAGTTATCTGAGTTCTTCCTGTTCTTACTAATTGTTGAATTGTTGGCATAATTAATACTAAAAATTTCTTATTATATTAAATTCCCGCTTTTTACGGGGTTGCAAATGTAGAAAATATTTTTTACTCTACAAAAGTTAATCTATTAATTTTCAATAAGATTATTTTATCATTTGATTTTTATCACAAACATTAGATATTTACATTACTTTTATTAAAAACACATATTCACTTGAAATTTATAATTATTTTATTCTTCTTTCTAAATTTTTGCCTCAATTGCTCGGCACAAAATTTCCGATTGTTAATATCCGGAAGCAACTCATTAGAAACAAAAACTATAGACTCCTTAAAATACAATACAGCTCACCAGAATACTAAGTCAGTGCGCGAAGAGATAATCAAACTTTCAGAAAAATTATCCGAAATAGGCTATATAGATAATAGTACCGTTGAATTTAATAAAACGAAGGACTCAGTTTACATAGCCAATTTTACATTAGGAAAAAAAATAAAAACAATACATATATATATAGGTACAAATTTAATTCTCGAAAACTCAACTGAACCAAGTAAAGTAAACGACACTGTAAAATTACCCTACACAGAAATTAATTCTTTTTTAAAGCAAACTGTTGAGAAATTAGAGCAAAACGGATTCGCATTAGCAAAACTGAAACTAACAAACATAAGAAGAGTCGACACTAAAATTTATGCCGATTTAAAAATGGAATCAGACACGAAAAGAACACTAAACTCCATCATAGTCAATTACGCAGAAAACAGCCGATCCAATAAATTTCCCAATGGACATTTAGCGCAAATTAACCGAAAATATAAAAATGGCGTTTTTAATCAAAAAATAGTAGACAAAATTTATAATGATTTTGAGAAATTTGGATTTATTAACCAAGTGAAATATCCAGAAATTTTATTTACGAAAGACACAACAAAAGTTTATGTATATCTTGAGAAAAAAAAATCAAACACTTTTGATGGCTTTATTGGATTTTCAAATAATGAAAACAAAAAAATAATTCTAAATGGATACTTAGATGTAAAACTTGAAAATATTTTAGGTTCCGGAGAACAATTAGCTGTTTACTGGAAAAGCGACGGAAATGATCAAAAAACATTTAACGCAAGCATTGAACTTCCGTATTTACTCAAAAGCCCAATAGGATTAAAAGCCCAAATTCACTTATTCAGACAAGACAGCACTTTTCAAAACACAAAAAGCGCAATTGATTTAAGCTACTTCCCAAATTACAACACCCGTTTATATTTGGGTTACCAAACCACAGAATCGAGCGACATTCAAAACTCAATAGACACATCGGTAAGCGATTTTAGCAATTCATTTTTAACATCCAGTTTTAATTACACAAAACTTGACTTAGCTAATTTTACTTTTCCGATAAAAACTTTTGTTTTGATAACTGCCGGAACCGGAAAGCGCGAAATTAAAAATCAATTAGAAAATAACACAAAAAGCAATCAGTTTTTTTTAAGCGTTCAAGCTTCACATAATTTTAACTTAAATAAAAAGAACGCGATAAATATTAATAGTCATAATTACTTTCTACAAAGTAATACCTATGTTGTAAATGAACTTTTTCGTTTCGGGGGATTTAACAGCATAAGAGGATTCACAGAAAATAGTTTACAGGCTTATTTAATAACTTCTATTCTTACCGAATACCGCTATACACTATCGCCCGATTTTTATATACACACCATCTTAGACTACGCTTATTACGAAGACAAAAGCACCGACATAAAAGACACCTTACTTGGAATTGGTCTAGGAATGGGACTACACACCAAAAACGGATTTTTCAAATTAGCCATAGCAAATGGCCATGCCAAAAATCAAAAATTTGAAATATATAACACAATTGTACATATCAGTTATAATGTTAAATTTTAATCAGTGCGTAAATTAGAGATTCATATATTAGGAAAGTTAACAAATTATTAAGAAATTGCAGGACTAATTCAAAATATTTAAAAATGAAACTAAAGTTTAATGGATTCTTAGTACTACTTTTAGTACTTGTGGCGCAAGTTACCTTGGCGCAAGAAAGAGCTGTTTCAGGTGTTGTTTCTGATAATGCAGGATTGCCTTTACCAGGTGTGAGTGTATTAGTGAAAGGAACGCAAACTGGAACACAAACTGATTTTGATGGAAAATTTTCTATCAGAGCAACTCCAAGCCAAGTCTTGATATTTAGTTATATCGGAATGATGACTCAAGAAAAGACAGCAAGCTCATTAATTATTAACGTAAAATTAAACGACGCTACAAATGAACTTGACGCTGTCGTGGTAACAGCATTGGGAATTAAACGAGAAAAAAAATCTCTTGGTTATTCTTCACAACAAGTTACGGCTGAACAAGTGTCAACTGTGCCAACTGGAAATTTTGTTAACAATTTATCTGGTAAAGTTGCGGGACTTAGTGTAACTACTGGAACAAACTTTGGAGGATCTACAAATGTAGTTCTTAGAGGTTTTAAATCTTTGTTAGGGGATAACCAAGCATTATTTGTCGTGGATGGAGTACCAATATTAAACAGCAACGTAAACAGTGGCGACCAAAAAAGTGGTCGTGGAGGTTTAGATTTTGGTAATGCGGCATCGGATATTAATCCGAATAACATTGCAGAAATCAATGTACTTAAAGGCGCAGCTGCTACAGCATTATATGGATCACGTGCACAAAACGGAGCCATAATAATTACAACAAAAAAAGGAAAGGCAGGTAATGATCTAGCAGTAGAATTTTCTTCCTCTTACACCAGATCTACGATTGATAAGTCTACTTTTGCAAAATACCAAACTGAATATGGCCAAGGTTACTTCGGACAATTTTTTTCATCATTTAATGGACAGCCAAGAGCAAGAACTGGAGACGACGCTTCTTACGGACCAAAATATGACGGATCTCTTGTCTTTCAGTATGACGCTTTTGTACCTGGATCAGCTACTTTTGGGCAAGCAACTCCTTGGGTTGTTGCACAGAATACTCCTGAAACCTTTTTTGAAGCAGCAACTTCAACAATTAATAATATCTCTTTAAGCGGTGGTTCAGACAAAGCGACTTATAGACTGACTTACTCAAACACAAAAAGTGATGATGTTTTGCCAAACGCTTTATTAAGTAAAAACAACTTTAATGCAGCAGCAAGTTATAAGTTTAACGATAAATTAAGCTCTAATTTCAATGCAACTTATGTTAATCAAAACACGAGAAACAGAAACGCGACTGGATATAATGGAAATGTAATGTCTAACTTTAGACAATGGTGGGCAACCAATGTCGATATCAAGGAACAAAAGCAGTTTTACAATTTAGGTCAGCAAAATTACACGTGGAATCAAAGAAGTGCAACTAATATTTCCCCTGCGTATTGGGACAATCCTTATTTTCAAAGAAACCAAAACTACAATACCGATTCAAGAGAACGGTTTGCTGCTAATGCAAGCGTAACTTACGACGTATCAGAAGAATTTAGTTTACTAGGAAGAGTAGGTACTGATGGATTTACTTTAAGAACAGAAGACAGATTAGCTGTTGGATCTTATCCAAATGTCATCGGCTCAAACTCAAATTTAGCTAATCTACCTGCTCAACCTTCGGGATATGCATTGGATCTTTATAATTTTAGCGAACAAAATTATGACTTCTTGGCGACGTACAAAAAAGATTTAGCAGAAGAATTAAATTTAAACGTTATTGTAGGTACCAATTATAACGTACAAAATAAATTTTCAAATCAACAATCAACCTCAGGCGGCTTATTTATACCGGGATTATACACAATATCTAACTCAGTATCAGCTCCAACATTACCTAGAATTGTTGATACTAAAAAACAAATTCTTGGTTTATTTACACAGGCTACTTTAGGTTATAAAGGAACGTACTATTTAGAAGGCTCTGTAAGAAGAGATCAATCGTCTGCATTACCAGTTGAAAATAATGCATATTGGTATTCAGCGATTTCCGGAACTGTCGTTTTCTCAAATTGGTTAAAAGATGTTGAATTTATCAATTTTGGTAAATTTAGAGCCGCATACGCACAAGTAGGCTCAGATACAGATCCAAATCAATTACAGAATACTTATAATTCACTTACGCCTTTTCAAACACCTGTTTATTCTTACAATACAAATGCTAAAAATCCAAATCTAAAGCCACAACAGCTGGATAATATCGAATTTGGTTTAAATATGCAATTTGCAAAAAATAGATTAGGCTTTGACGTAGCATACTTTGAGAACAAAGCTTTTGACCAAATTTTACCACTACCCGTATCAACGGCAACAGGGGCAGCGTTTACAACTATAAACGCAGGAACATTGACAACAAAAGGGTTTGAGGTATCACTTAATTTTACACCAATCAAAACAGAGAATTTTGACTGGGATGTAAATGTAAACTGGGCAAATCCAAACACAAAAGTTACAGAATTGGCTCCTGGAATTGAAAACATTAATATTAATTCCCTTCAAGGTGGCATCAGCATTAATGCTCCATTGAATCGCGATTATGGTTCTATTTGGGGAACAACTTACGTGCTAGATGATCTTGGAAATCGAATAATTGGTGATAATGGCGGTTATGTCATTTCTACAACCACAGATAATCAATTAGGAACATACCAAGCAGATTGGTCAGGAGGCATAAATAATAAGTTTACGTACAAAAACCTTTCTTTCAGTTTTTTAATTGATATCAAAAAAGGAGGCAGTATATTTTCACTTGACCAATATTACGGTTACGGAACAGGAATCTATGCTAATTCTGTTGGAACAAATGATTTAGGAAATCCTGTCAGAAACACTCTAGCTAATGGGGGAGGGGAACTTTTACAAGGCGTGATGGCTAATCCTACTTATACTCCTACTAACGGGCAACCGTTGTATGTAACCAATACAACAAGATTAGACAGGTCTGAATCAAGTCAAGTATTGGGTACTGATCCTCCCGCTGCCGCGTTCGTGTATGATGCTGGATTTGTGAAACTACGAGAAGTAATTTTAACTTACAGTCTTCCGTCAAGCATTCTGGGAAAATCAATAAAAGGTGCATCTTTTAGTGTGGTAGGCAATAACCTATGGATCATAGACAAAAGTTTACCTTACGCTGATCCTGAAGCTGGACTATCATCCGGTAACACTCAAGGTTACCAGTCTGGACCTATGCCCACTACGAGAAATATTTCTTTCAATGTTAAAGTTAATTTTTAAAAAGATGAAAATGAAAAAAATCATAACAATACTAACCATTTGTTTGTTAATGACAGCATGTGTTAGCGAAGATATAAATACCGATACCAATAGCGCCTATAATGCAGTACCAGGATCGCTCTTGAATTTCGCAGAAAAAGAATTAAGCGACTATGTTAATACACCAAGTGTTAACATCAATAACTTTAGACTTACAATGCAATATTGGCAAGAAACTACATACGTAAATGAGAGTAATTATGATTTTACAAATAGAAATGTTTCAAATAATATATTTTCACGAAACTATGTAAGGGTAATCAATAATTTAGGCAAAGCCAAAGAAATCATTACTAATTATGCTCCCACTGCAGATCAAGCAGCCGGATGGCCAGTTAACAAAAAAAACCAATTAGCTATTATTGATGTATTACAGGTTTACACTTATCAAAATCTAGTTGATACTTTTGGCAACGTACCGTACACCCAAGGTGCTAATGTGAACGATTTTCCATTACCCGCATATGATGATGCATCGACCATCTATATTGACTTAATTAAAAGGATTAATGAAGACATCACAAATCTAAACACCAATGCAACTGGCTTTAAATCTTTTAATGATGGGGACATATACTACGGTGGAAATATTGCTAAATGGAAAGCATTAGCAAATTCTATAAAATTAAAACTTGCGATCGCTATTGCTGATGCAAATCCTACTTTAGCCCAAGCTACAGCGCTACAAGCCATTGCAGGAGGAGTAATAATGTCGCCAGCTGGAAATTGTCAATTTCAATATCTTGCAGCATCTCCGAACTTCAATCCTTTGTATGAAAATCTTGTTGCAAATGGTAGAGATGATTTCTTTGCTGGTAAAACATTAGTGGATTACATGAAAGCCTCAAATGATCCAAGAATAGATAATTACTATGAACAGGTTACCGGCGGAGGTTATGTAGGCCAAATTATTGGTCAAGGTGGAGAATTTGGTGATTTCTCACATATAGGATCGTATGCGTACAATGCAACAACACCAGGGATTATCTTAAACTACACTGAAGTTGCTTTTTATATTGCTGAAGCTAATGCCCGTTGGAATCCGACAGCTGCTGCTCTTGCGTATTATACTGCCGTAACAGCTTCAATCAAAGAATGGGGCGGTTCTGATGCAGAAGCAAGAAACTACCTTACTACAAATCCATTCAATGCTACTAATTGGAAAAAATCAATTGGAGAGCAGGCATGGGTAGCTATGTACAATCAAGGATTAACTTCTTGGAATTTCTGGAGAAGGTTAGACTTTCCTGCTTTAACAGCGCCAAGTACTGCTATTACCAACGCTGGAGGAAAAGTTCCCGTAAGAATGGCTTATCCTGTTCTTGAACAACAAGTTAACAAAACAAACTATACGACAGCATCAAATGCAATCGGTGGCGATTTGTTAACCACAAAAATATTCTGGGACAAATTCTAATTGTTACTTAATTCTATTATTAAAAACCATCCCACTTTTTGGGGTGGTTTTTTTTTATATATTTGCACCATGGAAAAAGAACATCAAATATTTGGGATTAGAGCGATAATTGAAGCAATACAAGCAGGCGCAACGGTAGACAAAGTTTATATTCAAAAGGAAGCAAGCAGCGAACTAATGAAAGACTTAATGAAGGTGATGAAGCGCGGAAACATCAACTTTTCCTATGTTCCTGTTGAAAAATTAAACAGACTTACGCCTAATAACCATCAAGGTGCTGTAGCTACCATATCCCCTATCTCTTTCTTCGATTTGGAATCTTTGATCGAATCAGTAATTGAAAACGGAAAAAAACCTTTGTTTTTGATTTTGGATCAAATATCAGATGCCCGTAATTTTGGTGCTATCATAAGAACGGCTGAGTGTACAGGAGTAAATGGAATCATCGTTCAAAAAGCGGGTTCAGCACCTGTGAATGGTGATACGGTAAAAACATCTGCGGGCGCGGTTTTTAATATTCCAATTTGTAAAGTAGAACACATCAAAGACGCTATCTTCTTATTGCAGGCTAGTGGTATAAAGACCGTTGCGGCCACTGAGAAAACGGATCAAAACATTTATGACCTTTCTTTGAATGAACCTGTAGCTATCATTATGGGCTCAGAGGATCGTGGTGTGAACCCATCGGTTCTAAAAATTGTTGACGAGAAGGCTAAACTTCCAATGTTTGGAACGATTGGTTCATTAAACGTTTCTGTAGCCTGTGGTGCTTTTTTATATGAAGCGGTACGACAACGATCTTAGAATTTTTATTATAACATCTTCTTCTAAAAAATGAATTATAACTTCAGTTATGATTCATTTTTTCTCATTTGTAACAACTTCATAATTTACCTGAAAAACGGAAGTATAATACGTTAACAATTCCTGTTGTTGTTCTTCAACCTCAACTTTTGGTAAATTAACAAAATTTCCATTAGCATCAAAACGTTGCATAAATTTATCTTCTGAAGGATCAAAATTTACATGTTCCCAATCATACTTAATGATTTTTTTATACTCAGGAGTTTTATAAATAATTGAAAGAAGCAATCCTGTCAGTAACCCTCCCAAATGTCCTTCCCAAGAAATAGAATTTTCACCTTCGACAGTTGGTGTTGGAAAAATATACCAAACCAATCCGCCATACACCACAATAACGGCAAGTGACAATGCTACAAGACGACTATACCTAGTCTGGATTCCTTTAAAAAAAACAAAACTGAAAAGTACATATATTAGTCCGCTTGCACCAATATGATAATTATCTCTGCCGATCATCCAAGTAATAAAGCCGGACAAAATAATTCCGTAACCAATGACCTGAAGTGATTGTTTTGCATAAAAAAATTGTAAGGAAGCCAAAAGTATTAGTAACGGAAAAGAATTATTGTACAAATGTTTCATGTCCGCATGAATGAACGAACTAAAAATAATTCCTTGCAAACCTGAAAATGTTCGAGGGTAAATTCCATTTTGGACAAAATCAAAGTCAAATCGGATTTCGAGCCAAAAGACAAACCACAATACAAGCACAAAAAAAAGAGGCAGTCCAATGACTAAATTCGTGAATTTAAAATGTTTGTCCATAAGTAACTAGCAATTATATACTCTACTCCTGTTTCAAATACTTGTCCAAAAATAATTTAATGCTATTTTGTCATATTTAAACTGATTATGCATTTTTTAACAACAGCCTAGCCCAGATAGAAACGGCATCCTTTTATATTTTGTTTTTTCAACAAGATATAAAAGATAAAGTGCAAAGCTGGAAATAGCTCCTAAAAAATAAACTTTCACAAACGCAAACTGTTTCAAATTAAAAAAACTGTAATTTTACATTATGGAAGCACCACTTGCGGAACGCATACGACCACAAAAATTAGAAGACTACATCAGTCAATCCCATTTGGTTGGACCAAATGGCTCATTGACACAACAAATTGCGAAAGGGATTATCCCTTCATTAATTTTTTGGGGACCACCGGGAACTGGAAAAACTACTTTAGCACAAATTATTGCACAGGAATCAAAACGACCATTTTATATTTTGAGCGCGATCAACTCGGGTGTTAAAGACATTCGCGAGGTGATTGAAAAAGCGAAGCAAAGTGGTGGTTTATTTACTGCTAGAAATCCTATTTTATTCATTGATGAAATTCATCGTTTTAGTAAATCGCAACAAGATTCCCTATTGGCTGCAGTAGAAAAAGGGTGGATTACCCTTATCGGCGCCACTACTGAAAACCCGAGTTTTGAAGTAATTCCTGCATTGCTATCTCGTTGTCAAGTGTACGTTTTGAATGCATTTACCAAACATGATTTAGAATCCCTACTGGAACGTGCGATGAAAACAGATACTTATTTATCTACAAAAAATATTATTTTAAGTGAAACCGAGGCTTTATTGAGACTTTCCGGCGGTGATGGACGTAAACTATTAAATATTTTTGAACTTGTTGTAAATGCTTCAAATGAAGACGAAATTAATATCACTAATGATTTGGTTTTCTCTTTGGTACAACAAAATACCGTTTTATATGACAAAACCGGTGAACAACATTATGACATTGTTTCTGCTTTTATAAAATCCATTAGAGGAAGTGATCCTAATGGAGCAGTTTACTGGCTCGCGAGAATGATTGAAGGTGGTGAAGATGTCAAGTTTATAGCGCGAAGAATGCTAATTCTAAGCAGTGAAGATATAGGGAATGCCAATCCAACAGCTTTTATTATGGCTAATAATACTTTTCAGGCTGTAGCTACAATTGGATATCCAGAAAGTAGAATTATTTTGAGTCAATGTGCAGTTTATCTCGCGACATCCCCAAAAAGTAATGCGTCGTACCTGGCAATTGGAACTGCGCAACAGCTTGTAAAACAAACCGGAGATCTACCGGTACCTATTCACTTACGCAATGCTCCTACGAAGTTGATGAAAGAATTGGGTTATGGTGAAGAATATAAATATGCTCATGATTATATCAATAATTTCGCAGAACAAGAATTCCTACCAGAAGCCTTATCCAATAATCCCATATATATTCCTGGAAATAACTCAAGAGAAAACATTACACGAGAATTCTTAAAAAACCGATGGAAAAACAAATACGGTTATTAAAATCAAACCATAAAAAAATGCATTTATTGCTAAATACGTTTTCTTATCTATTTTAGTAAATACAAAGTTTTTATCTAAAACTTAACCGCTACTGTTTCAGACCAGAGCTGGTCGTTTTGATAATATTCGAAAACCCATTCATTATTTTTTAGTATTAAAACTCCCTGAATGTCATCTTTCACAGCAATGTAACAGTATTTATTTGAAGTATGAAAAACTTTCATAATCACTTTTGGTGTACTATCAATTAACTGATATCCATTAGCGGTGGCTTGTGCGTAAAGCAAATTAGCATCTGTTTTACTTATAATCTTTGGTGTACTTAAAGCTGGTGTTTCGACTATAGCTGCGGGAGCTGAAACTGTTTTACTTATTTCAGGTTCATTAACAGCAAATTCAGTTTTCGCAATCTTTTGACCACTGTACTTGTACTGCAAGTTGTTAATGGACTGAAATGCTTCATTCAACGCTTCGGTATAGGCAACTTGGTACTCTTTTTCTTTACTTTTACCAACGGCGGATTGAAATATAATTTTGTCATTACAATCCTTCATGGTTATGTAGAGTTTAGTTGTCAAAAAACTATTCTCTTTAACAACATCAACATATAGCAAATCACATCTGTCATTAAATTCGACCGGAATAGTTTCATTGCTGTAAAACGAATTAAAACCGGCTTTATTCAAATTAAATTTAGTTAATGTATTCAAACGATATTGATTTTCTCCTTTTAGAAAATCATATTTAACTGGAACAATAAAAGCTTTATAATCGTTTACAGATTGAGAATAAGTATAATTAACAACGAGTAGTACTACTAATAAAAATTGCTTTTTCATATTTATAAATATTTTTTAAGTTCTAATAAATGATTAATTTGTTTGATATGATCTTCAACAGTCATACACCCTTCATTGAAATAAATAGCGTCTAAACCCGCATCTAACGCTCCTTGAACATCCGCATCTAAGCTGTCGCCAATCATAATACTATGTTCTTTTTGGGCTTTAGCCAAATCTATAGCGTAATCAAAAATAATAGGATTTGGTTTTTTTACTCCTGCCATTTCAGAATTAGTAATCGTCTGAAAATAGGAACCGATTTTCGAATTATTTAATTTTTTAAATTGAACATCGGCAAAACCATTGGTTATAATATGCAAATTATATTTCGGTTTCAAATATTCTAAAAGTTCAATCGTTCCATCAAAAAGATGATTATTCTCTGGCAAAAAACAAATATAATCATTTGATATTGAATCAATTTCTTCATCGGAAATTGAATAATTTATAGCATCAAAAGAATGTTTGAGTCGATTGTAACGCAATTCTCCATGGGTAATTTTATCATATTGATACAACTTCCAACATTCTTGGTTTATCGGTACATACTTTTCAATAAATTCTTTTGTTTCTATTGTAGGATGATTTCTATTGAAAATAGTTTGGAATGTCAACTCTGAATTTTTATCAAAGTCCCAAAGCGTATGATCTAAATCAAAAAAAACGTCTTTTATATGTGTTTGTTTCATTTTATATTTTTAAAATATTCCTTCGTCTGCAAAACTGTAATAACTAGTTTCAGTTACAATGAGATGATCCAATACTTTTATTTCTAAATTATCGCCTGCCAATTTTAATTTTCTTGTAATCTGTTTGTCAGCATCACTGGGAATCAATGTTCCCGAAGGATGATTGTGACACAAGATCAAAGCTGTAGCTCCCATTTCGAGCGCCGTTTTAAAAACAATGCGAACATCAACCAATGTCCCTGTGATTCCGCCCTTACTCAACTGCGATTTCGAAATAACCTTATTTGAATTATTCATATATATAATCCAAAATTCTTCATGCGGCAATTCGCCAATGATAGGCTGCATAATTTCGAATATGATTTTACTCGAAGTGATTTTCTTTAATTCCACTGCATCCTCCCCTCTTCGGCGTCTTCCTAATTCTAAAGCTGCAATGATAGAAACCGCTTTCGCCTCCCCTATTCCTCTAAATTGCATGAGCTGTGATAAAGATAATTTCCCTAATGCATTCAAATTATTATCTACACTTGCCAAAATCCGTTTGCTTAAATCAACAGCTGACTCGTTTCTGCTTCCTGAACCAATCAAAATGGCAATCAATTCGGCATCGCTCAAAACACTTTTGCCTTTGAGCATCAGTTTTTCTCGCGGCTTGTCATCTTCGGACCAATTGGTAATAGGAAAAAAGGAATTTTCAGCCATTCATCTTGTTGTTTAAATTTGTTTCTCCATGCAAATACTATTGTCTAAACCCACGTAAGGCTCGTAATTATCAACTATTGTATATCCCGTTTTTTGATACAAAGCAATAGCTTCCTTTTGTTTGTATAAAGTTTCCAAAACAGAAAATAAATATCCTAAGTCATGTGCCCAAAGCTCTAATTCACGTAGAATATTTTGCGCTAAACCGATCCCTCTAGCTTCAGGCGAAACAAACATTCGTTTTATTTCAATTGTATTTTTATTGTGTTTTTCAAAACAACCACAAGCCACCGCTTTGTTATCCAAATAAATAATAACGACATTTGGATTTAATTCCAAAATATTATTTCCCCAATAATCTGCTTTCAATTCCGGATAACGTTCCCACAAACTTTTATCTAATGCTGATATGAGATTTATGAAATCCGGATTTTCACTTGTACTTTTACAAATTATAATAGCATCACTCATATCACTACTTACTTTATTAATTCCTTTACTTCATCAAAGTTTAATCCACCATAATTACCGGAACTCATCAATAACAAAGAAGTATTTTCAAGATTCAAGTTGAATAAATAGTCTTTGAAATCTTTCGGATTGGTATAAATAATTAAATCTTTTCTATTGAAAGCATTTGCAATTTGGTCGTATGTAACTTCTTCAAGCTGTTTGATTTTTACGGCATCAGGCGAATAAAAAACTACTGCTTTATCAGCATATTCCAATGCACCTTCATATTCTTTCAGGAATTCCGCATTCAAACTGCTGTACGTATGCAATTCTAAACAAGCTACTAAAGTCCGGTTTGGATATTGCTCTTTTACTGCTTTTGTAGTTGCGGCCACTTTGCTTGGTGAATGTGCAAAATCTTTATAGGCTACTTTCGTTTTGCTTTCGGCTATTTTTTCCAATCGTTTTGAAGCACCTTTAAAACTGGCAATCGCTTCATAAAAATCAGCTTCATCAACGCCCATATTTTGGCAAATCCATTTGGCTCCAGCCAAATTATTGAGATTATGCGCTCCAAAAACCTCAATAGGCATACCGCCTTCCGGAGTTTCTAGAAGTGTCACACCATCGCTAACGCTATATTTTGGAGTACGATACGCTAATTTTCGAATTGGGTTTGTCGCGGCGTCGCAAACTCGTTTTACTTCTGAATCATCTTCATTATAAACGAGAATCCCACCATTAGTAATTTTACCAATGAAAATTTCAAACTGTTCTACATAATTCTCATACGTTGGGAAAACATTAATATGATCCCACGCAATCCCCGAAATTAATGCAATATTAGGCTGATACAAATGAAATTTTGGTCTGCGATCAATTGGCGAAGACAAATATTCATCTCCTTCCAAAACGATAAAATCATTTTCCTCCGTAAGATGCACCATCGTATCAAATCCTTCTAGTTGCGCGCCAACCATATAATCTACTGCAATGTTATGGTAATGCATTACATGTAAAATCATCGAAGTTATAGATGTTTTTCCATGAGAACCACCGATAACAACTCGTGTTTTATTTTTGGATTGTTCGTAAAGGAATTCCGGGTACGAATATATTTTCAGTCCTAATTCTTGCGCTTTTAATAATTCAGGATTATCTGCTTTGGCATGCATTCCAAGAATTACAACTTCAATATTTTTAGTTATTTTTTCAGGAAACCAACCTAAAACCGGTGGTAAAATACCCTTTTTGTCTAATCTTGATTTTGATGGTTCAAAAATTGCATCGTCACTTCCGGTAACTTGATATCCTTTGTTGTGTAATGCTAAAGCCAGATTGTGCATAGCGCTTCCTCCGATAGCTATAAAATGTGTACGCATTCTAATTTTGGTTTATGGTTGTTGAGTTTAAGATCAGTCCTGATTTTTTTTATTGTAGGTTTCCAATATTGCTTTTGCTTTTTCAGAATCTCGCATTTTGTTCTTGTACAAATTAGCTAACTTTTGATAACTTGTTTTTGAATCTCCTACAAGAATTGCTTTTTTATATTGTTGTTCTGCAACATTGTATCTTTTAAAATATTCCTCAATGTGGCCTCTTGACAAATATCCGTCAACGGGTGATAATCGCAATAATTCGTTGGAATATTTTATAGCTTTAGATTCGCTTCCGCCAACTATTCCCGGTAATTGAATATATAACTCTATCAATGCCCAACGCGATTCAATGTGTTTTGGATTTAGCCTGATGGCTTTTTCAAAGGAAGCTTTCACTTCATCAATCATTCCAAGCGCATTAAACTTGTTTGAATCTTTAGCTTTCATGCCTAAAACTCCTCCATATTTAAAATGATAATCGGCCTCGGACGGTTTCAGCTGCTTAAGTTTTTTGTAATACCCAATAGCTTTATCCCAAGATTTACGATGTCCGGCAATATCTCCCAGATATTCAATAGTCTTCAAATCTGATGGATTGGTTTTTAAAATAGATTCAAAAACTAACTGCGCCTGATCAAATTTTTGTGCTTTGAATAGCTTTTCTGCTTTATCGAAATCAGATTGAGACCACATCATAACCGGCAGGAATACAAATAAATAAATAATATGTTTCATTCTTCAAAAATAGGGAAATATGATACGTTAGATTTGATTTTAAGTAAAAATTAGTAATTTAGTAGGAAATATTTTCTGATATTAATTTAACCACATTAGAGAATATTTCTTCACTATTTTAAACACAAATTATGAAAAATATTTTTTTACTATTCCTTTTCATCTCTACTTCAATTTTTGGACAAGATTATGACAAAAACTAGCTTAAGGTAATTGAATATGAAAATGATGGAAAAATTAAATCTGCCAATGAAATAGTTTCAAAAATACAGCAAAAAGCTACTCGGGATAAAAACGAGGTGCAAATCATCTAGGGCATTGAAAAACATTACTTATTTTCGATTAGCGCTATTTTATAGCCAATTAAAAAACGTTTGCAACAGGATTCTAAACATCCTTAATAGACGTTTTTCTTTTTATAACTGTTTTTTATTACAAGTTGTACAAGTCTATTTTTGACTTTTAAAGGTGCATTTTGCATAATGCGGATGGAGATTGCGTTTCCTATATTAATATTAGTATTCTTTTCAAGTTGACCGCGAAAATTGCCATTGCTCCCTGCATTTGCATATTTGTAATGCCTTACAATGCTTCTATAGCACGCGTTCTTTGAATTGGTAGTTTAATAACGATACTGTTCTTCGTAGTAGTTTGAAACGCTCACGCAATACTTGAATTACCGAAAACGAATTTGAACTTACTAAAGTATGTGAGACATCTACGGTACTGAATTTGAAACGAATAATATCCTTTTCAACTGCTACAAATACTGTTTTGTTTATCAATAAATTTGATTGATCGGTATCTTTTAAACTTAATTTTCTAGATTTTATTAACGAACTAGAATTGACAACACCTTCTTCTGGAGTCATCCCTAAAAAATACTTAAAGGACAAATTAAAACCCGAGCGCTCCACTAAATCAACAGCTGAAACGGTGTAAATTGTTTTTAAGGCCCAAATATTTGAACATAAGTACAGGACTTTCTGCGGCACGTCCATTTTTGGAACAATCCTTATTCAACAACTCATCATACATAAATGAAAAATCGATTAAATCATACAACAAAGAATACACACTGAATTGAATTTTTTGTTATTGAACTACCATCTAAAAAGCATTATGGCTACAGTTAAATACACGAAAAAAGGAGCAGAAAAATTTGTTTTCTACTCCTTTTTTACAACAATTAATGCTTAAAAAGACTTGTTTAGTGGTATCGTAAATTTGAAACCCTTAATATATATATACAAATAGTACTTTTTGAGTACTTTTAGTCATTCAACATTTTCCATAATTTATCTTTCAATTCTGTCAAACCTTGTTGCGCAACAGACGAAATAAACATGTAAGGAACATCCTTGAAAGCTACATCTAATTCTATTTTTAATTCTGCTTTCAACTCATCATCCAGCATATCGCATTTAGAAATCACCAACAAACGCTCTTTATCAAGCATTTCAGGATTATACTTCGTCAATTCATTTACCAAAATATCATATTCAGCTTTAATGTCTGGTGTATCAACAGGGACTAAAAAAAGTAACGTTGAATTACGCTCAATATGACGCAGGAAATAATGTCCTAATCCTTTTCCTTCGGCAGCTCCTTCTATAATCCCCGGAATATCTGCAATTACAAAAGATTGAAAATCTCTGTATGCTACAATTCCAAGATTAGGTTTTAAGGTTGTAAAAGGGTAATCAGCAATTTTTGGTTTAGCAGATGTCAATACTGATAACAACGTTGATTTTCCAGCATTAGGAAAACCTACCAAACCTACATCAGCAAGAACCTTTAGTTCTAAAATTACATCCATTTCTACTCCAGGTAAACCAGGTTGAGAGTATCTGGGAGTTTGGTTTGTTGAACTTCTAAAATGCCAGTTCCCAAGACCTCCTTTTCCACCGCGAGATAAAATTTGTTTTTCACCATCATCGGTGATTTCAAATAATATTTCTCCAGTTTCTTTATCTTTTACAACAGTACCTAATGGCACTTCAATGTATTTGTCATCTCCATCAGCACCTGTACTTCGGTCGCCACTTCCATCTCCACCATTTCCAGCTTTGATGTGTCGGGCAAATTTTAAGTGAAATAATGTCCAAAGACCTTTATTTCCCACTAAATATACATGGCCTCCACGACCACCATCACCACCGTCAGGTCCACCTTTTTCAATAAATTTTTCTCTGTGCAAGTGCGTAGATCCTTTTCCTCCTTTACCGGATGAAACATATATTTTAACATAATCTACAAAATTCCCTTCTGTCATTTTTTTTAATTTCAGATTTTAGATTTCAGTTTGAATAGATTCAAACTTCCAACTTACATCTATTTTTATAATTTAATCGCCTTCACCATCACTTTATCAATCTTCACGCCATCCATATCGATAACTTCTAATTCAAATTTCTGCCAAATTAATTTCTCCCCTTGTTTTGGAATATGAGAGAGCTCTGTCATTATTAATCCGCTCACAGTTGTAACTTCATAATCATTGATTAATTCATCTAATTCAAAGTACGTCAAGAAATCGTGCAACGAATAATGTCCGTCAACTAACCACGTTCCATCTTCTCTTTCTATTAATTGAAAATCATCTTTATAAAAATCAGAAGCATCACCTACCAAAGCTTCCAGAATATCATTCAACGTTATCACACCTTGAAAAACGCCATATTCATCAGAGACAAACGCGTAATGTATTCCTGTTTTTTTGAAATCCTCTAAAGCTACATAAGCTGTCGTTTGCTCCATCATAAAAGGAGCTTCGGTCATGATATCTGCCAAATTAAAATTTTCATTTTCAAAATGTGCAAAAATATTTTTTAGATTAACAACCCCAACAATATCATCATAGTTTTCCCCATAAACCGGATAAATTGAATGAAGTTCTTTCAGCATAAATTCCTTAACTTGGTCTTTATTTGAATGTAATGGCAAAAACATCACTGATTTTCTATGAGTCATTAAAGAGTTTATTTTTCTGTCGCCAATATGAAAAACACGCTCCACAATATCTTGCTCTATCTCCTGAACTTCACCGCCTTCAGTTCCTTCTTTGATAATTGCTTTTATTTCTTCCTCAGTAACTTTTCCGTCTGCTGTTGGTTTTATTTGCAAAATTTTTAATAAAAAATCAGTTGAGTGAGTTAACAACCAGATAAAAGGTGCAGTAATTATTGACACAATTTTCATAGGCAACGCCACTGCTTTTGCAATAGCTTCCGGATGGTTGAGTCCAATTCTTTTTGGCAACAATTCACCCAAAACGAGCGAGAAAAAAGTTAATATCACAACAACTAAACCCACTGCAACAGAATGTGCGTATGGTTTTAAAAACTCAAAGCCACTTACAAATGTTTCTACATCGACCGTTATTTTGTCCCCACTATAAATACCGGTAAGAATTCCTATCAAAGTAATTCCTATTTGTACGGTTGACAAAAATTTGTTCGGTGAATTCGCTAAATCCAGAGCGATTTTGGCACTTTTATTTCCTTTTTTCGCTGCAGTTTCCAGTCTATTTTTTCGTGCTGAGATCAATGCGATTTCTGACATTGAGAAAACCCCATTTAGCAGTATTAGAAAAAATATTATTACTATTTCCAATTTTTTAATTGATTCGTTTATATCTTAAAATGTGATTCCTAAATTTTTATTTTAGAAAACAGTTGTTTGCCACCTCATCATTTAGCCCTGATGGCAGTGGAAAGCCCGGAGATAAAAAAATTACTTTTTCTTGACAAAAAAGAGCGACCAAAGGAAGCTCCTTTTATGACTTAGAAAAATATTTTTTTATTGAGGACTTGTAATGTACAGCTGGAATTGCTCCTATAAATTATCTATCACTTTACTTACTCTTTCGGTAATTTCCGCAATAGAACCTATTCCGTTTACTGCATGAAATTTGCCTTGCTCCTGATAATATTCCATTAAAGGAGCCGTTTTTTCATTGTATTCCTGGTAGCGATTTCTGATTTTTTCTTCATCTTGATCGTCTATTCTACCACTTGTTTTTCCTCTTTCCAATAATCTCTGGATCAAGATTTCATCATCAGCTTCTAGCGCAATTGTTGCAGCAACATTAGAACCAATTGAAATAAGAAAGGCGTCTAACGCTTCGGCTTGCGAGATTGTTCTTGGATATCCGTCAAATAAAATCCCGTTGGTATCCGGATGTTTATTTACCTCATCAATCAACATTTTAGTAGTCAACTCATCCGGCACTAAATCGCCGGCATCCATATAAACTCTTGCCTGTTTGCCTAATTCTGTATCGTTTTTTAAATTAAAACGGAAGACGTCACCAGTAGAAATATGCTTTAATCTATATTTTTTTTTCAAAAACTCCGCCTGAGTTCCTTTACCAGCTCCTGGTTTTCCAAATAAAACAATGTTAGTCATGTTGATGTGTAGTTATTCTTTTAGTTTATATACTTCGGGTAAATTTCTTCCTAATCCATTATAATCTAAGCCAAAACCAACAATAAATTTATTTGGAATTCGGATTCCAACGTAATCTATTTTAATGTCTTTAGTGTAGGCTTCCGGTTTGAAAAAAAGCGTCGCTATCTTAAAATGTTTTACATTTTGTTGCTTGAACAATTCTTTCAATTCCACCAATGTGTTACCGGTATCTACAATATCTTCTATAATAATAACCGAACGTCCAGTCAAATCCTGGTTGAGTCCGATCAATTGTTTCACTTGATTTGTTGAAGAAGTTCCTTCATAAGAAGCCATTTTTATAAAAGATACTTCACATGGTTTTTTATATAATTTCATAAAATCAGAAACAACCATAAAAGCACCATTCAAAACACCTACAAATACTGGTATTTCATCAGCAAAATCGTCTTCTATCAGGGCAACCATTTTTGTCAAGGCAAATTCTATTTCTTTAGCAGAAATAAACGGAACAAATTGTTTATCGAGAAGTTGTATCATTATTTTTGTATTTAAAATAATGTGCAAAGATATAGAATTCGGATTTGTGAATTGATACTTGGGCCTTAATTTGTATTTTTAAGTAAATTTCATAAAAAAACATGCTAAAATTTATTGACAATCATAAAAGTCACAAGAGAAATTCCGAAGAAAATAAAATAGGATTTCCCTATTCAATCATTATAAAGTATCTTTGCCTAAACATACAACTAAACAATGAATTATTTTTCTTCAGCTTTCAAATTAGGAATTCTCGGTGGCGGACAACTGGGCAAAATGCTGTTGTTTGATACCCGAAAATTCGACATACAAACCTACGTTTTGGATCCAAGTGATCAAGCACCATGCAAAATTGCCTGTGACCAATTTTTCAAAGGAGATTTAATGGACTTTGAAACGGTTTATAATTTTGGTAAAAAAGTGGACGTTTTGACTTTCGAAATTGAGCTGGTAAATCTGGATGCTTTGGTAAAACTAGAAGAAGAAGGACTGAAAGTATATCCATCGCCAAAAACGTTGAAACTGATTCAGAACAAAGGAATTCAGAAAGATTTTTACATTCAGCATAGTATACCAACCGCCAGTTACAAACGTTTTGACGATCTTAAAAGTCTTGTTGTTTCTATATTGGATTCAAAAACAAAACTGCCATTTGTATGGAAATGTACCGAATTTGGGTATGATGGAAATGGTGTAAAAGTGATTCGGCATATTTCAGATTTGGATAATTTAGCTAATGTTGAATGCATTGCCGAAGAAATGGTTCCGTTCAAAAATGAATTGGCCGTTATTGTTTGCCGCAGTCCATCAGGCGAAATAAAAACGTATCCTGTCGTGGAAATGGAATTTCATCCGGAAGCCAACCAAGTGGAATATGTGATTTGTCCGGCTCGAATTAACGACAAAGTAGCCGAAAAAGCTAGAGCAATAGCACTGAATGTTTCCGAAAAATTCAATCATGTGGGATTATTAGCCGTTGAAATGTTTCAGACCGAAGATGATGGAATCCTCGTGAATGAAGTGGCTCCACGCCCTCATAATTCGGGTCATTATTCGATTGAAGCCAGCTACACATCGCAATTTGAAAACCATCTGCGTGCCATTCTTGATTTGCCTTTGGGAAATACGGACAGTAAAGTCGCCGGAATTATGGTAAACTTAGTCGGTTCCGAAGGATTTTCTGGAGATGTGATTTATCAAAATATCGAAAAAATATTAGGATGGAATGGTGTAACACCGCACATTTACGGGAAGAAACAAACGCGTCCTTTCAGAAAAATGGGTCACGTAACCATCGTAAATGAAGACATTATCGAAGCACGAAGAATTGCTGAAGAGGTAAAGTATACGATTCGAGTAATCAGTGGTCATTAAATAGTAATCCGTGGTCAGTCGCAGTATGCAACTTTAAACTTTAAACGAAAAAAACAATGAAAGTAGCCGTAATAATGGGAAGCATATCCGATATGCCTATTATGCAAGAAGCCATAGATATCCTAAAAGCATTCAATATAGAAACAGAAGTCGATATCGTTTCGGCACACAGAACACCTGAAAAACTATTTGATTTCAGCCAAAATGCACACATCCGCGGCATATCGGTTGTTATTGCCGGTGCTGGCGGTGCTGCACATTTGCCTGGAATGGTAGCTTCAATGTCGCCACTTCCTGTAATTGGCGTTCCCATAAAATCAAGTAATTCCATTGATGGTTGGGACAGTGTTTTATCTATTCTTCAAATGCCAAGCGGAGTTCCCGTTGCAACAGTTGCGCTTAACGGTGCTAAAAACGCCGGAATTCTCGCCGCTCAAATCATAGGAAGCCACAACAAAAGTGTATTGGAGAAAGTCATTAAGTATAAAACAGGATTGAAAGAAGCCGTAAACATCGCTGCTGAAAGTCTCCAAAAATAGAAAAAGCTCCATTACGGAGCTTTTTTAGACTTAAATCTTGACTTTTATCATTCCGTCTCAGCTGCTATTTCTAAAATCCCTTCAAATTCCGAAGCGATTATGTCCTCCTTATTTAACCAATATTCTGAAGTGAGAATGGTATAGTTCAAAGTATCCGTAATTGTCAAATCCCACAAAACATCCTCTGCTTCTGGGAAAGGAGCATTTTCATTCATCGCCTGATCAAACAATCTTTTGATAAGATTACCATCAGACAATCCTTTACTCAATAATTTAAGCACATATTCTTTGGTCAATTGAATCTTGTTTTCACTTTCTAATGGCGCGATTGTGAGCGTTACGATTGTTGCTTTTGCATTGGGAAACTTTCCATTGTATGCTTTAAAAAGCAATTGATTGATATGAAACAATTTTGCATGCAATCCTATTTCCGGATATTCTTCACAAACTTTATCGAGAAACATATCATTTGAAATTTGTTGAATCTGACCTTCATTCAAATCCTCTGACAACTTATATTCTAAAACGACAACAGCGGCATCTCTGGGTTCAAAATCGCTTATTGCCATAAACAACAATTCTCTTAAAGTGGCAGGATCAGCATCCGAAGCATCCGGATAATCGAACTTTTCTAACAGGTTGATGTAATCTTCATTTGTCCAATATTCCTCAATTTCATCTACTGTATTAGTGCTATTTATTGTGATTTGATACTTCATATTTCTTTTACTATTAATTTTATCTTCTGATTACTTGTTTCCAAAACCAATCATTTGTTGTACAATTTAGGACTTTATTACGGGCAAACGAAATAAATAACATTTAAATAACACAATTACCTCCGCTACTTTGAACGAAATCAATTGCTTGGACAACCTAGTTTTTTTTATTAAATCCGTACATTTGATATTTTTAAACATGGAATTATTTTATCAAAAATACAAATGAGCATCTTAACCCACCATTTCAATACAAAATACAATACAGCACCTTTTTCGAAAATTAAAAACGAAGATTTCCTTCCCGCTTTCCAAAAAGGAATCGAATTGGCAAAATCCGAAATCGATGCAATTGTACAAAATCCAATAAATCCCAATTTCGAGAACACGATTGAAGCATTGGCATTCAGCGGCGATGTTTTAGACCGAATCTCAAGCATTTTTTTTAATTTGCATTCAGCAGAAACGAATGACGAAATTCAAAAAATCGCTCAGGAAGTTTCACCGTTATTATCTGAATTTGGAAATGACGTTCGCCTTAATCCTGATTTATTTGCTCGAGTAAAAACCGTTTATGAGCAACGAGAAAAACTAAATCTTAATCCGGAACAAACCACGCTTGTGGAGAAAAAATACAAAAGCTTTTCCAGAAACGGAGCAAACTTACCGGAAGACAAAAAGAATCAATTAAGAGAAATTGACAAAGAATTATCGAAATTGAGTTTGCAGTTTGGCGAAAATGTATTAGCCGAAACTCAAGCCTATCAATTACACATTACAAATAATGAAGATTTAGCCGGCTTACCGGAAGGAACTATCGAAGCCGCTCACTCTTTGGCTAAAAGCCAAGAAAAAGAAGGCTGGGTTTTTACTTTAGATTATCCAAGTTATGTTCCGTTTGTGACGTATGCTGACAATCGCGAATTGCGTAAGAAAATAGTAATTGCTTTTGGCGCAAAAGGTTTTCAAAATAACGAATTTGACAATCAGGAAATCGTATTGAAAATTGCCAAATTGCGTTTTGACAGAGCGAAAGTTTTAGGTTACGATACTCATGCTGATTTTGTGCTTGAAGAACGAATGGCAGAAAGTCCGGAGAAAGTAAAAACATTCTCGAATGATTTATTGGAAAAAGCCAAACCGGCAGCTTTAAAAGAATTTGCACAATTGACCGCTTTCGCAAAAGAGTTACACGGAATTAAGCAACTCGAGAAATGGGACGGTGCCTATTACTCTGAGAAATTAAAACAACAACTATTCAACTTGGATGATGAAATATTGAAACCGTATTTTCAATTAGAAAAAGTTTTGGACGGTGCTTTTGCAGTAGCGCAAAAATTATACGGAATCACTTTTGAAGAAATTTTTGAAGTAGATAAATACCATGAAGAAGTAAAAACGTACGAAGTAAAAGATGAAAACGCCCAACTGGTTGCTGTTTTTTATGCTGATTTCTTTCCAAGAAAAGGCAAACGAAACGGTGCTTGGATGACTTCTTTTAAATCACAATACATCAAAAAAGGAATTAATGAACGGCCGCATATTTCCATTGTATGCAATTTCACGAAACCTACCGAAACAAAACCATCCTTACTAACTTTTAACGAAGTAACAACTTTATTTCATGAATTTGGTCACGCGTTGCACGGCATCTTAGCCAACACCACGTATCCAAGTTTATCCGGAACCTCGGTATATTGGGATTTTGTGGAATTACCAAGTCAGATTCTTGAAAACTGGTGTTATGAACCGGAAGCTTTAGCTTTGTTTGCATATCATTTTGAAACTGGCGAAATAATTCCGATGGAATTAGTCCATAAAATCAAGGAAAGCGCAAGTTTTCAGGAAGGAATGGCAACGATGCGCCAATTGAGTTTAGGATTACTGGACATGGGATGGCACGCCCAGAATCCTTCGAACATCAAAGACATCAAAGCTTTTGAAAACGAACAATTTGCAGCAACACAATTGTATCCTGATGTAAAAGAAAACGCGATGAGTACTTCTTTTTCCCATATTTTTCAAGGAGGCTATTCAAGCGGTTATTACAGTTATAAATGGGCCGAAGTTCTGGATGCAGATGCTTTTGAATATTTCCAAGAAAAAGGTATTTTCAATAAAGAAGTCGCAACCAAGTTTAAAGAAAACGTACTCTCGAAAGGTGGAACAGAACACCCGATGATTTTGTATAAACGCTTTAGAGGACAGGAACCTAAACCGGAAGCATTACTGAAAAGAGCCGGATTGGTATAATTCTAAATATTTTAAAAACGGGAGTAACAGGCTTCGGGTTTTTTTATAGATTTTCAGTATACCTACAAAAAATTAAAATCCAATAAAATATGAGTTTTTTAAAAGCCGAATGGAATAATTTAGCAATGATTAATTACGAAGTCAATCCTCAAATTTTGGAAAAATATGTCCCAAAAGGAACGGAAATCGATTTTTGGAACGGCAAATGTTATGTTAGTTTTATTGGATTCCTATTTGAAAACGTGCGCGTTTTGGGAATGAAAATCCCGCTTCATTCTAATTTTGAAGAGGTCAATCTTCGGTTTTATGTGAGACGTTTAGAAAATGGAGTATGGAAAAGAGGTGCGGTTTTTATCAGCGAAATTGTTCCAAAACATGCTATTACAATTGTCGCAAATATGTTTTACTATGAGCATTATAGAACGCTACCGATGAAACATACTTTGAAAGTGAATGAAAACTCCAGAGAATTTACATACCAATGGAAGGTAAACAATAACTGGAATACTATTCATGTAGAAACCAATATTGATCCCGTTGCAATTGAACTAGATTCTGAAGCTGAGTTTATCACGGAGCATTATTTTGGATATACCAAAATCAACGAAAATGCAACTTTTGAATACCAAGTCACGCATCCCAGATGGCAACAATTTGAAGTAATTAAGAACGAGTCAGTAATTGATTTTGAAGGTGTTTACGGAAAAGAATTTGCTTTTATCAAGGATTTACAACCTACTTCTGTATTTCTGGCCATTGGCTCGAAAATTACAATTGAAGACAAACGAAAAATACAAATGTAATGACCAGAATAAAAATTAGGACCCAAATAAAAGCTCCCATACAAACTGTTTTTGACGTTTCCAGAGATATCGACTTTCACCAAAAATCTGCCAGTCCTACAAACGAAACAGCTATTGATGGAGTCACTTCCGGATTGATAAATTACAATCAAACGGTGACTTGGCGCGGAAAACATTTTGGTTTTTATCTGACGCACAAAAGCCGAATAACAGCAATGAATCAGTATGATTATTTTGTGGATGAAATGGAGGAAGGAAAATTCAAATCCTTCCGTCATGAACATATTTTTTACGAAAAAAATGGACTAACTATCATGAAAGACAAAGTATTTTACGAAGTTCCCTATGGTGTTTTTGGTGAATTGTTTGATTTTTTGTTTCTAAAAAATCATTTGATTAATTTTATTCTCGAAAGAAACAAAGTGTTGAAAGCTTTTTCTGAAAGTAAGCTATTACAACCAGTAAACAATCGGGATGTTTACAGCCAAAAAAATAACATTATTTCAGAAATTCCCTAAAATTCTTTTTACTTATCACCAAAAAACTTGGTTGATAGGCATCTTGAAATGATTTAGGTAATTTGATTTTTTTATTTGAAGACCATTTAAATTCAAAAGCTTTTACCGCATCAGCATTGGTTTCAATATAATCTATTTCCTGTTGCTGCGTGGTTCTCAAAAAATAAGGTTTTGATAAACTTTGGGTATAGTACAGCGTCTTAAGTCGCTCCGAGACTAGAAAATTTTCCCATATAGCTCCTTTGTCTTGACGAAATTCTAAAGAATTGAAATTTCCAATCAACATATTTCGAACACCATTGTCGTAGAAATAGATTTTTCTATTCGACTTTATTTCATTTCTTAAATTTTTATTAAAACTATTTAACCTGAAAATCACAAAAGCTTTCTCCAGCAAATCTATGTAGTTATTAACTGTGTTTTTATCCACACCAACTAATTGTGCAATTTCATTATAGCTGACCTCACTACCAACTTGAAAAGCCAATGCCTGTAAAATTTTTTGTAAAACCTCCGATTTTCTAATACCCGCTAAGCTCAAAACATCATTATATAAGTAACTGGAAACAAGATTTTTTAAAATTTCATATTCATTTCCAAAGTTATTTATGACATCAGGGTACATACCATAAAGCAACCGCAACTCCAATTGTTGTTGCGCTTTTATAAACCCAACATTACTCTCAAATTCATTGCATGAAATGGGATACAAACGGTATTCAAATTTCCGACCCGTCAATGGCTCTTGAGTAACATAATTAATATCAAAAGCTGAAGAGCCGTTAACAATTACTTGTACATTTTTGATTTGATCAACAATAATTTTTAATTTCAGATCAATGTTAGGAATGAGTTGCACCTCATCAATAAAGACATATTTATAATTCGCAATAATATTTTTTAAGGTTTCTGTCTTTGCATTTGCAAAAGTATCTGACACAACTGCATCATCGCCATCAAGAAACAGAAACGGAATATCCTTCAACAAAGAATTCACCAATGTAGTTTTACCTACTTGACGCGGGCCTATCAATACTATAACTTTTCCATTATTAAAATCATTCTTTATTACTGGGGTTATATCTCTAACAATCATGACTGTGAATTTTATTCAAATACACTACTAATATATTCTATTCACCAAATTAATACTGTTATTGGTGAACGTATTCACCACATTAATACTATTATTGGTGAACGTATTCACCAATTAAGTGTTTTTTAAAATAACAATAGTAACAACCACCAAACAATTGGAATGCTTTCTGCGCAAAAAGAAGTGTAATACTTTGACCGTTTTTCATTGGCAAAAATTAAAAACAACGAAATCATCAGCACTAAAATGAAGTTTATAATCAATTGGTTTTTATCCAAATTACTTTTAAAAAACTCCAATAAATAAAATGGAATCAAAAGTATCAATCCCAATATTTTGGTGTGCTTTACTCCAATTTGTTGCGGAACTGTTTTAAGATGCGGATCATCATTTGCCAAATCAATGATTTCAAAAATCAGAACTAACACGAAAATCAAAATAAAGCGCTGCAAGCATTTTAAATAAAAGTCTGGAGTAATTGGTATTGCCGAATCTAAAATTGGTAATCCCAACGTGACTCCCACCCAACACAATGACACAATATAAATTTTGACACCGGCCCAATTTCTCGCGTTTTTCTTGTTCGGAAAAAAGGGCAGCGTATACAGCAACGTAATACTCAAAAACGCAATGGCAACAATTTGGGTAACGCGTTCCATCTGAAAAAAATAAAAGCCAACCAAAATAAACGAACAAAAACTGAACAAAGTAATTATTTTAAGTTCTGACCGCATTTGTATTTTTTTGGCTCGAGCCAAAGCATCATATTTTACAAAATTATATCCTACAATAGTACCAAAAAAAACAAAGTTAGCAACTGCATCACCTTCAGGAATGTGGAACATATATTGCGTCATTCGCACCAAGGCGTAACACGACAAAGCCACGTGGATGCTACCATTTACATAAAAATTGAATATTAGTTTAAAAAACCTCATTAGACAAAATTAATCAAAGTGTTAATAAGAACGGCTTTTAGTTGAAAAATTCACAGAAAATCACGTTAAAAAAGGCAATTAATAGCATATTAATATTTAATTTTACAGCCTTTAAAACTAGAAACACACAACCCATTTTATATACAATGAAAACAGACGCTTTTGCATTAAGACACATTGGCCCAAGAGAAAATGATCTAGAACACATGTTGAAGACAATTGGAGCAGGAACACTGGAACAATTAATTCAAGAAACGATTCCAAGTGACATTCGTTTAAAATCTGATTTAGATTTAGAACCTGCAATGACCGAATATGAGTTTGCAAATCACATTCAGAAATTAGGGAATAAAAATAAAGTTTTTCAATCCTACATTGGTCTAGGATACAATGCCGCCATTATTCCTGCGGTGATTCAAAGAAATGTTTTTGAAAACCCGGGATGGTACACTGCTTACACACCTTATCAAGCCGAAATCGCGCAAGGTCGTCTGGAAGCAATTCTGAATTTCCAAACGATGGTTATCGAATTGACCGGAATGGAAATCGCTAATGCTTCTTTATTGGACGAAGGAACTGCCGCTGCAGAAGCAATGGCATTACTTTTTGACGTTCGTTCTCGCGACCAAAAGAAAAAAAATATCAATAAATTTTTTGTTTCTGAAGAAATATTCCCACAAACTTTATCGGTTTTACAAACACGTTCGACGCCAATTGGAGTTGAATTAGTTATTGGAAACCATGAAACATTCGATTTTTCCTCGGAATATTTTGGAGCAATCCTTCAATATCCAGGGAAATTTGGACAAGTTTATGATTACGCTGAATTTATCGCGAAAGCTGCTGAAAACGAGATAAAAGTAGCTGTTGCCGCTGATATTTTGAGTTTAGTAAAACTAACTCCACCGGGAGAAATGGGCGCTGCAGTAGTTCTTGGAACAACACAACGTTTCGGAATTCCGTTAGGTTATGGTGGACCACACGCTGCTTATTTTGCTACAAAAGACGAATACAAAAGAAGTATGCCGGGAAGAATCATCGGTGTAACTGTTGATACTGATGGAAATCGCGCTTTGCGTATGGCGTTACAAACCCGCGAGCAACACATTAAACGTGATAAAGCAACATCAAACATTTGTACAGCGCAGGTTTTATTGTCAGTTATGGCAGGAATGTATTCCGTTTATCATGGTCCAAAAGGCTTACAATACATAGCTGATAAAGTACACGCTTCGGCAGCGACATTGGCAAACGCTCTAGAAAAATCAGGTTATCAACAAACCAATACCGCTTTCTTTGATACGATAGTTGTAAAGGCTGATGCCAAAAAAGTAAAAACAATTGCTGAAGAAAACGAAATTAATTTCTATTACATTGACGATAATACGATTTCAATTTCTCTAAACGAGACAGTAAGTATTACCGATTTAAATAAAATTATTGCTGTTTTCGCTTCCGCAAATGGTACTGCGGTAAACACCATTAAAAGTTTGTCCGAAACCAATCATTTTCCTGAAAACGTAAACAGAACATCAACGTTTTTACAACACGATGTTTTTAATAAACACCAATCAGAAACAGCTTTGATGCGTTACATCAAAATGTTAGAAAGAAAAGATTTAGCGCTGAATCATTCAATGATTTCATTAGGTTCTTGTACCATGAAACTGAATGCCGCTTCAGAAATGTTGCCTTTAAGCATGGCACAATGGAATAACATTCACCCGTTTGCACCGCTTGATCAGGCACAAGGATACCAGGAAATGTTGGCTAAATTAGAACATCAGCTAAACGTCATTACTGGTTTTGCCGGAACAACATTACAACCTAATTCAGGTGCTCAAGGCGAATACGCCGGATTAATGGTAATTCGTGCGTACCACCAATCAAGAGGAGATCACCATAGAAATATTGCTTTAATCCCATCATCAGCGCACGGAACAAACCCGGCTTCGGCAGCGATGGCCGGAATGAAAGTTGTGGTTACTAAAACATTGGAAAACGGAAATATTGACGTGGAAGATTTGCGTGAAAAAGCACTTTTGCACGCAGCCAATCTTTCTTGTTTAATGGTAACTTATCCTTCAACTCACGGTGTTTTTGAAAGCGCGATTAGAGAAATTACACAATTGATTCACGATAACGGTGGGCAAGTCTATATGGATGGCGCGAACATGAACGCCCAAGTTGGATTAACAAATCCTGCAACTATTGGTGCTGACGTTTGTCACTTGAACTTACACAAAACATTCGCTATTCCTCACGGAGGCGGTGGACCAGGAGTAGGACCAATTTGTGTTGCTCCACAATTAGTACCGTTTTTACCTACCAACCCAATAATTCCAACAGGTGGAGAAAACGCTATTACGGCAATTTCTGCAGCACCTTGGGGATCAGCATTAGTTTGCTTAATATCTTACGGATATATTTGTATGCTTGGTGCCGAAGGCTTGAAACAATCTACTGAATATGCAATTTTAAACGCAAACTACATCAAAGAGAAATTAAACGGTCATTATGATACGTTATATTCAGGAGAAATGGGTCGTGCGGCACACGAAATGATTTTGGAATGTCGACCTTTTAAACAAAAAGGAATTGAAGTGACAGATATTGCAAAACGTTTAATGGATTATGGATTTCATGCTCCAACGGTTTCCTTTCCTGTTGCCGGAACTTTAATGATTGAACCTACTGAAAGTGAAAATCTTGAAGAGTTAGATCGTTTTTGTGACGCTATGATTGCGATACGAAAAGAAATTGAAACTGCTACAGTAGATAATCCTAATAATGTATTGAAAAATGCGCCACATACTTTGATGATGGTTACAACTGATAACTGGAATTTTCCATACACACGTGAAAAAGCAGCATTTCCTTTAGAATACATTGCCGAGAATAAATTCTGGCCTACGGTTCGTAGAGTAGATGAAGCGTATGGCGACAGAAATTTAAATTGTTCTTGCGCTCCAATTGAAGCCTACATGGAAAGCTAATTTTAGATTTGCTCAAAAAAAAAAAAAAATGCCTCGATAAATCGGGGTATTTTTATTATACTTGTATTAGCAAAACAATTCTTACAAGTGTATTATGAGAACAAAAATCATATTATTTCTATTACTATCTTATTTCGGAACCTGTCAAGCCCAATCTTATGAATTTAGTTATTCTCCTAAGAGCATTGATTCGTTAGACAATTACCTTACTAAAATTACGAATAATAAAATAAATGAGTTTGGTGTTAATCAAAGAAAGAAAGTCAAGGAAATACTTTTAGAAAGAAAAGTTTCATTTTTAAAAAATGTAAAGGATAGCACATTTATTTTTGACCCAACCCTTACTGGATTTCTTCAAGAAATAGTTGCTGAAATATACCGTTCAAATCCCCAAATTGACACGAAAGATTTTTATTTTTTGATCAATAAATCTTTAATTCCTAATGCTGCCTGCCATGGAAACGGAATATTTTCCATTAATTTAGGTTTATTCACGCTTATTGAAAATAATGACGAAATGGCTTTTATTATCTGTCATGAATTAGCACACCATATTTTAAAACATACTGACAAAACGCTCGAAGAATACATCAAAACGTTCAGCTCGAAGGTTGTTAAACAGCAACTTAATAGCGCCTTTAATAAAAAGTATGGACGAAGATCTGCTGTAACTTTATTACTGAAGGATTTGAACTTTAATTTTATGAAAAGAAGTCGAAGTTCAGAAACCCAAGCTGATTCCCTTGGCTTTACTTTGTTTAAAAACACAAAATTCAACCAGCAGGCTTCTTTAAATATTTTAAAAAAACTGGAGTTGACTGACGATATAATTTTTAATAATCCAATAAATTTAAAACAAAATTTTAATTATAAAGAATATCCTTTTAAAGACGTATGGATTGAGAATGAAGACAAAATGTTTGATACTACTGAAAGCTCAAATGATTTTACTCTTGACAAAGATTCCTTAAAAACGCACCCAGACATTCCATTTCGTATCAACAATATTCTTCAGAATTATAATATTACCGCTACAAATTCAAATGACAATAAAATAGCCTTGATAAAGCAAAAAACAGTTGACAACAGCATTAAAATATTTTTAGACACCTCAAAATTAGACTTTGCTTTGTATCAATTATTAGCACTGCATGAAAAAAATGAATTGGACCAAAAGACCTTCATTAGTCAAGTGTCTAATTTATTGAAAAAAGTATATCTTTTAAAAGAACATCATGTTTTCGGAAAATATGTAGGTCCGATAAACTCTTTTTCCGAGGAAATATACATCAACCAAATAAGATTATTTTTAAACAATATTGAACTAAAAGACCTAAAAAAAATTGGTTATTATTTTTGCCAAAAAAATGAATTGATATCCAAAAACGATACGGAATTTCAAAATGCATATACTTTTTTCAAGGGATTAAATAAAAATTAATACTAATCAAATACAAACCAATTATGAAAAGAATCAGTACATTACTTTTAATCACATTAGCGGCAAATTTAACTTTTGCACAAGAGAAAAAAATCAACGAAGTCAATACTTTTAAAGTAAAAAATTCAGGTGCAATCCTAAACAAAGAGAAAGATGTTGATGGTTATTATTTTTTCTATGAATTAGACAAACTAAAAAAAGGTGACCGCGAATTTGCAATTCAAGTTTTAGACAAAAATCTGGTTGAAGTTGCAAAGAAAACTTACATCGACAATAAAAATACTTTGTTAATGAAAAGCAGCTTTAACAATCAAGGAATAATGTTTGCAATGGCTAATTTTAAAGAAAAAAAAATCAGCCTGCTTAGCTATGATAAAAAAGTCAACCAATTACCCACTGTTGACATTTCTTTAGAAAGTAAAGAAATCCGATACATACAATACATGCAACAAACAGGTGATTTTAATATTTTATTTCCTGTAGAGAATAAAGGATTTCTTTTCAACAAGTTTGAAGATAATAAAAAAATTGGATATTCATTGAAATATTACCCAACTGATGGCGGAAAATCTTGGGAATACAATTCTCCAGATGATTCCAAAGAAATGATGGCAATAAATCCTATTGAAGTAAATGAAAAAGTAATTGTTGCTTTAGAAACATCAAAACCAGGACTTTTATCTCGCAAAATTACATTAAAAACAAAAATAATCGATGTAAATACTGGTGTTTTGTTGTACGAAAAAGAATATAGTAAAAACAGCAAGCCCCGCTTAATTAATAATGCCTTCTTGGACAAAGACAATAATGTCGTTTTAATGGGAGAATATTTTAACGAAGGTGATAATATCATTGGCGATAAAAGTTTAGGTCTGTTTACTGAAGTTGTCGATTTATCCGGCAAAACTTTAAAAGAAAATTTTACCAGTTGGAAAGAAGATGTTGCAAAAATTGCAAAAGTCGATGGAAATTACATTGAAGACAAGGGATACATCTATTTCCACAATATTGCAAAAACAAATAACAACGAGTATTATGCAATTGGTGAATTTTATAAAAGAACCGCCAATGCTGGAGGCATAGCACTTACAACATTATCCTTATTAAGTGGCGGTGGCGGTGGCGGCGCAAGTGTTACGCAACTTACAATTGCAAATTCTGTGGTCTTTAAATTCAATTCCGATTTCAAACTTACGGGAATTCAAGAATTTGAAAAAGGAAAATCAAGAGCGCCCAGTTTATCTGATTTTGGTAGCCCACAATTAAATGCACATGCATTAAAATCTTTTGGAGCATTTGATTACGAATATACCCAAATAGACAAAACAAATGATCGTTTCTACGCTTGTTTTATAGATTATGAACGAATAAAAGGCGAGAAAAACAAAAATGCTTTTAAAACTATAATTTGTGATAATGGAGAACTCTCTGAAGATAAAATTTACTTAGAAAGCGATACTAACAATAAAGATTTTCGAGTTTTACCTGCTAAGGTTGGAAATGTTTTATTATTGGAATATGATAAAAAATTAAAGGAAATAAATATACATCTAGAAAAAATAAATATCAGATAGTCCTTATATGAGCCACTCGTTAGTGGCTCTTTTTAGTATTGATACTACACTATCTAATTTTTGTTTTCTTTCAAAACAAACGTAGCGCAAAAATAAACACATAAGTATATTAAAAATTTTCACGCTTAAAAATTATCGAGTTCGATTTGTCAAAAAAAAATTTTATCAATTGCAAGCATTGGAAATAAATATCGCATTATTTATCACATTTCGTGACACAATAATCAATATTTTTGCTAATAAATTATTATATCATAATTATATGCATGCATAGTAAATTTTGTGAGTGTACTAATTTATTTATCATTAAATTAGCCTAAATTTTTGGAAACCCAAACCGATGAAAATAAAAATAACTGGAATAGGAAGTTATATTCCTGAGAAAAAAGTAAGCAACACTGACTTTAATAATCATGTTTTTTTGAATGAAGACGGAACAGATTTCGCCTACCCAAATGAAGTAGTCATTAATAAATTTAAAAGCATTACCGGCATAGAACACAGGCGTTATGCGGAAGACCATTTAAATTCTTCTGATTTGGCTTTTTTTGCTTCGCAAAAAGCCATACAAAATGCTGGAATTGATCCGGAAACTATAGACTACATTATATTTGCACACAACTTTGGAGATGTAAAACACGGAACAATTCAATCTGATATGCTTCCTAGTTTAGCCACCCGCGTCAAAAATAAATTACAGATAAAAAATCCAAAATGTGTCGCTTACGATATCCTTTTTGGCTGTCCCGGTTGGATTGAGGGAGTGCTTCAAGCTAACGCGTTCATCAAATCCGGAATGGCAAAACGTTGTTTAGTTATAGGTTCTGAAACCCTTTCTAGAGTGGTAGATGCGCACGACAGGGATTCTATGATTTATTCAGACGGAGCCGGCGCTTCTATTATTGAAGCTTCAGATGACGAAACTGGAATGCTAGCTTATGAAAGTGCAACGTATGCAAATGACGAAGCGGGGTATTTGTTCTTCGGAAAATCATACAATCCTGATTTAGATCCAGATACGCGCTACATAAAAATGTACGGACGCAAAATATATGAGTTTGCATTAAATCAAGTTCCCGCAGCCATGAAAAGTTGTTTGGACAAAAGCGGACTTGGCATTGACGACGTGAAAAAAATTCTAATCCATCAGGCCAACGAAAAAATGGATGAAGCGATAATCCAACGTTTTTATAAATTATACGATAGATCTGTTCCTAAAGACATTATGCCCATGAGCATCCATGAACTGGGAAACAGCAGTGTGGCTACCGTCCCAACGCTTTTTGACTTGTTAATTCGCGGCGAAATTGAAAATCAAACAATACACAAAGGTGATGTAATGATTTTCGCTTCTGTTGGAGCAGGAATGAACATCAATGCCTTTATATATCGATATTAATTCTTTTAGAATATGTTATTGAAGAGCTAATCCGGCTGTACATTGCAATTCCTCACTACAAAATTTGTTTTTCCAAGGTACAAGAAAGCTTCTTTTAGTCGCTTTTTGTACCTTGAAAAACTACATTCTGAAGCTCCGGGATTTTCATTCCCATCCGGGCTAAAAAACAATGCCAAAAAACACATTTATTACTATATTTGTGCCTTTGTGCCCTTGCGGCAAAATCCAAAAAACATGTACGAAAAAACGTTTCCCAATAAAAGATTCAAACACACTTTAGAATTCCTAAAAAAACATGTCTCAACATCGGAGACCATATTAGATTTAGGTGTTGAAAATCCTTTTTCTAAAATCATGAAATCCGAGGGATTTTCCGTTTCTAATACAACTGGAGAAGATTTAGATTTGGACCAGTCCGTATTTTCAAATGAAAAAAAGGATGTAGTAACTGCTTTCGAAATCTTCGAACATTTACTGAATCCTTTCACCATTTTAAGTGAAATCAAATCTGATAAACTTTTTATTTCTATTCCATTGCGTTTGTGGTTTTCACCAGCTTACCGCAGTAAAACGGACATGTGGGACAGACATTACCACGAATTTGAAGATTGGCAACTCGATTGGCTTTTGGAGAAAACCGGCTGGAAAATAATCGACAGAGAAAAATGGACCAATCCCGTTAACAAATTTGGTATCCGACCACTATTACGAAAATTCACCCCAAGATATTACATCGTTTACGCCGAAAAAATAAAATAATGAATTATTATATCGTCATTCCGGCGCATAACGAGGAAGCATTTATCGCTTTAACTTTAAATTCTTTGATTTCGCAAACCGTTTTACCCAAAAAAGTTGTTGTTGTCAATGACAATTCTACGGATAAAACTGCCGAAATAGTAACTGCTTTCGCTAAAGAAAATCCGTTTATAACTTTGGTAAATAAAACCTCCGAAGCGATTCATTTGCCGGGAAGCAAAGTCATTCAGGCTTTTCAAAAAGGGTATGAAACATTGGATAAAGAGTATGACATTATCGTAAAACTGGATGCCGACTTGATTCTACCCAACAATTATTTTGAAACTATCTTAACCATTTTCGAAAAAGATCCTTCGATAGGGATGGCTGGCGGATTTGCTTATATTGAAAAAAACGGCAAATGGATTTTAGAAAATCTTACCGATAAAGACCATATCCGTGGTGCCTTCAAAGCCTACAGAAAAGCATGTTTCGAGCAGATAGGGAATTTAAAACCCGCTATGGGTTGGGATACCGTTGATGAATTATTGTCAAAATTTCATGGATGGAAAGTGGTTACGGATGCTTCATTAATCGTGAAACATTTAAAACCAACTGGAGCAAACTACAACAAAACGGCCCGTTACAAACAAGGCGAGGCATTTTACACTTTAGGTTACGGGTTTCTTATCACCTGTATCGCTTCAGCAAAACTGGCGATGATGAAAAAAAAACCATTACTCTTTTTCGATTATATCAAAGGTTTCTGGAAAGCTAAAACGGCTAAAACTCCTTTGCTAGTAACCACAGAACAAGCAAAATTCATTCGCAACTATCGGCTGAAGAAAATGAAGGAAAAGCATTTTTAACTTTAAAAATCAAAAACTCCTGAATCAAAAGGATAACTCCTGACATTTTTTGTAATTTAGCCCATAATTGAAAAACTTATGATGCTCATCCGCTATATAACGCAAATAGGAAGATACTTTCTAATGCTTAAAGAAATTTTCAACAAACAGACAAAATGGTCTGTAATGAAAAAGCTAATTTTTAAAGAAATTGATGATTTGATCATAGATTCTCTTGGTATAGTTGCCTTCATTTCTTTCTTTGTTGGAGGTGTTGTTGCCATTCAAACAGCACTTAATTTAACCAATCCTTTAATTCCAAAATATCTTATTGGTTTTGCTACGCGACAATCGGTAGTATTAGAGTTTGCTCCCACTTTTATCTCCGTTATTATGGCCGGAAAAATGGGATCTTTTATCACTTCCAGCATAGGGACAATGCGGGTTACGGAACAAATCGACGCCTTAGAAGTGATGGGAGTAAATTCCTTAAACTACCTTGTTTTCCCTAAAATAATAGCTTTGTTACTATACCCGTTCCTGATAGGAATCGCAATGTTCTTGGGAGTTTTGGGCGGTTGGATGGCTGGAGTATATGGCGGTTTTATCTCAAGCGCTGAGTTTATAAATGGAACCCAAATGGATTTTATTCCGTTTCATATTGTTTACGCTTTTATCAAAACATTAATTTTTGCGATGCTATTAGCCACAATCCCTTCTTTTCATGGTTATTACATGAAAGGTGGCGCACTCGAGGTAGGTAAAGCCAGCACTGTATCCTTTGTTTGGACATCGGTTTCCATAATACTTTTCAATTATATATTAACACAGTTGTTACTAGGATCATGATAGAGGTAAAAAATATAGAAAAATCGTTTGGCGGAAACAAAATTCTTAAAGGTATTTCAACGGTTTTTGAAACTGGAAAAACGAATCTGATAATTGGACAAAGTGGATCTGGAAAAACGGTTCTACTAAAAAGCCTTTTAGGCATTCATACTCCAGAATCTGGAACTATTTCATTTGATGGCCGAATTTACTCCGAATTAAATCCGGATGAGAAACGAGAATTACGAACTGAAATCGGAATGGTTTTTCAAGGAAGCGCTTTGTTTGATTCCATGACTGTGGCGGAAAATGTTGGTTTTCCGTTACGAATGTTCACCAAAGACAATAATAAAAAAATTCAGGAGCGCGTTGACTTTGTATTAAAAAGAGTTGATCTAACAGAAGCACACAAAAAATTACCTTCGGAAATTTCTGGCGGAATGCAAAAACGCGTTGCTATTGCCCGCGCCATTGTAAACAATCCCAAATACTTATTTTGTGATGAACCCAACTCTGGTTTAGATCCTAATACAGCTATTTTGATTGATAATCTTATCAAAGAAATCACCGAAGAATACAATATCACTACGGTTATAAACACGCATGATATGAACTCCGTGATGGAAATTGGAGAGAAAATTCTATTCCTGAAAGATGGTTTAAAAGCCTGGGAAGGAAACAAAGAAGAAATTTTCAGAACCGATAATGAGGCTGTTGTGGCCTTTGTTTATTCTTCAAATTTATTCAAAAAAGTACGGGAAGCGTATTTGAAAGAGTAAAAACACTCTAAATCAAATGCTCTTTTTTCATCAACAGCAACAATATATTTGACAAAGGTTTAATACGCAACTACGTAATCCAAAATGATTTTTTGCTGACAATGATTTTAGACAGAGATAAATACGAAACAAATAATTGTATTTGCATATATCTATTTTTTAAAGTCATGTTTTACACCAATGTTGATTAGATTATTCATAACATGTTGATCATTGTCAAAAATAAGCGCTGGTATTTTTGCTTTTCGTCCACCAAAATAGGTTTCAAAATCAACATAGATCGCAGTTTTATTGTTCAAAAAATAATTTAAACCCAATCCTGAAATTGAACTTCCATAATTTTTCGGATAGTCAGTTTTTAAATTCTTAGAGTAATTGGTATAACTACTTTTGGTTTCAAAACTGTGCGCATACCCCATTTTCAAACTTCCGCTAAGGTTTTTAAAAATTCTAAACTCCCATTTTATAGCTACAGGAATAGAAACAACGGCTCCCTTAAAAATACCAGAATACGCATCGCTACCCAAATCAAACCAACTTCCACTATGTGTATCTGGTTTGTAAAATGAAACTCCGGTTTCAAAATATTTAATTCGTCCACTCAAACTCCAATGCCTCCCAGTATAATATTCTGCCAAAACTCCTCCCTGAAATGATTTATTGGGCTCCCCTAGCTTGAAAGAGGTTATGGTATTCGAACCCATTTCTGCACCAAAATACCAATTCCCTTTTGGATTGACGATTGCGGTTTCTGCAGTTTCTTGTGCGTTTATCAAAAAAGGTATAAAGATAAATACGAAACAAATGAATGCATTTTTCATATTTCTATTAACTAAAATGATAAAACTTTAGACAATATGAGCATAGTTGCGAATAGGAATAGTAGATTTTTCATAATTATATTCTTTTATGTGAAGTAGAGACAGCACTGTAAATATAAGATAAAATTTACATAGAATTATCGTAAAAAACCTTTTTCCTTTTAAAGTAGCAAAATAAGCAATTAATAATGAGGTTTTTATAGAATTATTATACATCCCAAAAACTACGTGAAGCGTATTTAAAAAAGTAAAAAGCTAGCTTGATTTCAACAGCTCGACCTCAGCATTTGGATTAAATAAATAGGTTTTCCCGGAACTCATTTCGAGACATTCAAAACGCTTCGTTCTTACTGCTATTTTCTTAAAAATCTTTCCGTTTTGGATTCGGAAAACACTTCCATAAGGGATTTCAAATACATAATTTTTATCATTTTGCTGGTCAAATTGTTTCAGTGCCAAAGCCAAAGTAGCATCAGTATCGCTGCTGGCTGTTGGATTTTTGAAATGTCTCGCCAGTAAAGGCAATAAATGATTAGGGAAAATTTCTGGTCGAATGTAAGGAATCATCAATCGTTGAAAAGAATATTTCCACTCATTCCCATGCGGTTTGATTTGTCGCCCAAATTTTTCAAAAGCCACCAAATGCGAGATTTCATGAATTAACGTAATCAAGAACTTGTATTTATTAAGATTTGAATTTACCGTGATTTCATGCTTTCCGTTCAAACCTTTTCGATAATCACCATGACGCGTCTGTCGTTCGTTGACAATCTTAAGATGCACTTGATTGGCAACAATAAGTTCGAAAACGGGTTTTACCGCATGCTCTGGAATGTATCTGGCTAAGGTTTCGCTCAAAACAATTGCAAATTATAAGTTAAGAATTATGAGTTATGAGTTTTTTTTAGAGGTTATTATAATACTTCGTATAATTTTCAAAACTTCATTATTTTGTTGGCAAATCGATTCAAATTTTAACTCGGAAATATAATTGGTTTCTTTTAAAAGTTCTAACCAATAAAGAGATTCATCACATTCTTTCTGGGCTATTGACAACTTATGAATATAGTCAGGCTTGCTTTGCGCATTTACAGCTTCACGGACATTTGCACCAACTGAAGTAACGGATCGCAAAAATTGTTTACTCATAATATATTCTTTCTTTTCAGCGACCAAGTATTTATAAAAATTCACACCTCTAATTGCCAACTCAAAACTCTTTGTTTTTACAATACTTTCACTCATAATTCATAACTTAAAACTTATAACTCTAAGTTATGGATTTGTAGAAGAAACTTGCAACACTTTGCCGTTGAAATATTTATTTCCGGTCAAAGTAAAATCATAAATATAATTTGCCATTTCACTCGCACTTATTGGCGCTTGATAGCCTGGAAAAGCTTCAGCAAGCATTTCAGTTTGCACCGAACCCAAAGCTAAAACATTGAAAGAAATCCCACGCTCTTTGTATTCTTCAGCTAACAACTCTGATAATGTAATAACGGCTCCTTTACTCGAACTGTAAGCAGCAAGTCCGGCAAACTTCAAACTTCCCTGAATTCCGCCCATAGAACTTATCGTTACGACATGGCTTCCTTTTTGTAGAAAAGGCAAACAAATTCGGGTCAAATTAGCAACTCCAAAAACATTGACTTTATAGATGTTTTCGAAATCTTCCTGAGTGGTTTCTGAAAAGGATTTCAACAATAAACTTCCCGCATTATGAATGACTGCGTCAATTTTTTTCCAAGACTTGGAAAGAAAATCGCTTACTTTCTCCAATTCAGATTCACTGGATAAATCAACAGAAAGACACGTAATATTTTCGTTACCCAATAAAGCTTGAGGAATTTTTCTGGAAATCGCTAATACTTGGTGTCCCGCGTTGGCAAATTGCAATGCCAACTCAAATCCTATTCCCCTGCTTGTCCCTGTGATGATAATATTTTTCATAGAGCAAAAATAAACAAAAACGATAAAAAACTAATGCTTTACACAAAGGATTCTTGATCTAATAAAAATTAAAGTTTCCTGTAATTTTACTTATTTTTGGCAAAGTAAATTAACATCTCAATTCCAAGAAAATGATAGAAAGCATACCATTAGAAATTGCAAAAATGAGCGACATTGATGGCGTATTAGCATTACAGGAATTGTATCTTGTTGCTAATTTATCCGAAAAAGAAAAAGCTTCCGGCTTTGTTACGACGCCATTTACAATTGAGCAACTAACCGAAGTTATTCAAAAATCAGAATTATTTATTGCCAAAGACAATGACAAAATCATTGCTTATGTTTTTACGGGAAGTTGGGATTTTTTCAAACAATGGCCCATTTTTAATTACATGAGTTCGTTGTTTCCCGAACTGACCTTTTTAGATTTTGACATCACCACAACCAATAGTTTTCAATATGGACCCATTTGTATTCACAAGAAATATCGTGGAAAAGGTTTGATTACGCCGCTGTTCGAATTCATGAGAACACACATGCTTTATAAATACCCATTGGGATTGACTTTTATCAATAAAATCAATATTCCATCCACCAAAGCACATACCGAAAAACTAAAATGGACCATTATTGGGGATTTTCAATTCAACAACAATGATTATTTAATTTTGGCTTACGATATGAATCAGGCGGTTTCTTTAACTATTTAAGCATTATGATTTCCTTAGTTGGTGTGTTTGCCATTTTAGTAACAGCCGGTAATAATTCTTGAATGAAAGAAGTCATGTGCGGAATATCCATAGCACTGAAATCATCCGAAACATGATGATAAAACTCAAAGTTTTCAAAGTCAAAAGTACTCACAGATTGGCAAGGCACTTTAAAAAGTTCGTAAAAAGAGTAGTTATCTGATCTGTAAAATAATTTATATTCGGCTTCTTTTGGAAGAAAACCAATGGTGTTTTTTCCTGTGTATTCGTTGATTTTTCCCGCCATATTCGACTTATCAAAACCGGTAATGTACGCTAGATAATCCCTTTTCATCGGCACACCAATCATTTCAATATTGAACTGGGCATACAATTTAAAATCTTGTGCTTTCAGTTTTTTCGCTAAATGTTTAGAACCCAATAAGCCTTTTTCTTCTCCTGCAAAAAACACAAAAAGAATGCTGCGTTTATTATTTTTGGCGATACTGAAATATTTGGCCATTTCAGCAACTGCAGTTGTTCCTGAAGCATCATCATTGGCACCATTATTTATAAAATCTCCATTCACCCCTTTTTTATCCAAACCAATATGATCGTAATGCGCGCTTAAAATTATAAATTCATTTTTTAGAACTGGGTCATTTCCTTCAACAACACCTACAACATTGAAGGCCGTTTCCTTAAAAGTTGATAACGTATCACGATACGATTTGAAATACGGTTTTACATTGTTATCCTTAAAAAATTGTTCTAAATAATCCGCAGCCTTGACCATTCCCGCTTTTCCTGTTTCTCTGCCTTCTAAGTCATCCGAAGCTAAATATTTCAATGTTTTAGCAACGTCATTTTCTTTTATTCTATATGCAATTGACAACGGTTCACTTGTTGCAGTCTCATTTACAATCGACGAAATTGGTTTGCAACACAAGAAAAGAAATGGAAGTAACAGAAAAACTTTTTTCATAATTAAAGCAGATTTTGGTTAATAAAGACAGCTATGCATTAGCGTTAAACTTATATATTCAGATTCTTTTTCGATAATATTTTTTGTACACTTTAATAATTTGAACAAAGGCTAAAACTACAAAAAACAACGGAATCACAACAGGAATTACATATTTAGAAAAGCTGGTTGTGTTTTGAGATAACGTGTTTAATATCAAAACCAAAGTCAGCATTCCCGCGAATGTGCCTATTAAAGTCCCTGCAATATAATACAGTTTGAGTTTATTTACAATGGAAATATAATTCCCATTAATCAAATACAGATTCCAACCGGTCCAAAATGGCACTTGAAGAAAATTGATCCCACTCAAAAAAACACCGATTAGAAACGGAGAATACATTGCATATTTTTCAAACACACCTTGCTGTTCCGTTGTTTGATTGGCACTGGCGTAAAAAGAATAGCCTATAACCAACAGAAAGAAAACGGCAAAAAAATCAATAAACTTCATTAATTTTTTATTGTTGACCAATTGCTTTGCAAAAATCAAAGTGAAATAAATCACAAACATTTCCACGCAAATGACGCCGAACAAAAAGAAAATCAAACTGTTCATCCCTAGTTTTATATAGATTTCAAAACCAATAACATTCAAATATCCCAACGGTATCGAACCAATAAAGCTTATTAAAAAACCAACAAAAATGTTCTTTAATGCTTTCATTATTTTAGAAATTTATAATTTTATTGCTTTGTTCCAAGTGCATTATATATTCCTTCATCCCGTCTTTGTGCAGTAAATAGGGAACACCATTTTTATGATTTGCAACGCTGATTTCATACATATACGTAATGTGACGCGCGAGTTCTTTCCATGCAAAAAACAAAGAATGTTTTGGGTCATAAATATGCGTGGGCTCGCTTCCGGCACCATTTAACTCCACAATCGAGAAGTGTAATCCTTGTTCTAATTCTTCAACTGTATGGTACATCACATCCAATCTCCCAAAGTAGAAACCCGGAATCTGTAAGCACATTTCGTTGATGGTTTGTGTCAATTTCGGGGTTACCCAATGACTTCCGTCAATGAATTTTGCGCCTCTTGCATGATTTCCGTAAGGCACCAAGTTTAGTTTTTCTCCTTTTGGAAGAATATCAAGTAGTTTTTTACCGTATTCCTGTTTTAAAACCTTTAACTGCATTTCGTACCGCGGATTTTCTTTGATTAATTCTTCTACGGTAGAGAAACCGTTTCCGGTTATAATCAAAAATTCTTTAGAAACTATTCCTGTAATTTTGCCCACTTTTTCATGAGGATAACGCACATAGAAAATTCCAATTTCGTTCTCGTAAGGAATTAAATCCTGCACTACGTAATCAAAATTTGCTTTATTAGCATATTCTTTTAAATCGGTAATCGAATTGATTTTTTTTACTGCAGATCCTCGCAGTCCAATATCCGGTTTTGCAATCAAAGGATACTTAATTTGTGCTACTTCAATCAAATTTAAAATTTTTTCCAGAGCAGTTCCTTCTTTTATTAATTCCGTTTTTGGATAATACTGTTGTGGAATCAAATCATAAATTTCTTTTTTGGACTCCATCATAAAACCGCCATTTTTTATGGTTGGATTTGAAGCGTTAAAGAAAAAAATAGATTTTGCCTTGATAGAATAATAGGACCAAAGAAAATAAATAGGAATGTAAACAATCTGGAAAGGCCAATATTCCCAATGCGTAATTTTATGAAAAAGTAGTTTGCTTCGCCTGTTCGTCATAACTCGGGTCAAATTAAGTTCTTTAAACAGTGATAAATGAGGTCGAAAAATCCTGCTGTGCAATTAAATCGTAATGCAATACAGCTACTTTATTTTTTTCAATAACCGATTGCGTGATACTCAACGTTTTCATCTCGTCATTTCTATTGATAACCAAACCGTTTTCATCATTTCCTTCTTCGGTGTAACGATGAAAATTGTGTATTTTTGATTCGGAAATTTCAGAATTATCATCCATAAAAGCATGAAACCAATTGGCTCGTTTTTCACGAACCGATTGCGAATACAAAGTTGAGGAAGACCAAATATGATTGTGATGAACATCAAGAGGAGTTGTTTGCTTTTCTTCTCCATTCCAGCGCAATTGAAAAAGCGCATTGTTTTGAAACAAAACTAAAGTAAAAGGTTCTATGTTTTCCAAATCAATTTCGGTCCAGAAATCCTTTGGCGAAAAGCTGCTAATCAGATCTAAAACAATTAAACCACGACTTTTTCGATACGGAAGTTTTACTTCATGTTTTTCATCAGCACCGTTTAATAACACCAAAATTATTCCATCCGCATTTGCAACAAACCAAGTTCCTCCGGCTTTTGGATCCTTTGGAAAAATAAGATTTTTTCCGTTTACGATATAATTATTTGGTGGTATTGCGCTCGGTCGTACCGTTTTTTCATCCCGATTGGAGGTAATGATAATTTTACCATTCGTTGCCACAAAACTTACTGTGCACATTGATTTCTATATTCTATTGTGGAGCGCGCAACGCCAAAATTAGGATCAATTGTCACTGTTTCACATTGCAAAATAGCCACTTTTATAAGCGCCTGATGATGAATGCAATGTTCCAGATTATACAATAATTCTCTAAAATAGTTGCTTTCAATTCGAATCTCCTCTCCGTCAATGATTTGTAACAGCTCGAGGTTTTTATTTTTTTTGTCTAAATTTTGTTGAATCGAAACAATATTTTCAATAGCAAAAGCGGTATCTGTTTGAATACGAGTGTTTCGTTCCCTTTTATCATAATTTACAAGACCTGAATCATATTGATTTTCTAAGCATTGAAACATCTCAAGAATATGTCTGGTATGCTCCCCAATAGTGGCATTACTCAATTCCGCACAAGAACTGGAATATTCTTTTTGAGACAATTGATTCAGCAAATCAATTAGTTCTCTTAAACTATTATTAATGGAAGGTATTAGCATATTTATATTTTAATTCAAAAATTCATTACATTATCTCTATCCTTAAAAGCTAAAATAACACAACAAAGAAAGGTAATTAGTGCCGAAATAAAAAGTGCACCACCATCATTTTTACTTCCTTTTTAAATACAAACAGAGTAACAAAAATTGAATTAACCGCATTTTCGTAACACACTGCAGCGCCAAACAACGGAGTTCTTCGGTTTAAAATTAAAATAGTCGCAATCAACTCCGCATTGCCTTTTAAATTTAATAGTGTCTAAAAAAATTCTTTCCGTAAATATATTAAAAAAACAAAATCCTTTCCAACCGAAATTAGAAAGGATTTCTATAATTATTTTGTTTTATTTACGAAACTAATCCTCTTGAAATTACGATTCGTTGTATTTCAGAAGTTCCTTCATAAATTTGAGTAATTTTAGAGTCACGCATCATACGTTCCACATGATATTCTGCTACGTAACCGTTTCCACCGTGAATTTGAACGGCTTCATTGGCAACTTCTAAAGCAATTTCTGAGGCGTACAATTTTGCCATCGCGCCAGAATGCGCAATATCTTTACCTTCATCTTTTTCGCAAGCCGCTTTCATCACCAATAATTTTGCTGCAGTTACTTTGACGTACATATCAGCCAGTTTAAAAGCAATTGCCTGATGGTTAAAAATTTCTTTTCCAAAGGCTTTTCTCTCATGCGAATATTTCAATGCAATTTCATAAGCACCAGTTGCAATTCCTAACGCTTGTGAGGCAATTCCTATTCTTCCGCCGTTTAAAACATTCATTGCAAAAGCAAATCCAAATCCGTCGGCACCAATTCTATTTTCTTTAGGAACTTTTACATCCGTAAACATTAACGAATGCGTATCGCTTCCACGAATTCCCATTTTTTTCTCTTTTGGACCTATATCAAATCCAGCCCAACCTTTCTCTACGATAAAAGCATTAATTCCTTTGTGTCCTTTTTCAATATCCGTTTGGGCAATTACTAAATAAGTAGATGCAGTTGACCCATTAGTGATCCAGTTTTTAGTTCCATTCAACAAATAATGATCGCCTTTGTCAATAGCTGTCGTTTTTTGCGAAGTCGCATCGCTTCCCGCTTCTGGCTCTGACAAACAAAAAGCACCAATCACTTCCCCTTTGGCAAGCGGCACTAAATATTTCATTTTTTGCTCCTCACTGCAATATTTTTCAAGACCAGCACAAACTAAAGAGTTATTTACTGACATGATTACAGCTGCCGAAGCATCAACTTTTGCAATTTCTGTCATTGCCAAAACATAAGAGATGCTGTCCAAACCAGATCCACCATATTTAGGATCTACCATCATTCCCATAAAACCTAGATCGGCCATCATTTTCACCTGCTCAGTTGGGAATTTTGAATGTTCATCACGTTCAATTACGCCCGGTAATAATTCTGCTACTGCAAAATCTTTAGCGGCTTGCTGAATCATTAAATGCTCTTCGGTTAGATTAAAATCCATATTTTAATTGTAAATTAATTGTTCTTAAATTTGTCCTCAAAAGTAATTATTAAATATCAGATTTCAAACGATTTCGTAAATTTAGCCTATGTTTAAAGAAAACTATACTATAATAGGAGTCATGTCCGGAACTTCGCTGGACGGCGTAGATTTGGCACACATTGTCTTTACTGTAAAAAATAATAAGTGGGAATTTGAAATCCAAGAATCTGAAACTATTTCTTATACAACCGATTGGTTAAACAAATTAAAAATAGCCGTCGATTTTTCTAAAACTCAACTAGAGCAATTGAATCAAGACTATACGCAACTTTTGGGTACGATTATTTCAAGTTTTATTAAAAAATACGAAATAAAAAATCTCGACGCCGTTTGTTCACACGGACACACTATTTTACACCAACCACAAAACGGATTTACTTTACAAATTGGCAACTTGCCTGAAATTGCTCGCTTAATTAACCAAACGGTAGTTTGTGATTTTCGGGCTCAGGATGTACAACTGGGCGGTCAAGGCGCGCCTTTGGTTCCTATTGGTGATCGAATTTTATTTCCTGAGTATGACTACTGCATGAATTTAGGTGGTTTTTCGAATATATCTTTTGAACAAAACAACAAAAGAATCGCCTTTGATATTTCACCTGTGAACACTGTTTTAAATTTTTATGCCAATCAATTGGGATTGGATTATGATGACAAAGGCAGTATTTCAAGAACCGGAATTTGTAACGAAGATTTATTAAATGGATTAAATGATTTGGATTATTACCAAAAAAAACATCCTAAATCATTGGGTTTCGAATTTGTAAAAGAAACTATTTTGCCTATTTTCGAAAGCTATTTTATTCCAATAAAAGACAAATTATACACTTTCACGGAACACGTGGCTTTGCAAATTACTTTGGCTTTGCCAAATAAAAACGGCAGCCTTTTCATAACTGGCGGTGGCGCTTACAATGATTTTCTCATCGAGAGAATTCAGTACCATTTACCAGAAATGAAAATCATAATTCCTTCAGCTAAAATATTGGAATTCAAAGAAGCGTTGATTTTTGCATTACTCGGTGTTTTAAAATTACGCGGAGAAATCAATGTTTTGAATAGCGTTACAGGAGCAAAAGAAGATCACAGTTCTGGAACTATTTATTCTCCTAAATAAAATTAAAAATAGATAATTCACATTATTCTATTTTTTATATTTGCCAAAATTAAACATATCGCAACAAATGAAAGATTTATTAAAGAAATTCGAAAATAAAGAACCTGAAATAGTTTTCCATTGGAAAGATACAGAAACGGAAGCTGAAGGATGGACAGTCATTAATTCGCTACGTGGTGGCGCTGCCGGTGGTGGTACTCGTATGAGAAAAGGGTTGGATATGAATGAAGTTTTGTCTTTGGCAAAAACCATGGAAGTGAAATTTTCGGTTTCTGGACCTGCAATTGGAGGCGCTAAATCTGGAATTAATTTTGATCCGAATGATCCAAGAAAAAAAGGCGTTTTACAACGTTGGTATAAAGCCGTTTCTCCTTTATTAAAGAGTTACTACGGAACTGGCGGCGATTTGAATGTAGATGAAATTCATGAAGTAATTCCTATGACGGAGGAATGTGGAGTTTGGCATCCCCAAGAAGGTGTTTTTAACGGACATTTCAAACCGACCGAAGCAGATAAAATCAACAGAATTGGGCAGTTACGTCAAGGTGTGGTGAAGGTGATTGAAAATCCAAAATTCTCACCCGATGTTTCCAAAAAATATACTGTTGCCGATATGATTACCGGTTATGGTGTTGCTGAAGCCGTTCGTAATTATTACACGATTTATGGTGGAGATGTGAAAGGAAAGAAAGCAATCGTTCAAGGTTTTGGAAACGTAGGGTCAGCTGCCGCATTTTACTTAGCCGAGATGGGTGCTAAAGTAATTGGTATTATCGACAGAGATGGTGGATTAATAAATGAAGAAGGATTCTCTTTCGAAGAAATTAGAGCTTTATTTATAGCCAAAGACGGAAACAAACTGGTTGCCGAAAACATGATTCCGTTTGAAGAAATCAATCAAAAAATATGGACAATCGGTGCTGAAATATTCACTCCGTGTGCCGCTTCCCGATTGGTCACTCAATCACAAATTGACAGCTTAATTGCAAATGGTCTTGAAGTAATTTCCTGTGGTGCGAATGTACCTTTTGCCGACGCAGCAATATTTTTCGGTCCAATTATGGAAGATGTAGATCATAAAGTGAGTTTGATTCCTGACTTTATTTCTAATTGTGGGATGGCTCGTGTTTTTGCTTACTTTATGGAAAAGAAAGTACAAATGACAGATGAAGCTATATTCCAAGACACCTCAGAAATCATCAAAAAAGCAATCGAAAAAACGCATGCTTTAAATCCAAGTAAAACTAATATTAGTGCCACTGCTTTTGAAATCGCACTAAAACAGCTAACTTAAATTAAAATAGTATTCTTTAACCCGTTGGGTGTAATTCAATTTGTTTAAATTTTTAACCATATAGAAACATAGATTTTCACATTATCAAAGGCGTTTCACTTTTTTAGTAAAAACCATAGCTAGGTGAAACCAAGAATTGGGCTATCTGACTTTTTTTTTCTATGTTTCTATGTAGTTCAATTTTTTTATTTAAAATTAATCTAAATTTTTATTAATATTACCCAACGGATTATTCTTTAATATTTATCGGAACTGGGATTAAGCAGATTTTATAGTCTATTTAATCCCTTTTCTTATTTTTAGTTTTAAGCGAAAGCGATCTTATTTATATTCCGGAAGTAGCTTTTTACTCTTAACAATTTTTAGTACTTTTCAACGTTTTTTAGTAATACACTTTTTAAAATTTAAAATACAAATGAGTTCCACCATTTCATCAGATCAAAAGAAATCCTTAGCACTATCCATTCTTTTGTATGCGACAATGTTGTTGATATTATTTTTCATCCGATTTTGGCCTCCTGCAAACATGGATGAACTTGCCGGTGGCGGAGGTGGCGGTGGCGTTACTGTGAATTTTGGCGACAGCGATTTCGGTTCTGGAGCAGATTATAAGAGTGAAATTTTGGAAGTAAAAAACCAAACCAGACAAACGCCTGCAAAATCAACTCCGGACGAAGCTATTTTATCGCAAGAAAACAGCAGCGAGGAAAGTGTCGTGATTCCGACGAAAGAAAAGACTAAAAAACCAACAGTAGTCGTAAAAGAAGAAACAAAACCCGTGGTTGTAAAACCTAAAGTTTCTAACAATACCAATGATGCTTTATCCAGCATCATGAAAGGATCCAATAAAGGCGGTGACGGGGATGATAAAACAGCTGGGAACAAAGGAAAATCTAACGGAAGCTTAAGTTCTAACGGTTATTATGGAACAGGTGGTTCTGGTGGAGGAACAGGTGGAGGAAACGGCACTGGAACCGGAATAGGAACTGGAAGCGGCTATGGCTCCGGAAGCGGCGGCGGAACAGGGAGTGGTTCTGGCGGCGGCGTTGGATATTCGTTAGGAAACAGAAAAGCAGTTTCTAAACCCGCGCCAAAATACACGTGTAATGAACAAGGAAAAGTTGTTGTTGAAGTATCGGTAGATAGATCTGGAAGGACTGTAAATGCTGTTGCCGGTGTAAAAGGAACCACTAATACCGCAAAATGTTTACTAGACCAAGCCCGAATTGCTGCTATGAATACGAGATGGGATGCCAGCAGCGATGCTCCGGAAAAACAAGTCGGAAAGATTGTTTATAATTTCAATTTGAATTAAAACAATTAGGAGTAGTAGTTTTTTGTAAACAGTAACTATTCTTGTCATCGCAAATAATCTGGCAGATCACGAATCTGCGTGAGGGATAGCAGCAAGTACCGAAGTACTGCGGATAGCCCGACCGCAATATGAAAAGGGGCTAATCAGCATAAAGTTGATTAGCCCCTTTTCCTATTGTGGTCACGCCCAAATAAAGAATTGCTTCGTAAAAACAAGCAATGCCTTACTTGGGACTGGTAGCAATCACAAACTTCAGATTGTTCTTCACTCCTATTTGCAGTACATCGACTAAGTCTTGTACTTGCAAATTGAATGGAATGCGAACAATAACCGTTTGATCCTTTTCTGTATTCATCTTAGACATCAGCGTAGTTTCTAGTTCTTCAAATGAAACAGGCTGTTTGTCAATGTAGAATTTTTTATCCTCAGTAACGGATAAGCTAATGTATTGCTTGTTTGTCTTCTCGTTGGATTGTGCTTTTGGCAACGTCATCTTGATAACATTAGGATTAGCCAAGGTTGATATAATCAAGAAAAACAACAACAGAAAAAACATAATATCACTTAATGAAGAAGTCGCGACCTCGGCATGAAATCTTCTTTTACGTTTTATAGACATGTTACGATCTTTGAATAATATTTACAAACTCTAATATTTGTTTTTGAATTTTTAAAGCAAAATTATCAATCTTGCCGTTTAATAAATGATACCCGCTGTAGGCGATAATTCCAACAATTAATCCAGCACCACTACTGATCATTTTTTCATACAATCCTCCGGAAATATTACCGATACTAATATTTTCAGTTACCGAAATGCTGTAAAATATTTTTATAACTCCTGAGATTGTTCCAATAAACCCTAACGTGGGCGCAATTCCGGCAATAAGTCCCAGATGGCCTAGATGCTTTTCCATTTCTCCAATTTCGATATCGGCAGCACGATCCATATTGGATTCAATTTCGATAATAGGTCTGCCAATAACCAAAATTCCTTCCTTGATAATATTGCCTGAGGCACTACTATTTCGTTCTGCAATAGATCGAGCCAAATCAAGATTTCCGGAATTTAAATTATCGCGTACATCACGCATCAAAAGAGTATCAATTTTAGATGCTTTACTGACATACAAATAGCGTTCAATGATCAAATAAAAAGTGTAAAATAATAAAATCCCAATCGGGATCAACCACACACCGCCTTTCAAAAGAAATCCTAAAGTAGATATTTCGGTATTTGGAGCAATTTTTTCGATAACTACGTTTGAAGCAGCGTTGGTAATGGTGTCGGCCTGTAATTGTATAAAACTAAACATATAATATTATTGTATTTCAATCATTAATTCTAAAAATTATTTCAATTTTGCACTAAAGATACTTTTCGATGTACTATTAAACTAAAAAAATCGAAAAATATTTTAAACAACCCTATTTTATTACAAAAATGAATTATCAGGAAACCACAAATTGGATGTTTAATCAACTCCCGATGTACCAGCTTCAGGGCGCTTCGGCCTACAAAAAAGATTTAACCAACACGCATTTACTCTTAGCACACCTTGAAAATCCACAGGAGAAAATAAAGTGCATTCATGTTGCGGGAACTAATGGAAAAGGCTCGACCTCACACATGTTGGCATCCATACTTCAAGAAGCGGGTTATAAAGTTGGGTTATACACTTCCCCACATCTAAAAGATTTTCGAGAACGCATTAAAATTAACGGAAAAGATATTTCTGAAGAATTCGTCACTAATTTCATTAATAAACACAAAAGTTTTTTTGAATCCAATGACATGAGTTTTTTTGAAATGACCGTTGGATTGGCTTTTGATTATTTTTATAAAGAAAAAATAGACATCGCCGTTATTGAAGTAGGAATGGGCGGAAGACTGGATGCAACCAATGTCATTACCCCTCTCGTTTCAGTAATAACAAATATAGGAATGGATCACATCCAGTTTTTGGGCAACACACTTGATGCCATCGCATTTGAAAAAGCGGGCATCATAAAACCTAATATTCCAGTAGTAATTGGCGAATACACCCCTGAGACCAAACCAGTTTTTCTGGATAAAGCTACAGAATGCAACTCGAAAATATATTTTGCTTCTGATTTAATTTTAGAAACCTATCCTTCTGATTTAATTGGTGATTATCAGATGCACAATAAGCAAACAGTTTTACAGACTATTACTGTTTTAAATGCCCAAAAGGAATTTATAATTACTTCAGAAAACATAAAATCCGGATTATTACAAGTTATAAGAAACACAGACCTTCAAGGGAGATGGCAACAGATAAATGAATTTCCAAAAGTTATTTGTGATACCGCACACAACAAAAACGGATTAGAAATTGTTTTAAAACAAATACAAAAAGAAGAATTTGATGATCTACATATCGTTTTAGGAGTCGTAAACGACAAAGATTTAGATGAAATTCTACCATTATTCCCAAAAAAAGCCAAGTATTATTTTTGCAAACCCAATATTCCTCGCGGACTGGATGCGGTAATTCTAAAACAAAAAGCAGCAGCTTTTGAATTAACAGGAGAAGTATACAATTCTGTTTCAGAGGCTTATCAAAAAGCAATTGAAAACGCTGGGAAATCTGATTTTATATACATTGGAGGCAGCACCTTTGTAGTAGCAGAAATTTTATAATTTTTTTGGTTTTTCCTTGCAAATCTAGAAAAGGGGCGTATATTTGCAAACGCAATGACGGAAACGAAAGTAACTAAAATTGCATTAGGGCGATTAGCTCAGCTGGTTCAGAGCACCTCGTTTACACCGAGGGGGTCGGGGGTTCGAACCCCTCATCGCCCACCATAAGAGACAAGTTAGAAATATTCTGATTTGTCTCTTTTTTATTTGACTCTAACTGCCCATTAATCAAGTACATTAGCTGTACTGCTTCATTGATTCTTGTGGTTCGAAATCCAATTCCATCATATATCAAATTCTCAGGATATATTGAACCAATCAAATCTCTACATACCACAAGTTCAGAATTATCATAGATAGAATGAATCCTAAGCAAATTTTCAATTCCCTGATTAAGTAATTTTTCAATATCATCTTGATCAGTATCTATTCCTGAGTATTTTGCTTGAAGCCTTGCTAATGTCTCACCATAATCAGATTTTATATCTCTGTAGTCTGCTGAGTCAATTTGATTTGTCATAAGTAAATCTCGAGCCTTACTTAATCTACCTTCATAATCCTTTATTTGCTTTAATAACTGAGCCTTTTCATTTTGCCTTTCCTTTGTTTGTTCTTTATAAGCTTCTAGAATTATGATACTATAAACTTTTTTATATTGTCGTTTCGGAGCATATTTTAAAAGTTCCTTTATAAACATTTGATTTACATCATCAGCATTGGAGCGATAGGTGCAACCTTTATAACAATGGTAATAGGCGTAATATTTATTACGCCCTTTTGATTTACTTCCAGACAACACTTTTCCACAAACTGGACATATTAAAAACCCTCTTAAAGGAAGCTCTAAAATAGTTTCAACTTTAGCACGAATTACTTTCTTTCTTCCGTCTACTACATCTTGAACTTTATAAAATAATTCCTCGCTTATAATTGCTTCATGCTGTCCATTGGCTAAATAGCTCTCTTCATCCTTATACTGAGGGACTTTTATTTTTCCGCAGTACAAAGGATTCCTAACAGCAAGCCAAAAACTGTGCTTTCCTGTTTTTATACCTTTTTTCCTTGCCAGTCGATGAATATCCTCAGTGCTAAAAATACCTTTTGCAATTTCTTTAAATGCCCAACGCATTATAGATGCTTCAGGCTCTTTAATTGCAATATATTTACTGCCGTCTTCTTTTGATCTATTTGCATATCCTATTGGCGCTTGACTGACATATCTTCCTTCTTTCTTTGCTCTACGCATACCATGAAAAACATTTAACGCCCTTCTATCATTTTCTACCTCTGGAACAGCCAAATAAAAGGCGAGCATCATTTTGTTTTCAGGAACAGATAAATCCAAAGGCTGTTCTATGGCTTGTGGCTCAACTCCAAGTTTTCTTAAGATGCTAATCATTTGATAAGCATCTCCTGCATTTCTACTGAATCGATCCCATTTGGTAAATAAAAGTAAATCCGTTTTGCTTTTAAATCTTTTTAAGTTAACCAATAACAATTTCCACTTTGGTCTAAGAAATGTTTTGGCAGAATGATCTTCATAAATAACATCCCTTACTGCAATATTATTTATCTGGCAGTATTTTTTTAGTACTTCTTCTTGGTTTCTTTGTGAATATCCTTTGTCGGCTTGTTCGTCCGTACTCACTCTCACATAAAGGTCTGCTATTTGTTTCATTTTGTTGATTTAAAAAATTAGATACTGTTATACTCGCTAGTTTGCGCATAAATTCCAAGATTATCCTTGCTTGGTCAAGTGTCAGGTCTAAATTTTCTTTTTTGAACATTTTTAAAGCTTGTTCATCTGTAAGTCTCCCTCTTTCATTTTTTTCATTGTTTTCCATTTGTCATCTCACTTCATTAAAAAAAGACCATTACTGGTCTTTTTTGTTCAACAATCATCTATCGCTATAAAGATAAGATCTTGATTTGTAATGATCATAAGTAAAATATATCTATGATGACTATGAATTGTTATTCTTTGATAATATTTTCATCATCATTTCTAGAATCTGCAGGAAACAATATTCTTATTTCATTTAGCAGCTCAAATTCATCACTTGGGAATAGTTGCAAAGCAATCCCCAGTATTAAACCTACATCAATTGACTGATTTTT